>JAAEZI010000077.1 GCA_018222915.1 Algicola sp. | reverse complement strand
TCGCTAACAAAGCAAATAAAATAGCGAGTGCACCAAGAATCAATTTGTTTGAAATACCTGGCTCCACAACAGTGGTAGTGGATGCCGTATCATCGTCTTCATCAGGCGTTGGAGCTGGCTCAGCAGTATACGCAAGAATATCAGAAATATCCTGATCGGTTAATTGCGGAAACGCGGTCATTGCCGTTCCGTTGTACTCGTTAAAAATCTGATTCGCATAAGCATCACCAGACTTCACCATGCCAGCACTATTACGAATCCATGAATTAAGCCAATCTCTACCTAATCCTTGCTCCTCAGCTAAACGCGCTTCAACATTACGCAAAGCAGGACCTGTCATAGGTCTATCTAAAGCATGACATGCGGCACAGTTGGTATTAAATAAAGTTTTTCCTTTTGCAGGATCACCTTCTTGAGCAGTAAGTGAAGTAGTAAACGTAAGTAAAATAACCAATCCCAGATAAGGAATTTTTGAGGCTAGTTGACGGTAAATCACCTGTATCATATTGTTAGTTGAATTATCTTCTAAACTTTGGTATGATTTTTTCATTATCATAGGCATGAAAAAAACGTTTGTAAAATCTCATGCAAAAATAACACTTAAAGTCGATTTTGGAAATGTTACAGAACTGTTAATTGATAATTTATAAGGATTCTAAATAATAAAAAACAGTGCAATTTAGTTAATAATGTCAACTATCAAAACCACACTGAAAAAAAAATGTTTTCTTTGTATTAAATTTCAAAAAATATGAAACTCATAAATATAAAAACAGCCCTTATCTCACTTAGCTTTTTTATGGTTGTAAATCAGGGATTTGGACAACAAGGTACGGTCGTTATTGACCAAGATGATGACATCACGAAACTTTTGGAGTATAAAAAAGACGTTAAAACCACCAACTTGTATAAAATACAATTGGATTTTGGATCGCGTTCCGAAGCTATGGCGTTAAGACAAAAATTTGAGAACACCTTTTCACAGTGGCCATCAGAATTGGTTTATGAAACTCCTAACTATAAGGTATGGGTCGGAAATTTTAGCACGCGATTAGAAGCAGATATCGCCCTTTTAGAGATCAAAAAGAAATTCTCTAAAGCGATGGTTTTTGAACCCAAAAAAGATGATTAATTTCAGAATTGATTCAACGTTAGAACTAAAAAAAGCGACTCGTCATGAGTCGCTTTTTTTAATTTCAATATTTATGATTATTTCAACTTTTTCTTAACCTCAACTTCTTGGAAAGCTTCAATTACATCATCCACTTGGATATCGTTATAGCCTTTTAACTGCATACCACAATCGTAGCCTTTAGACACTTCTTTCGCATCATCTTTGAAACGTTTCAACGACACGAGCTCTCCAGTATGGATGACCACACCATCTCTAATTAAACGGATACCAGAGTTTCTGTAAATCTTTCCACTGGTAACCATACATCCTGCAATCGTACCAATTTTAGAAATCTTAAAGGTTTCTCTGATTTCAGCAGTACCTGTCACTTCCTCTTTCAATTCTGGTGACAACATGCCTTCCATCGCGTCCTTCAGATCATTAATAGCATCATAGATGATGGAATATGTTCTAATATCGATTTCCTCATTATCAGCGATTTGGCGTGCATTACCCATTGGTCTTACGTTAAATCCGATAATAATAGCATCTGAAGCGGTTGCTAACAACACATCACTTTCTGTAATCGCTCCAACGCCTTTATGAATGATATTCACTTGTATTTCTTCAGTTGATAATTTCTGGAATGAATCTGTTAATGCTTCCACAGAACCATCCACATCACCCTTAAGAATAATATTCAACTCTTGGAAATCACCAAGCGCAATTCTTCGTCCGATTTCATCCAAGGTGATATGACGTTGTGTACGCACCGATTGTTCTCGCTGTAATTGCGTACGCTTAGCAGCAATTTGCTTCGCTTCACGTTCATCTTCAAACACACTAAACTTATCACCTGCCTGTGGCGCACCATCCAATCCTAAGATCGATACTGGTGTTGATGGACCTGCAGCTTCAACTTCATTCCCTCGTTCATCGTGCATCGCTTTCACCTTACCACTGTTTTTACCAGCTAATACATAGTCTCCTACACGTAAAGTACCGGCTTGTACCAGTATGGTTGACACATATCCTCGACCCTTATCTAAGAATGCTTCAACAACAGTACCACTGGCAATTTTATTTGGGTTCGCTTTTAATTCTAATAATTCTGCTTCGAGTAATACCTTTTCTAGTAATTCCTTAATACCTGTTCCATTTTTAGCTGAAATATCATGAGACTGGATTTTTCCTCCCCAATCTTCAACTAATAAATTCATGTTCGCTAAACCTTCTTTTACTTTTTCAGGATTAGCACCAGGCTTATCAATTTTATTAATAGCAAAAACAATTGGCACTTCTGCAGCTTGTGCGTGAGCAATCGCCTCTTTTGTTTGCGGCATGATGGCATCATCAGCAGCTATTACAATAATGGCCAAATCGGTAACTTGAGCACCACGAGCACGCATCGCTGTAAAGGCTTCGTGACCAGGTGTGTCTAAGAATGCTATTTTTTGTCCGTTATCTAGTTGTACGCCATACGCACCAATGTGCTGTGTAATTCCACCTGACTCTCCTGCAATCACGTTCTCCTTACGGATATAATCTAGTAAAGAGGTTTTACCGTGATCTACGTGACCCATCACTGTGACAATTGGAGCACGCGTAACCAAATCTTCTGGCTTATCTTCAATTTCTTCAATCGATTCCTCAATATCTGCCGTGACAAAATCAACCTCATAACCAAATTCATCTGCGACCACTGATAGGGTTTCGGCATCTAATCTTTGGTTCATGGTAACCATCATTCCGAGCGACATACAAGCTGAGATAATTTCAGTTACAGACACATTCATCATGGTTGCTACTTCACTCGCCGTAACAAACTCTGTTACTTTTAGAATTTTACTTTCAGCTGCTTCCGCTTGAAGGTCTTTCTCTGTTTGCTCTCTATGTTGTTCTCTTTTCTCTCTACGATACTTAGCCCCTTTACCTTTGTTTGATTTACCTTGAAGTTTTTCTAAGGTCTCACGCACTTGTTTTTGGACTTCCTCTGCACTTGGCTCTTCTTTAACAGTAGAACGCTTCCCTTGATTTTTTCCTTTGTATCCACCTCTTTGGTTGCCTCGATTATTGGATCGATTATCACCTCCTGAAGGTCCTTTACTAATACGACGTCGCTTCTTCTTATTATCAGAATCGGAACTCGATTTTTTCTCTTCTTTTTTCTTTTTCGGCTTATTGAACTTAGATAAGTCAATTTTATCACCAGCAATTTTAGGTCCAGAGAGCTTTTTGTACTGCGTTTTTAGCGTTTCTTCAGCCGGTTCATCTGAACTTGCTGCCTCTTCCTTTTTTGCAGGTGTTTCATTAGCCTTCACTTCGGGCTTAGCCTTTTCTTCAACTTTGTCTGCTTTTGCTTTAGGCGCTTCCTTCTCTTTCGGTGCTTCCGCAGCAGGCTTCACCGCTTCTTTTGGCGTTTCCTTTGCTTCTGGCGCTTTTTTCTCTACCGCTGGTTTATCTTTATTCAAGTCAATTTTACCAACCTGTTTCGGACCACTTAATTCAGCTTTTGCCTTCACCACCTCGCGGCTCTTGGCGGCTTCCTTTTGCGCTTTTTCTTCCAATTCACGCTCACGTTGTTCACGAAGTTCTTCCTTTTCCTTTAGTTTCGCTTCACTTACCTCTTGGGATTCTGCCTTTTTGTTGGCATCTGTTTGAAACTCATCGGAAAGAACTTTATAAACGTCTTCTGAAATTTTCGTATTAGGGCTCTTCTCTATTTCAACACCTTTTGATTCTAAAAAATCAACAGCGCGATCTATAGAGATATTTAATTCCCTTAGTACTTTATTTAACCTAGTTTGAGCCATAAATTGCTTGTAATATAACTTAAAAATCTATTTTACCAAATTAACCTTTTAATTGTTACGTTGGTATTAATCTTCGAATTCTTCTTTCAGAATTCTAATAACATCTAATATTGTTTCTTCTTCTAAATCGGTACGTTTCACAAGGTCATCAACATCTTGTTCTAGTACACTTTTTGCGGTATCCAAACCAACCTTACTGAATTCATCTATAATCCAGCCTTCTATTTCATCTGAAAACTCTCTTAACTCAACATCTTCCTCTGCACCTTCTCTAAATACGTCAATTTCATAACCTGTTAACTTTCCAGCCAAACGGATATTGTGACCACCTCTACCAATGGCTTTTGAAACTTCCTCCGGTTTTAACAGTACTTCAGCACGTTTCGTTTCCTCATCAATTTTAATTGAGGTGACTCTTGCAGGACTCAATGCTCTTGTAATAAACAGTTGCAAGTTATTCGTGTAATTGATCACATCAATGTTCTCATTACCTAATTCTCTTACAATACCGTGAATCCTAGAACCTTTCATACCAACACAAGCGCCAACAGGATCAATTCTATCGTCATAAGAATCTACGGCCACTTTAGCTTTTTCACCAGGAATTCTCACGACATTCTTTATCGTAATTAATCCATCAAATACTTCAGGGATTTCTTGCTCGAATAATTTTTCCAAAAATGCCGGTGCCGTTCTGGACATGATAATTGCTGGCTTGTTCCCTTTTAATTCAACACTTTCAATAATTCCTCTCACGTTTTCTCCTTTACGGAAAAAATCTGATGGAATTTGTTTATCCTTCGGAAGGATGATTTCATTCCCTTCATCATCTAAAAGGATGATAGCTCTATGGCGAATGTGATGTACTTCAGCAGAATATATTTCTCCTTCAAGCTCTTTAAACTGCTTATAAATGTTCGTGTTATCGTGTTCATGAATCTTAGAGATCAAATTTTGACGCAAAGCCAAAATAGAACGACGTCCTAAATCTACTAATTTCACCTCTTCAGCAACATCTTCTCCTACTTCAAAATCTGGCTCTATTTTTTGAGCTTCAGATAAGGCAATCTCTTGGTTAGGCTCTTCAACTTCATCATCGGCCACAACCACACGATTTCTCCAAATCTCCAAATCCCCTTTATCAGGATTTATAATAATGTCAAAATTATCATCATCACCATACTTCTTCTTTAACGCATTTCTGAGTACATCTTCTAAAATCGCCATTAACGTCACTCGATCGATTAACTTATCGTCTTTAAATTCTGAAAAAGAATCAATTAACGCAATATTTTCCA
>JAAEZI010000015.1 GCA_018222915.1 Algicola sp. | reverse complement strand
CAACGACGAATACAAATCCGGTAAAGTATTTATAATTATGGCAAAAAAAGCTGAAGCATCTGTTGAAGATAGGTTAAGAGCACTCTATGATTTACAATTAATTGATTCTAGAATCGATGAAATAAGAAACGTTAGAGGAGAGCTTCCTTTAGAGGTGCAAGATTTAGAAGATGAAGTTGAAGGCTTAAATACACGACTTGAAAAGCTCGCAACCAACCTTGATTTAATTGATGATCAGATTAAAGGAAAGAAAAACTTGATTGAAGAAGCGAAAGCGCTTATCAAAAAGTACTCTGAACAGCAAAAGAATGTTAGAAATAACAGAGAATACAATTCTTTAACAAAAGAAGTTGAGTTCCAAGAATTGGAAATTCAATTGGCTGAAAAACATATTAAAGAATTTAAAGTTCAAATTGAACAGAAAAAAGAAGTCATAGACGAAACAAAAGACCGTCTGAAAGACCGTAAAACACATTTAAAGCACAAAAGAAGTGAATTAGATGCCATTTTAGCGGAAACTCAAAAAGAAGAAGAAGCCTTGATTAAAAAATCCGAGGATTTCCAAAAGAAACTGGATGATCGTCTGGTAAATGCGTATTTACGCATCAGAAACAATGTCAAGAATGGTTTAGCAGTTGTGCCAATCGAAAGAGGTGCTTCTGGAGGTTCTTTCTTTACGATTCCTCCTCAAATTCAAGTGGAAATCGCTTCAAGAAAAAAAGTCATTACTGACGAACACAGTGGTCGTATCTTAGTAGATGCAGAACTCGCGCAAGAAGAAAAAGAAAAAATGGAGAAAATGTTTTCTAAACTTTAATCCATTAAATTATAAGTAAGTAAAAGCCTTTGTCAAATTTGACAAGGGCTTTTTCATTTTAATATAATTTTCACAAAATTGCTATTAAGTTTTGGTAACTTTTTACGACCGAATAAAAAATAAAAAGAAATTTACATGAAAAGATTCCTTCCAACAATCGTCCTTGTCTTATTAATGAGCTGTCAAAACACGGCACAAAATAACGATAAGCAACTCGCCGTGATCAATGCAGAACCAAAGGAGGTACCTATAGAAAATGGAAAAGCTAAAGCGTATTTTGCCAGTGGCTGTTTTTGGTGTGTTGAAGCGGTATATGAAAGCGTAAAAGGCGTGGAAGAAGTCATTAATGGTTATTCAGGTGGACATACAGAAAATCCAACCTATGAATTGAGCAATACGGGTAAGACTGGCCACGCAGAGGCAGTTGAAGTGATCTATGATCCTAACGTTGTTAGTTTTTCAACCTTGGTAGACGTTTATTTTGCATCGCAGGATCCCACTCAAGTTAATGGTCAAGGCCCAGATCGTGGATCCCAATACCGATCCATCATTTTTTATCAAAATGATGAGCAAAAACAAATTATTGAGTCGAAAAAGAAGGCGTTAGCAGAAGCGCTTGATAGTCCGATAGCCGCTGAAATCTATCCGTTCCAAAAATTTTGGATAGCCGAAGACTACCATCAAAATTATGAAAGACTCCACCCAAACAATGGCTATATCAGGAATGTGTCTATTCCACGATTAAACCGTTTTAAAGCGAAAATGCCAGAAGTTTTGAAAGTTAATTCTCACTAATTTTTACATTTAATCGATAAAATTTGGTTTTTTGTCGTAAACACTTGTATTTTAGTCCCGTTACTAACAAAGATTGTCCCAAATCTGAAATACAACAACGATGAAAAAAATTACTTACCTACTCTGTTTTGCCATTGGTACATATATGGCAACTGCCCAAACACCTGGCGTATCAATATTTAGTAGTTTTCAGAATGAATACATAGAATATATCCCAGGTAATTTACCTATCATTATCTCTGTACCACATGGTGGTGTTCTACTTTCAGGAGAGACTATTGGTGGTGTGTTTTATGACGACAACGATGCCAACTTACCAGACAGAACTTGTGGTGCCATTGAAAGAGATGTCAATACAGATATTTTAGCACGACGTATACAAGATGAAATATTTGCTCAAACTGGCGGTTATGCCCATATCATTATTAACAACTTACATCGCTCAAAAATGGATCCTAACCTGATGGTGAGTCCTGGATCTTGTGCTAATAGTCACGCTGCATCCTACTGGAGTGATTTTCATAATTTCATCAATGATGCTAGCCAATCGGTAGAAGCCGATTGGGGAAAAGGGCTTTATATCGACCTACAAGGAAAAAGTAACGTTATTCCTAGAATTGAGATTGGTTATAACATCTCGTCTTCTGAATTAAATTCCAGTGATTTGAATGTATCGACAATTATAGATAAATCGACCATCAAGAGTTTAGTCATGAACAACCTTAACAACTTATCTCATGAAGAATTAGTAAGAGGCACCAACAGTCTTGGTCAGTTATTTAAAGATGCTCCTGGCACCTTTTATAACTCTATTGATCCTTCTGGTTCTGAAACTGGATATCAAGGTTGCGGTGTGAATTCAGGATACAGAGCGGTTCCTAGTAACTCCTCATTTGGAACAGATAATTGTGACGACACCATGCCACATGGCAATGCTTATTACGATGGCGATTCTTACAATAATCGACGTCATGGATCTGGAGACGGCACTGGTGGTCCCATGAGTATTGGTGGTGGTGGAAACATCGATGGTGTGATGACCGTTGTGAATGATCGTGTACGAGATCTAGGCGCACCTTACGATGCTATGCCGAATACCTTAGAACCATTTGCCATCGATTTCGCTAATATTATTTTAGATTACATCGATATTCACTATAATAATTTTTCAGAGTTTACATATACAGAAACGAGCTATGATATTACAGATACGGATCCTACACCTGCAATTACAGGTATTAGTGATGGTGTCTTTTCGAGCACGCCAGCTGGATTAATGATAGATCCAAACACCGGAATCATAGATGTATCTGCTTCGGCTGTTGGTAACTACACCATTACGTATAGTGTTGGACCAAATGACTTTTACACAAGTTCTAGAAGCATAGACATAACTGATGATAGCTTGAGTGTCAATGATCAAGAGTCTGTTAGTATGAAGCTATATCCAAATCCGACGAACGGAATGATACATATTGCCTCAAGTATCCAATTAAAAGAAGTTAAAATTTACAATCTTGTAGGTCAACACATCATGACGAAACGCATCGAAAACAACATGTCATCTATAAATATGTCTGAATTCAGTACAGGTTCCTACCTTATGACTTTTTATTCTGACAATCAGTCACTCGGATCAAAATTGATTGTGAAAAATTAAAGTTTTGTTGCTTTAATTTCAAAAATAAGAGGATATAATTTATCCTTAGTTACAAAATTGCCAGATTTGGTTTCTACTAGATCTGGCAATACATTATACGGACTTTCATCATGTTCATTTAAAAATTCAATTTTTAAACCAGCCGATATCAAGGAATTCACAACTTCACTCAATCCATGATTCCAGCCATATTCCTTGCTAACCATTTTTGAATTTTGATTGGCGTAAGTCCCTTCATATTCCTCATAAATTGCTTCATCCTGCATATATCCATACTTCATCACTGATTGACCATCCAAATAATCGAACATCCAAACGATGGGATGAAATTCAACCATATAAAACACACCACCTTTTTTGAGGCGTTCAGCGATCATTTGTCCCCAAGGCTTTAAGTCGGGCAACCACCCAATAACGCCGTAACTCGTAAAAACGATATCAAAGGTATCTTTCACATGAGCAGATGTATCAAGCACATTACATCGTACAAATTCAGCATCTAATTGCAACTCGTTGTTCAAAGATTTAGCTAATTCAATTCCTGCATCACTTAAATCGACGCCTAGACAATGGGCACCACGTCTACTCCAACTTAGTGTGTCTTGCCCAAAATGACATTGCAGATGCAAAAGCGATTTTCCTTTAACATTTCCCAGAGCACTAAGTTCGTAGTGCTTTAGAGACGTTTCCCCCTTTTTAAATGCCGTGAGATTATACATAGCACTATCGGCATGTATCGCAACCTTATCATTCCATGTTTTCCTATTAACTTCAAAATGACGCTCACTCATAATCTTTAATTTTAAGCTCTAAAATAATGATTACGACGGAAATGTAAAGACTTTCATACCTTTACAAGAAAAATTTATGATGCGTATATTCAAAATTATTTTCCTGATGACATTTTTGATGTCTTGTAAAACAGATTCAAAAGAAACCGCTACGGCAGCAACAACTCCTGAAGACAATTTAAATCTTAGCGCTTCTGAAAAAATTGCCAAAGCTCATGGTTTTGAGTATTGGAAAGATGTTTCAAAAATCGAATTCACATTTCAAGTCGATAGAGACACGATTCGAGGCAATGGAAGATCTTGGACCTGGTTTCCTAAACAAGATAGCGTCATGATGCAGGCAGGGGAACAAGATGTAAAATTCCATCGAAAAAAATTGGACAGCGTCCCATTAAATGCCGACAAAGCTTTTGTTAATGACAAGTTTTGGCTATTGATTCCATTTCAACTCGTTTGGGATGAAGATAAAACGATCTCAGAACCATCAAAAGATGTTGCCCCTATTTCAAAACAACCACTCAATAAAATTACTCTAACCTACGGTGAGGAAGGAGGTTACACTCCTGGCGATGCCTATGACATTTATTTTGATGATGATTATATGATTCGGGAATGGGTATTTAGACAAGGAAATTCTAAAACACCAACAATGACAACGACTTTTGAAAACTATCAAACTTACAACGGACTAAAATTGGCCATGGACCATAAAAAACAGAATGGCAATTGGAACTTAAGGTTTTCAGATATTCATGTTGAGTAAACGAAATAGATCAATTCTTAAAAAAATATTAAAATAGGAGCATTCGGCATCCAAAACAGAACAGATGGACGTATATAAAGTAAAATATTCCGCCAAAGGCGTCCATATATATTCAAAGCGCTTTATCTTTTAAGATGAAGCGCTTTTTCTTAGTCCTTAAAATCTGATTCTGTGTGCGTTCCATCGCAATAAGGTTTGTTTTTAGAGGCGCCACACCTGCAAAATGCCGTGGTTTTGTTTTTCTTCTCCTCTCGACCATCGCGATGTGTCACCATCAATGTCCCATAAACTATCAATGGCCCATTGTCCATCACTTCAATTTTAGTTTCAAGGGTTTCAGCTTCTTGATTAGCGTCGTCTTTCATGTAATAGCTTAAAGCTCCAGAAGGGCAAGCCTTCACTTGTTTTATCATAGAGTCGTTAGATGCGGCATCTATTTTTATCCAGGGACGTTCTTTAGGCTGAAACACTTCCCCTAGTCCTTTTACACAAATCCCAGAATGAATACAAGCATCTGGTTTCCACACGATGGTTAATTCATCATTACTATATTCTTTTGTTTTTCCCATGGCTTTCATATTTCTTTAAAGATAACAAAAAGCTGCTTTTTTTCTTTCTGAAATGCGCCCTTCTTCCATCGTCTACTATTGTAATTATTCTTATTTTTGTTAGACAACTTAAAACCAACAATCTTGTCCAACTATCAATTAGGCCTTGAATTTGCACAACAGCAAGATCAAAACGATCCATTATCTGAGTTCAGAAACCAGTTTCACATCCCAAAAGACAAGGATGGTAATCCCTTAATTTATATGACTGGAAACTCCCTTGGGTTACAGCCAAAAATTACTAAAACTTACCTAGTTGAAGAATTAGAAGATTGGGCTAATCTCGGTGTTGAAGGTCACACAGAAGGCAAACATCCTTGGTTACACTATCATGAATTTTTGACCGATACGATGGCAACCATCGTTGGAGCAAAACCTATAGAAGTAGTCGTGATGAACTCACTGACAGCGAACCTCCATCTCATGATGGTAAGTTTCTATAAACCTACAGCGAAACGTTATAAAATATTAATTGAAGCTGACGCTTTCCCGAGTGACAAATACGCCGTAGAATCCCAGTTACGTCATCATGGCTACGATGAAAAGAAAGGTTTAATACTTTGGAAAGCAAGAGATGGTGAAGAATTAGCTAATTATGATGACCTCGAAGCCATTTTTGAGGAACAAGGTGACGAAATTGCATTAGTGATGATTGGTGGCGTTAATTATTATACAGGACAATTCTTCGATTTAAAACGCATTACCCAACTAGGTCATGTTAATGGCTGTATGGTAGGCTTCGATTGCGCGCATGGTGCTGGAAACGTACCATTGAAGCTTCACGAATCGGGAGCAGATTTTGCCATCTGGTGTACTTACAAATATTTGAATTCTGGTCCTGGTAGTTTATCAGGAGCTTTCGTTCACGAACGTCATGCTCATAACAAAGATTTGAACAGATTTACTGGGTGGTGGTCTCATAACAAAGAAACCCGTTTCAAGATGCGTGATGAATTTGATCAATTACCGGGTGCGGAAGGCTGGCAATTGAGCAATCCTCCAATTTTGTCGATGGCGGCTATACGCGCTTCACTTGATGTTTTTAAAAAGGCAGGATTCGAAAATCTATGTAAAAAATCAAAGCATTTGACTGGTTATTTTGAATTCCTTATCAACCAGCTCAACAATCCAAATATTAAGATTATTACGCCTAGTAATCCAAAAGAACGTGGTTGTCAGTTATCCATACAAGTGAAACAAGCAGATAAATCGCTACACCATAAACTAACAGAAGCAGGTGTTATCACAGATTGGAGAGAACCTGACGTGATTAGATGTGCGCCTGTTCCACTCTATAACTCATTTCAGGATATTTATTATTTAGTGGAGCGATTAAAGACTATATTATGAAACAACAAAATATTTTAATTATTGGTGCAGGACTATGCGGTAGTCTATTGGCTTTACGTTTGGGTCAAAGAGGTTATAATGTCACCGTGTATGAAATGCGGCCTGATTTACGAAAAACAGATATTTCAGCAGGTCGTTCCATCAACTTGGCTTTTTCAGATCGTGGGAATAAAGCTATGAAATTAGTTGGCATCGAGCATAAGGTTAAGGACTTGTGTATTCCCATGAACGGTCGGATGATTCACGACAAGGAAGGCCATACCTTTATGTCGAATTACAGTGGTCGTGAGCATGAATATATCAATTCTATTTCGAGAGGCGAACTCAATGGCTTACTCCTTACGGAAGCTGAAAAACACGACAATGTCACAATTCATTTTAATAAAAAATGTAAATCTGTCGATTTTGAAAATACCACGGCAAGGTTTCAAGACTACGTCACTAAGGATGAATTTATTGAGGATGCCGATGTGATCATTGCCACTGATGGTGCTGGTTCGGCCTTGCGAAAGAGTTACTATTTAAAGAAAAAATTTCTATTTAGTTTCTCACAAAATTATTTGACACATGGGTATAAAGAGTTATCCATTTTACCGGCGGAAAATGGTGGATACAAAACCTACAAAAATGCTTTGCATATATGGCCTCGTAAGGATTTCATGCTCATCGCTTTGCCAAATCTTGATGGAAGTTTTACAGTAACTTTATTTCTATCTCATAGTGAAGGTGACTATAATTTTGACAACTTAACCACGCCTGAAATAGTTACCGAATTCTTCCAAAAAGAATTCCCAGATGCGTTAGAACTCATGCCAAATTTGGTTACTGATTTCTTTGAAAATCCGACCGCAGCGCTTGGAACGGTAAAGTGTTCTCCATGGCACTATAAAGGCAATACCTTACTTATGGGAGATTCTGCCCATGCCATTGTCCCTTTTTATGGGCAAGGGATGAATGCTTCGTTTGAGGACGTTGTGGAATTTGATGCTGTTTTAGACAAGTATGAAGGTGACTGGGAAACCGTTTTTAGCGCATATGAAAAGACAAGAAAAAAAGATACGGATGCCATTGCTGATTTGGCGATTGACAATTTTCATGAAATGAAAGACCACGTCGCCAATCCGATATTTCAAGATAAACGCAAAATTGAAATGGCGCTGGAGAAAGCATTTCCTGACTCCTACTCCTCAAAATATAGTTTGGTAACTTTTAATGAACATATTGGCTATCGTGAAGCGATGCTCAGAGGACGTGCGCAAGACAAAGCCATTTTGAACATGCTAGATGATGGCATCATACATGCAACGGATGATTTAAACGTGATTCTAGAGAAAGTAAAAAAAGAAACAGATAACATTTTGGATGAAGATCGCATTGCAAAAACCCTTCATCATTAAATAATGAACTTATGAGCGAAAAAATTGTTACACCAAGAGGTGCCTATCCACATGTGAAGCAAATTGGTGATTTTATTTTTGTATCTGGAACCAGTTCGCGTCGACCAGATAATAGCATTGCAGGTGTCGATATAATAGACGAAATGGGGACAAAGCGATTAAATGCTGAAGTACAAACTCGGGAAGTTTTAAATAATATAAATCGCAACCTAAATAAAGTAGGTGCTTCTTTAAAAGACGTGGTAGATGTGACCTCTTTCTTGGTGAACATGAACGATTTTGCAGGTTATAACAAAGCCTACGCTGAGTTTTTCGATAAAGCCACAGGTCCTACGAGAACGACAGTTGCCGTGCATCAATTACCGCATCCAGACTTGGTAGTTGAAATAAAAGTCATGGCCTATAAAAAGCAATAAATGAAGATCCAAAACTATATTAACGGCAACTTTCATGATCCTGTAGACCAGCAGTGGTTGGATAACTACAACCCTTCTAATGGCACCGTTTATGGTCAGATCCCGAACTCATCGAAAGCCGATGTTGACAATGCCTATATTGCGGCAAAATCTGCCTTTCCTAGTTGGTCACAAACCACTTTAGAAGAGCGCAGTCGTATTCTCATTAAGATTTCAGAATTATTAGAGTCTCACTTACAGCGTTTTGCTGAAGCTGAAAGCAAAGACAATGGTAAGCCTATTGCTTTGGCTAAAAGCATTGATATTCCAAGAGCGGCAAGTAATTTTAGGTTCTTCGGAAATGCGATTACGCAATTCGCTAGTGAAAGTCACGAAAGTGTTGGTCAACAAGCGATTAATTACACCTTAAGACAACCCATAGGAGTTGTAGGCTGTATTTCACCATGGAATCTACCACTCTATTTATTCACTTGGAAAATAGCTCCAGCCTTAGCAACAGGAAATTGTGTTGTAGCAAAACCTAGTGAAGTGACACCAATGACCGCTTACCTATTAGGAGAGATATGTAATGAGGCTGGCTTGCCTAAAGGTGTTTTAAATATTGTTCATGGGCTTGGGACCACAACTGGTCAGGCAATTATTGAGCATCCAGATATTAAAGCCATTAGTTTCACAGGAGGCACTGCCACGGGAGCTCACATTGCTCGGACAGCTGCACCAATGTTCAAAAAATTATCTTTAGAATTAGGCGGTAAAAACCCTAATATCATATTTGCAGATTGTGATTATGAGGATATGCTCAATACGACGGTGCGCTCGTCATTCGCCAATCAAGGTCAAATTTGTTTGTGTGGAAGTCGCATTTTTGTAGAAGCTACCATTTACGAACAATTTAAATCAGACTTTATATCTAAAGTCAAGCAACTCAAAGTAGGTCATCCTTCTGAAGCCCATACAGACATTGGTGCTTTAGTTTCAAAACCTCACTTAGAGAAAGTAAAAAGTTATATAGACATTGCCAAATCTGAAAATGGCGATGTCCTTTGTGGTGGTGAAGAAGTCAAGGTACAGGGCTTTGAAAATGGTTATTACCTGGAACCAACAGTCATAGAGGTTAAAGATGATACCTGTCGTGTGAATCAAGAAGAAATTTTTGGTCCAGTGGTGACGATCATGCCATTTGCAGATGAAGATGACGTTTTACAAATGGCGAATCGTGTAAAATATGGTTTATCGGCAACGCTATGGACGAACGATCTTAAACGGACGATGCGTATGAGCCATCAACTACAAGCAGGCATCGTCTGGGTCAATACATGGATGATGCGTGATTTACGAACACCATTTGGAGGCGTCAAAGCATCTGGTGTTGGTCGAGAAGGTGGATTTGAAGCACTCCGTTTTTTTACGGAAGCCAAGAACGTGTGTATAAAGTATTAAAACAAAAATTATGAATCTGAACTTAAATAATAAATATGCTTTGGTATGTGGCAGTACTGCTGGTATTGGTAAAGCCACTGCCCTAGCATTAGCGGAAGAAGGCGTGATTGTGACCCTAATCGCCAGAAATGAGGACAAACTCAAGTCCACTTTAGCAGAACTACCGTCCCATAGAAACCACAGTTATATTGTTGCCGATTTTTCTAATCCTGAGGCATTGCGATCTAAAGTGTCACAATATATCGATAAGCATCACGGATTTCATATACTGGTGAATAATACAGGTGGCCCTAAAGGAGGTCCTGTCTTTGCTGCGGAACTAGCGGAATTTGAAAGTGCATTTACGCAACATTTAAAATGCAACCACGTGCTAGCGCAAACCCTTGTTCCATTTATGAAAAGTGAAGGTTATGGTCGCATAGTGAACGTGATATCTACATCTGTTAAACAACCCTTAGACGGTCTTGGTGTTAGTAATACCATACGAGGTGCCGTTGCCAATTGGAGTAAAACCTTGGCCAATGAATTAGGTGCGTTTGGCATTACGGTGAACAATGTGTTACCTGGTGCAACAGGCACCGAACGATTAAACGAAATCATCAGAAACAAGTCGGCAAAAACAGGGAAAACCCAAGAAGAAGCTGCGGATAGTATGAAGAATGCAGTACCTGCAAAGCGATTCGCCAAACCTGAGGAGTTGGCGGCAGCCATTACATTTTTAGCAAGTGGATGTGCGAGCTATATTAATGGAATTAATCTTCCTGTTGATGGTGGACGAACAAAGTCTTTATAAGCGTACCAATTCCAAAATTTATTACTAATTTTATAGGATTGAGAATCTGCGTTAAGGATTGAAAGGTTTGTTTGAGCACCTCTTTGAGTGCGAGCCTTGAAAGCCTGACCCGATAGGGAAACGCCCAAAACACTATACAATGAGTAAATTATATCCACCCGTAAACTTTAAAGCCTGGATTGAGGAAAATAGACATCTTTTAAAACCACCTGTTGGTAATAAAGTGGTTTGGAAAGATGGTGATTTTATAGTGATGGTTGTAGGTGGACCGAATAGTCGCAAGGATTACCATTTCAATGAAACCCCTGAATTTTTCTATCAGGTGGAAGGTGATATCACACTTAAGGTTATTGATGATGGAATACCTAAAGACATCACCATCAAGGAAGGCGACATCTTTTTATTGCCACCTAAAGTACCACATTCTCCTCAGCGTGGCGCTAATACGGTAGGCTTGGTGATTGAATACCCAAGAGAAGAAGGTGTGCAAGATGCCTTGCTTTGGTTTTGTGAAAACTGTACCACCAAATTATATGAGGAAGACTTTACTTTAGATAATATTGAAACCGATATGCCTAAAATATTTGACAAATATTATGGTGATGAAGGTAAACGCACTTGTCCGAATTGTGGCAGTGTCATGGAAGCACCAAAAAAAGTACAATTAGAAAGCTAAAACACCAATTGTAAAACCTAATGCTTTGTTTAAACGAAGTATGATTATATGGAAAACCAACGTAAATTACGAATAAACGGTCATTCACATCTATTACCTTATCCTGAGGAAATCCCTCAGTTTATGAAAGACAAGGGTATTTTTTGGGTTGATAAAGACCGTAAATTTATGCTTCAAAAGGATTGGAACCGACCAATAACCGATTCTAGTTTCTTTCTGAATGAAAAATTGGCGTGGATGGAACGCTTTAAAATTGATCATGCCGTAGTGCTCAATCTATCACAATTATATGGAAACGGACTGCGTGTTGAGGAGATGAAACAAGCTTTAAGGTTTCAAAACGACTTTAATGCTCGCATTCAAAAAGAGAATCCGAGTAAATTTACTTGTGGTTTTGTCGTGCATCCTGGTTTTGTGAGAGGTGCTTGCTGGGAAATAGAGCGTTGCGTGGAGGAATTAGGAATGCAATTACTGTGTTTACCAACCCACTATATGGATACGATTGGCACATGGCGTTGTATTTTTGATGAAGAAAACGAACCTATTTTCGAATTGGCCAATAAGTATAACCTAGCCGTAGAAATTCATCCATACGATGGCGAAAAATTTATTAAATTAGAAAACACCTCATGGCGTTTTCATTTAATTTGGATGTTAGCACAATGTGCGGATGCCTATCATTTTCTCACGCTTAATGGCTACCAAGATAAATATCCTAATATGCGTACTTGTTTTGCTCATGGCGGACAGCTCGCACAAATTAATTTAGGACGACGTATTCAAGGGTTTGATGGCAGACCAGATTTATTTGAAGGAAAAAGCCATCCTAGAAAAGCCGTAGGTCATAAAAACATCTTTTTTGACACCTTAGTACATGATACTGGTGGCTTACAGTTATTAATTAAAAATCAAACCTCAAAGCAGGTTCTTATGGGACTTGACGACCCTTATCCGTTAGGAGAAATGGAAAGCGAAAAACAATCATCCTATCCTGGTAAGATTTTGGATTTAGCAATCGAGCGTGCTATTATCACAGAAGACGAACGCGACGCTATTTGGGAGGACAATGTGATACAGTGGCTCTGCGGTGATAATCAAGCACAAAAAGACAAACTATACAAACGTATCTTGGGATAATGCATTTCTTACCAGATAAACTTGACCAGTATGTTGTGTCTCATTCTGAAGATGAGCCAATTTTACTACAACAGCTCGCAAGAGAAACCTATCAAAAAGTATTACAACCAATCATGCTTTCTGGTCCGTATCAAGGTCGTATTTTGAGTATGATTTCAAAATTAGTAAGACCAAAGTCCATATTGGAATTAGGCACATTTACAGGCTATGCGACCCTTTGTTTGGCTGAAGGTTTACAACCATCAGGTGAGGTACACACGATAGATATTAATGAAGAGCTAGTAGATTTTCAACGTAAATACTTCAATCTTTCGGAATACGGATCCAACATCCATCAGCATTTGGGGAACGCGCTTGAAATCATTCCTAAGCTCGATAAAACCTTTGATTTGGTGTTTATAGATGCCGACAAACCCAATTACGTCAATTATTTTCATGCGATTATTGACAAGCTTAATCCTGGTGGAATAATCTTATCAGACAATGTGCTTTGGCATGGTAAAGTGATAGAGCCAGTACCTGATAAAGACCTATCGACTAAAGCAGTCTTGGCGTTTAATACACTTTTAAAAAATGATGCTCGAGTTGAAACGGTTGTCCTTCCCATTAGGGATGGCTTAACCATTAGCAGGAAGAGGTAACTTAAGACACTTTTACGAGTCTCGGTTCATTTAATTCCGTATGATGTATTGATTTGTATTTTTCAATATGTTCTGAAACCGTTTGAAAAAACTCATAATTATCAAATGGCTTTGTGATGACATCATCATAACCTATAAGTTGGTAATTACCTTTCACCTCCTCAATATCTGCTGCCGTTAATGCAATAATTGGTACATTGGCATTTGAAGCTCTAATAATTTTAGTGGCTTCATTACCATGCATAATTGGCATATTAATATCCATTAAAATCAAATCGAAATGCGTCGTCTCAAAAAATTCGACAGCTTCCTGTCCGTTTTTCGCAATGACACACTCATAGTTTTCTTTATGTAATAAATTTTGTGTGACAATTTGATTGATTTTATTGTCTTCAGCGACTAAAATCTTGTACTTTCTATTCAATCCTGTAGATCGCCCCCTTGTTTTATTCACTTTCCTAACATTGGCTTTAGCTTCTCTTTCAATATCAAAGGTTAGTTCAAAGCTGAATATGGTACCTGTGTTGACCTCACTCTCCACTTCTAAAACACTTCCAAAAAGCTCAATAATATTTTTTGAAATTGGTAAACCTAATCCCGTACCTTGATAATTCGTATTGCTATTATCATCTAATTGTGAAAAATTCTCAAAAATAGTTTTTTGTTTTTCCTTTGGAATTCCCGGACCATTGTCCTCGATTTCAAAACGAAGACTCACGTAATCACCTACTGTATTTAGATGCAAGATTCGAATATGGATTTTTCCATTTTCAGTAAACTTAATACTATTTCCTATCAGATTGATTAATACTTGAGATAACCTCACATTATCACATTTAATAAATTCGGGTATATACTTATCAATGCTAATTTGCAGTTCATTATTTGTTTCCTCCAAGCGATAATCAAATGAATTGACTAAATTTTCTATTAATAGTCGGATATTGACCGTGACATTTTTAAGTTCAATTTTTTGGGATTCAATTTTTTCAATTTGAAGGACATCATTCACCAAGTTTAATAGGTAATCTCCTGAGTATTTTAAAGATTTTAAAAATTTCGTGTCTCTTGAACTCAAACTATTATTCTTTAAGAGAATAGATGTCAATCCTACAACACCATAAAGTGGTGTTCTCAATTCATGGGTCACATTGGAGATGAAGTTACTTTTTAATTCTGAAGATTTTTCAGCCTCATTTTTGGCGAGTTCTAATTCTTTATTCCTTGCTTTAAGAATATCACTTAACTTTCGTTTAGAACTATAACTTTTATACATGGTTAATAATGAAATACCAAGTAAAAAGACCATGATGGAAATAATAATATTCACATTCTTAATCTTGTTACTTGCAACCAACTGCTCTATTCTTTCGCTATTTGCCAGTTGCGCTGCATTCTTATAATTCTCTATGGACAGTTTCGATTTGGCAATAATATCTTGTCTAATTCGTTCTTCATTTAATAATTCATCTTTATACGTATTATGAATGAGAAGTGTTTGATAGGCGCGGCTATCATTTTCTAACCAAGCATAGCATGTCGACAATTGTTCATAGATAGCACTTAGCAGTTCCTTTTTATTCTCTGCGTTACCAACATTATGCTGTTCCAACAAAGCAGCTGCTTTGTTTAGCTTCATACTGGCACTATTATATAATTCTTTATAGATACAGTACTCGCCAAAAACCAAATTCCATTGGGCTTCCGAGTATCCTTGGTCATTAATATACTTTAAATCTCGTTCCGCCTTGGAAAGATATATCAACGCATTCTGTGTATCTGAAATTTCCAAATACAACTTTGCTAAAATGATATGTGTCTCAAACAGGATCTCATTCTTACAATCTTTATTATTTTGATCACGAAGCTCATGCTTATTCGTATAATACAAGGCCTTCTCTAAATATGGAATGGCTTTGGTTGGCGGTTCATGACGCATAAACATCTTACCCAAGTTTAAATAAGAGCTTGCCAAAATAAAATTGTCACTTGCTAATCTCGATGCTTGAATAGCTCGAGTATAACTCACTTCAGCCTTGTTATCATCTTGCATGTAATTGTAAATCTTACCAATAGTGAAATTAGCCACAGCATTGCCATAGTGATCCTTAATAGAATCTGATAATTTAATTGCTGTGTTAAAGGCATTAAAAGATTTTACAAGCTCGTTACTACGATAATGATAAAGCGCTTGCTCATTGATGCTATCAATTTTATTGATTAGAGCTCTTTCGGTTTGACCGAAAGACAAGAGGTGACATAACAGAAAACAGTAAAGTAGGTTTGCTTTCATAATTCAATAGAGGTTAATTTGGGACTCGTAATGTATTTGATTGTATCAGTACAAATGCAATATTATCGTTGAATACATCTTTTTTAGCGTTGAAATTCATAGTTCTCAACGTAAAATCGATGAAATACATCCTTAAAACGAGGATTTTTAAATGAGTCACAGGGTCAAATTTCAACGACAATTCAGCCATCAATCTTGCTTTAATTTGGGAAAAAGTCATTTAAAAACAAAGAAACCTCTACTTGTGTAGAGGTTTCAATTAATCTTATTTTTTATTATTATTGAACAGCTTGCCAAGCATCAATATTTCCATAACCAAAACTGCCATTTCTATACGGATAGAAATCTGAGGATTGTTTTAATCTATTTAAGACCTGAGTTCTGCTCCATGTTGGGTGTCTTGACCAAACAAGTGCTGCAATACCTGCTGTTGTAGCAGTGGCTACCGAAGAACCACCAGTATATCTGCGGTCACCATTATAAAACCCTAGAACTGGAGGTGCCTTACTCGTGTTATTATCACCTTCCATGATAATGGTAAAATCAATTTTATCACCACTATGACAAGTTTCACAACGCTCATAGTTGCTACCGTCATCGACACCTGTAACAGCTACTGTCTCACTCATGGTAGCTGGAAAGATAACGCCAAACCCGTTCGTAAAACTTGTGGAAGTTCCACCAGCCGCAAAGATCAGTTTATTTTTACTGTAAGCGTATTTAACCGCATCTTTTATATTTCCTATGGACCAAACATAACCGATAGACATAGAAATAATTTTTACATCGCTCCTATTCCCTAGTTCTGTTAAGGCGCGAGATACTCCTTTACGCTCATGATAGTCATTCAACAGAACATCTTCGGTGGCTCTATATGCCACCAAATTCGAATTATAAGCAACACCAACAGGCATACCATTATCATTTCGTGGTGACGCTATGGTAGATCCCATAGCCGTCCCATGTCCACACTTATCATGAGGACCATCGTAATTGCTAGACCACCACCAACTAGAATCGATGAAGGTGCCATACTTTTGAACAAAACGACCATTTGAATAACCGTCATTAAATCCTGACGAATTCAACAGGTACTGCGATTGTGATACACCAGTATCAATTAATCCAACCGTAACACCTGATCCTGTCGTGAGTCCCCAAGCTTGCTGAATATTATGCTCGCCAAAATGCCAAGATACTTGAGCATTGTTCGGGCTAATGGTGGTATAGTGGGATGCATTTATGTAATCGCCATTTTTATCACATCCAGAACTGGATCTTTCAGCTTCATCAAACACAAATAAATTATACCCATTAGGTTCCAAATAACGGACGTCCTTATGGTTTTTAAGGGCAATAATGGTCGCGATATTTTCTACACCTACATCGATAACCGTCAAAACCTCTTGCTCGACAAGTTTTAGGTCACTTTTATCAATGCCTTCCTTTTCGAGTACAATTTCAATCAAGCCATTCTTTTTATTTTCCAATTCGGTGTCTCTAGTTTCACTGAAGCTTTGACCTTCGTTACCATAGCCTATAGTTAAAACATTTTGTCCATGAATCACAGCACTCCATAAGAAATGAGCATCCACCTTATTCCAATCGAAATCACCTGTGGCTCTCAATGTTTCACTAATTCGTTGATTGATTTCTTGGACGGTAAGTGGGTCTTCTGGAAATTGATGTTCTTGAGATTCAATTTCAATAATAGCATCTTCTTTAGCACAAGATACGATGGTAATGGCTAGTAATAGCATTACCTTTAAGTACATTCTTTTCATTTAATAAGATTTAGATGGTTAATGATTTCCTAAATATATTAAATAATTAGAGTTTAATCGCACTAAAAATTACGATATGAATAAAAATAAGTTATGATTTCTGCTGAATTAGCAATTAAGGGTTTCTTCGGATGGAACCCGTAAAATCTTCAAGATCATCTTTCACCTTATTGATCTCCTCTTGAATGTCTTTAGTGACACTTGTATCAATACCTTGCTTTTCGGCACTATTGGTGATTTCAGTTTTAATATCGTTGGTAGCGTCGCGTAACATTCTCATGCCTTTACCCATACCTTTAGCAATTTCAGGTATACGTTTGGCACCAAACACCATGACCACCACGAGAAGTATAAACATTACTTCTGTTGTTCCGATAAATAATAATGTTGACTTGTATATCACATTGCAAATATAATGAGATGTTTTGATATTAATTATACAATTAACACCATTTCTACAAGCTTCTGTTGCTCATGTTGTGTGTACAGCAAAAAACATAAAAAAACCGGCTGTAAAAGCCGGTTTTTTTTAATTTAAATGTGAATGATTAACCTTTCACTTTATTTTTGAACTTATCAAATTCACTATCCTCCACTTCTTTTGGCCATGAATTGTTGGTAGTATCAATATCCGCTGTTTCTTGTTTTGGATCAATCGTAATTGAAACGATTTCTTTTTCTGAAGCAATCGCTTTAGTGACCTCGTTATCATTATAACGCCAAATTTGTGCTGGATACGTTTCTGTTTTAGACGTTCCATCTGCGTAAGTATATTCAACAATAATAGGCATAACTAAACCACCTGGTTTTTCAAAAGTAATGTCATAAAAATATTTAGGCTGTTGCATTTTTTGTCGTTCTTCAGCCGTAAAATTATCCAAAAGATAAGCTTTCAAGGTTGGTGAATTATCTTCTGAGGTCCCTTGACGTAATTTTTCGTCAAACTCTTCACTACCTTCTTCCGTTAAGTAAACTAAATCAAGATCATCTAAATTCAAACTTCTACTTTCCGCATAATTTTTAGCGTATTGATTAGGGATTGAAGACACGTAATATTTTTTAACATCTTTAAGACCTATATCTACCCAATCTGTTGTATAAAACCATCCTCTCCAGTACCAATCCAAATCGAATGCTGATGCATCTTCCATCGTACGGAAAAAGTCTTCAGGTGTTGGGTGTTTGAACATCCAGCGTTGCGCATATTCCTTGAAGGCATAATCGAACAATTCACGTCCCATAACCGTTTCTCTCAAAATATTTAAGGCTGTTGCTGGTTTTCCGTAGGCGTTATTGCCAAACTGATATACATTCAAACCTTTAGTCATGATAGGCGAAATATAATCTTGATTACCTCCCATATACCTCACAATATTTTTGGCAGGTCCACGACGCGATGGGTAAGTTTCATCTCCTGGAGATAGCGCATCTGGATACCACTCTCCAAAATCTTGCTCTGCAACATATTGCATAAATGTATTTAGTCCTTCGTCCATCCATGTCCATTGGCGTTCATCACTATTCACAATCATTGGGAAAAAGTTATGACCAACTTCGTGAATGATCACACTCATCATACCATATTTTGTTCGATCATCATAATTACCATTTTCATCTGGTCTACCATAATTCCAACAAATCATTGGATATTCCATTCCTTGGCGTCTTGCATGTACTGAAATGGCTTTATGATAAGGGTAATCGAAAGTCATTCGAGAGTACGATTTTAATGTACTAGCCACGGCTTTTGTAGACCATTGTTCCCAAAGAGGATTTCCTTCTTTAGAGTATAGAGACACAGCCATAACGTCTTTATCACCAATTTTTACGGCCATCATATCCCATATGTATTTTCTTGAAGTTGCAAAACCAAAATCTCGAACATTTTCTGCAGACAATTTCCAAGTCTTCTTTTTCTTTGAGCGGGATTTTTCTCTTGCCTCAGCTTCTTCTTGTGTCGCGATAACTACCGGTTCGTTATAAGATGTCTTCGCTTTTTCATAACGCTTCATCATATCACTTGAGAATACGTCTTTTCTATTTGTAAGTCGGCCTGTACCGTCCAAGAGATGATCTGCTGGAACCGTTATATTTACTTCAAAATTTCCGAATGGAAGCGCAAATTCGTCACGACCCCAGAATTGGGAGTTTTGCCAACCTTCTACATCATTATAAACAGCCATTCTAGGATAGAATTGCGCGATTACATAGTTTCTATTTCCGTCAGGGAATAATTCATAGCCAGAACGTCCACCATCGGTCACATGATTATTTATCTGATACCACCATTTGATATTAAAAGAAAACTTATCACCAGTCTTCATTGGTTTAGGCAACTCAATACGCATCATGGTTTGGTGTATGGTATGAGGGAGTGCTTTACCATCTGTACTTGTCACCTTTTCAATATTGAATCCACCATCAAAACGCTCTTCCATGTAAGAAGACGCAAATCGAGATGCCGATAAAGCTGGTGCCACTCGACTCGTACCAATATCTTGAGATGGCGAGTCCTTTTGACGTACATTCTGATCTAATTGCACCCATAAATAGCTCAACTCGTCAGGAGAATTATTGGTGTAAGTAATGGTTTCATTACCACTTAATACAGCGGTTTCATCGTTAATTTCAATGTCCATTTTGTAATCAGCTTGTTGCTGATAATACGCAGGACCAGGTGCTCCAGAACCTGTTCGAAACATATTTGGTGTCGAAAACTCATCATACAACTGTTTAAATTTATTCTGATTCGTATGACCAGGTTTACGATCTTGTTCTTGATCCTGTGCCCAAGCATTTAGTGACAAAAAAGCTATGGACAAACACATGTATTTTAGTAATTTCATAGATGTAATTAAAAAGGGTTGAATTATTTAAAGTTTAAGTATTGGTCTTGTTGTTCTCTCGTGAAAATTAAATTCTCGACCGATCCGTTTATTTTAGTTTTTACAATATTTTTCTGATCTGAAAACCTATCAAAGAGTAATGCGTTTTTAATTTCAATGGTGTTGATAGCGTCAACATTTTCTATTTCCAAATAACAAACGATCACGTCGTTTTGGTATTCTTTTCCTATAAAATTAAAAGCGACTTTTTGCGTATTAATCTTGATTTGTAATTTTTGATCTAAATAAGATTTAATGTAGGAATCGACTGTAGGTTTTTCATTGATATCAGTCAGTTTAATGGATGAATCATAACGTTCTTGCAAGGTCAATTCTAAATCCGCAATATCAATTCGGGATATCATTTGAACCGCTCGTTTCTCCTTGACATAACTTATCTGTGTCACACTCACATAATATTTGTGGGCAGCCGCAGTAAATAAGGGAAATATTAAAGCTAAAATAGTAAGCCTTATGGCATTCATAACAATCATTAAGTTGTAAAAATAGCCATTTTATCAAAAGATAATGTCTTAAAAAATGTTAATACTTGAATGGATTTAATCCTTAGACTGAGAATTGTCGTCGTCTATCGCTTGTAATTTTGAAACCAAAAACTTATAAACTTCAAAACTATTGTAATCGCTGCATAATTCTGTAAACTTTGGGTCTTCAGCTGCGTAATAGAAAAAATCGGCTATCATGGCATCGGTAATCGATTTATCTGCAAACAGTAAGGACTTAAACTCGGAGGTCATCTGGTTCATACAGGTTATTTGAGCTTCCAATTTTACATGGCTTTTAAGTTTCTTTGTACGACCTGAAATCTTATTGAGAATCTTATGAATGTTAATACCGATAAATAAAGGAGCAATCACAATGGATTTTCCTGCGTCTGCTTCATACAAACGACGTTCCTTTTGGGTTTTAGGTTTTCCTGTATAGCCAGGAATTCCTACGTCATAAAAATTAATATCACGTTGGGCATCACTGTTTTCAACATCTATGAGCAAATTGCCAGTTAACACCTTTCCAACAACCACTTCGTCGAGCTCGTTGACCCTATCTTCAAGAACCACATTTAGCGTCTTATTGTCCATAATTTCTTTAGTGATTTGTATGTGCTGAGGGATGTACTGGACGCTTGAAATTAAGAGGGTATCTTTTACATTCACCGGAATTTCAAATTGGCCTTGATCATCTGAGACTGTATATTCTTTAGCTGAAATGTTAAGAACATGAATATGCCCAACATCGGCATTGGCTGTAATCTTGCCTTTTAAATTAATCGTTTGTGCAGGAACTGCAATGACCAAGTAGAAAGCCGCCAACAGAATGAGTATGTCTTTATTTTTCTTCAATTTGTAATTTAAATTGGCTCAGTTTTTCTTGTAAAAACATCAACATTTCTAGGTCTGTACCTCGATCACTTACTTGTTTAAATTTGGGGTCATCACTACAAAAGAAGAAAAATTCCTTCCGCATAGATGCACTCAGGGTATCGTCATCAAAAAGCAATTTTGAAAATTTGGCTTCGGCTTCATTTCTAGCCACTTCCAACGCTTCTCGTTTTATCTGGGCTTTCAAACGCTTATTTCGTCCTGTAATCCAATTAATTAATGGGTTAAGTGGAACAATTCCACCACCACTGTTGGCCTCATATAAGCGTCTCTCACTTTGTGTCATTCTTGGCCCAGTATAACCAGGTATTCCCAAATCATAGAAATTTATGTCGCGCTTAGATTCATTATTTTCAATATCAGTCATCAAATCACCTGTTAACACCTTACCAACAACCACCTCATCCAATTCATTAACACCATCTTCAAGGTTCACAATTACTTGTTTAGCCTGCATGATTATATCATCTATAACTAGCTGATAACGTTTGTATTGCACACCTGATACGATGACGGTATCGCTTAAGCGAACAGGTATCACAAAATTACCCTCATCATCGCTAACACTAAATTTACTCGCAGAAATATTCAAAACATGAATTCCTGAAACTTCACCGTTGGCATAAACCTTACCAGAGATGTCTTGTGTTTGTGCTTCAAGATTCGGTGCATAAAAAAGGAGTATAACACCAAATAAATGCTTAGTCTTTATCACCACCAGATTTTAGGAAAATGAGACTTTTTTGATACAGTAATTCTAAAAACTCCAATTCCCTACCATAATTGAGTAACGTCACGTCAAAATCTTCATCATCTTCCACAAACCTTATAAACTCTTCCACCCGATGCTCTGGAATATTAAAATTATCGATGATAAATTCTGATCCAAAATAATATTTCACTGATGTGGTTGGCACTTCCGGCACGCCAGAAGCCTCTTTGTCTTTTATTTTGTTTCTGAATAATGGCAACAGTAACTGATCAACGACATTGACAATATTCAATCCATTTACCATGGTGCGTGCTTGAGAATGAACAACTTCATTTTCTATACTTGAACGATTATCATCACTAAACTCATATTCATCACTTCGCTTAATACCAAAATATAAAGCATCCAATTTTGGATTAAACGTCTGGACTGATGAAACATCTGTTCCCAAATCTCCCGTTAAGCCCTTTGTTAATACAAGTATTTCATCAAGCTTGTTAATTTCTTCTATTAAAAACACACGCATTCGTTTAGAATCTAATATCGCCTGACTCACTTTTAAATCAAAATTTTGGTACTGCAAGGCCCGAAACTCAATAAAATCGTTGAGCGCTACAGCGATTTTAAATTCGCCTTTTTCGTTAGTGATAACCCCTTTATTAGAAGACGTGTTGAAAACAGTGATGCCTTCAACATCATCGCCTTCCACGATAATCTTACCTTCAACCTCAATACGATCCAGATTTTGAGCGCCTAAGTAACTAAAAGAAAATGTCAGTAGTAGAAGTAAAATTTTTTTCATAGTTGTTATTTTAAGTAAAGAAAAGATTTGAAACCTTAAATTATTAATAAAGGCCCTCTAAACTTTTGTTAAATTAATCCTTTATCTAAATTTACAACAAATTACATCCAATGAAAAATATACTTATAGCCAGTACTTCAACAATTCATGGTGGAAAGCCATTGGATTATTTAATGACGCCTTTACAAGAATTCTATAAAAATGCCTCAGAAATTCTATTTATTCCTTATGCAAGACCAAGTGGTATAACACATGACACCTACACGGAACGCATTCAACAAGCTTTTGATACAATTGGCAAGAAAGTGAGAGGAATTCATGAATTTGATAATCCGAAAGAAGCCATCAAAAATGCACAAGCTATATTTACTGGTGGTGGTAATACGTTTGTATTGGTAAATCAACTCTACAAACACGATCTCATAGACACCATAAAAACGGTTGTCAATGAAGGCACGCCTTACTTAGGTACGAGCGCTGGTAGTAACATTTGCGGGCTCACCATAAACACAACCAACGATATGCCAATTGTGTATCCTCCTAGTTTTAAAACCTTTGGTTTTGTCCCTTTCAATATTAATCCACATTATTTAGATCCTGATCCCACTAGCAAGCATATGGGTGAAACTCGTGAGACAAGAATTAAGGAATTTCATAAATTTAATACGCAACCCGTAGTTGGTCTAAGAGAAGGGAGTTGGCTAGAAGTTAAAGGTCGACAAATTTCTTTAAAAGGCACCCTAGACGCTCGAATTTTTGAATATGACAAAACACCTTATGAAATAAAGACAGGTACAGATTTAAGTGGACTTACATAAAAAAAAGCTTCACTAATTTCAGTGAAGCTTTTAGAGCGAGAGACCGGGTTCGAACCGGCGACATTCAGCTTGGAAGGCTGACGCTCTACCAACTGAGCTACTCTCGCCTTTGAGACGGCAAATATAAAATATCTTTTTATTTAGGCGATTAAGAATTCACAACTTTTTAAAAAAATGATAGCCTAAAATTTCAAATGCTTCATTGTAGTAAAACTTATGAGACGGGTAATTGTTGACATAAGTATTTAATTCTGCAGATTCACAACCCTTGGCTTTCACATAGTCGTAAATCCATTTTAAAAATTGTTTTCCTAGTCCTTTACCTCTGTAGGCTTCATCAATATACACATGATCTAACTCAACACTTTTTCCAGCATAATGCCTCGTGCTAAACCACAATCCGGAAACGCCAATCAAATCCAGATCTTCATAAACGACAGCACACTCATAATTTTGAGTGACCATCTCTGCAAATCTTTGTTCCAAAACTTCATCAGAAAACTTTTGGCTCGTCAATTTTTGAATCAAAGGTATGACGTCAAAAATTCGAGAATTATCTATAATCTTAAATTGAAATGGCATGACTAAATTTTTAAGTGAAGATAAATATTTTAGTTAAGTTTGAGTTTCATATCATTTCAGATATTATTGGCACATTTAATGTATTAAATGAATCATGATGAAACGACGCACATTTTTAAAAAATACCTCTTTAATAGGAGCTGGTTTAACTCTATTGCCTTCTTACCTTTTTCAGAGTGAGCAATCTCTTATCTCTTACGAAGAACTCATAGGAAAAGGACATCCAAAACTTTTTGGGGCATCCTATAAATTGCGAAAAGAAGTACATGAAGCATTTCTAAAACTTTCATCGGCAGCAAGAAATAGTAACATACACATTCAGGTGGTTTCCAGTTACCGAAGTTACGCGCATCAGAATCGTATTTGGGAGCGCAAGTACAAGGAAAATATCAACAGTGGTCTAAATCCAACTGAAAGCATCAAAAAAATTATCGAATATTCCACAATACCAGGAACTTCACGACATCATTGGGGTACAGATTTGGATATTATCGATGGTAATGCTCCACAACCTGCCAACGTATTACATCCGCGACATTTTAATGATAGTGGTTGCTACTCAAAATTGAAAAAATGGATGGATAAACATGCCAATGATTATGGGTTTCATTTAGTGTACACCAACCTAACTAATCGTCAAGGATTCAAGTATGAACCTTGGCACTATAGTTATAAACCCTTATCAAAAGCATATTTAAAAGCCTTTCAGAAACGCGATTTAAAACATATCATAACTTCAGAAGACCTCTTGGGAGGCGATCATTTTTCTGACGAATTCATATCGAATTACTTAAACCAAAATATTTTGGATATAAATCCAGAACTTTTGTAAATTTATATACTAATTATTTCAATCATGAGAGGAAGAAACCTAAAGATTAGACTGCTTATTGGTGTAGCAATAGCACTCTTTTTCGTTGTAAAACGCTGTAGCCAAAGAGAAGAGAACCCGTATACGGGTAGAATGCAGACGATATCCATGTCTCCTGATAAGGAAATACAAATTGGTTTGGCAAGTGCGCCACAAATGGCACAACAACATGGTGGACTTCATCCAAATAACCAATACCAAGCCATGGTTGATAATGTTGGCAATAAACTCGTTAATAGTAGTATTGCCAACGAAACCCCTTATAAATATGAATTTCATTTACTCGCAGATCCAAATACAATCAATGCATTTGCACTTCCAGGCGGACAAGTATTTATCACCTATGCGTTATTTGCTAAACTAGAAAATGAAGATCAACTAGCGGGTGTTCTCGGACATGAAATAGGCCATGTTTTAGGACGACATAGTGCTGAACGTATAGCGGAAAGCGAATATTGGCAAGGATTAGCTACAGCAGGTTCTGTAGGTGGTGATATTGGCGGATTAGTAAGTGGTATTGGGCAGCAAACACTATTAACAAATGGAAGGGATGACGAATTAGAGAGTGATGATCTTGGTGTCAGGTTTATGATGAGAGCCGGCTATGATCCAAATGAAATGATTGGTGTTATGGAAATTCTAAAAGCCGCAGCTGGACCTAACCGAGTGCCAGAATTCCAAAGTACGCATCCTGATCCTGATAATAGAATAGAGAAAATTCAAGAGTCTATTGAAAAATACAAAAATGCACTTTAAAAACTTAAAGTGCATTTTAACTAACTAACTCAAATAATTGCTTCATTCTACTGAAACATGTTTTTAAGACTCTAAACCTTTGATATATGCCAAAGTATCTTTTGCATTAGAGAGTTCGGCATATTTTTCTGCTGTCATCCCTTTGGAAGATTTCAGATCTAACTTAGCGCCTTTTTCAACAAGAAGCTTAAGAATGTCTAACCTGTTGTATTTGGCGGCATACATCGCTGGAGTCAATCCATTAGATTTTTTGTTGATGTTCTGTCCTAAGTCGATAAGCTTTTTAACCGTTTCAATATCTCCTTTTACAATAGAGATACAAAAAGGATCTACCACTCTTTTGGTCAAAGTTTCGTGAGATTCCAGATTAACTGGAGTTACAATGTTGTTGGTGGCATTCAAGGTTGTAAAAGAGAACCCTAATGCCAATGCGATAATTACTGCTGATTTTTTCATGATGAAAGATTTTAATTAAATTGATTTATGTTTTTTGATTATACTAAAGAGACGATATATTTTCAATAGTGTTACACAAAAAAATGTTTAATAACATTTATTTAACTCTTTGTAAACAAATCTGTTAATGCTATCATAATTTAAAATTAAGACTTCACCATAACTAAAAGATCATATAATTAATTGATAACTAACGAGATTTTCCAATGTGATTAACAGAATAACAACATGAAACATTTATCTTTGAAACTCTAATATTTCAACTATGGACAAAAAAGTAATTTTAATGATTTTGGATGGTTGGGGCTTGTCTCCAGACCCGAAAGTTTCTGCAATAGATAATGCCAAAACTTATTATATAGATTCACTTTATCACAATTACTCAAACGCAACTTTGAGAACAGACGGCTTGCACGTTGGTCTACCCGAAGGACAAATGGGAAATAGTGAAGTTGGACATATGAATTTAGGTGCAGGGCGAATTGTTTACCAAGATCTTGTAAAAATTAATCTAGCCGTTAAGAACAACACCTTGAAAGATGAAAAAACTTTGGTTGATGCCTTTGAGTATGCAAAAAGCAATAATAAACCGATACATTTTCTAGGTTTGGTTAGTGATGGTGGTGTTCATTCCCATATTGACCATTTGTTCGGCTTAATTGACGCGGCAAATGCGTATGGTGTTCAAAACTCTTTCGTACATGCCTTTACTGATGGAAGAGATGTAGATCCAAAATCTGGTTTTGGATTTATCACATCCTTGGAAAACCATATTAAAAATTCCCGTACTGAGTTAGCCTCTATCACTGGGCGCTATTATGCAATGGATAGAGATAAACGTTGGGAACGTATTAAACTCGCCTATGATGTCATGGTTCATGGAAAGGGTCATTTTGCGACATCAGCAACGGAAGCCATTGAAGAGAGTTATAATGAAAACATTACAGATGAGTTCATAAAACCAATTGTGATGGTTGATCAAAACGACCAACCCATTACTAAAATTAAAGATGGCGACGTGGTAGTCTTCTTCAATTTTAGAACAGATCGTGGACGTGAATTAACGGAAGCCTTATCCCAAAAAGATTTCCATGAGCAAAATATGCACAAATTAGACCTGCACTACGTAACGCTTACAAACTACGATGAATCGTACTCAGGAATAAATGTGGTTTTTAATAAGGATAACTTGACTGACACATTAGGAGCAGTCCTAGAAAAACATCATAAAAAACAAATAAGAATTGCCGAGACGGAAAAATATCCGCATGTCACTTTTTTCTTTTCTGGAGGCCAAGAAACACCTTTTGAAGGTGAGACTAGAATTTTAAGAAACTCTCCAAAAGTAGCTACCTATGATTTGAAACCTGAAATGAGCGCTTTTGAACTGAAAGATGCCTTAATACCTGAACTCAAAAAAGAAGAGGTTGATTTCGTATGTTTGAACTTTGCGAATGGCGATATGGTAGGACACACTGGTGATATGGCGGCAGCGATAAAAGCCTGTGAAGCCGTAGACACTTGTGTGAAAGAAGTTATAGAAGCAGCATTAGATCATGACTATACTACCATTTTAATAGCCGACCATGGCAATTGTGAAACCATGATTAATCCAGATGGCACACCAAATACAGCTCATACAACCAACCCAGTTCCGGTGATCCTTATTGACAATGAAAAGCCAGTCATTAAAGATGGTATTTTAGGTGATATTGCACCAACTATTTTAAAGCTCATGGGTATTGAACAACCTGAGGCGATGACACAACATCCATTAGTATGATAATTTCTGTAAATTTGTGTTTCATAAAAATTAGCTCATGAATTTTCAAGATAAACTAGTTGTAGCTGTAGATTTTGATGGCACCATCGTAGAAGATGCGTACCCGAAAATTGGGAAACCTCGAATCTTTGCCTTCGAGACGATGAAGCGACTACAAAAAGATGGTCACCGACTTATTCTATGGACCTACCGAAGTGGATCCAAATTAGATGAAGCCGTAGCATTTTGTAAAGATCACGGTATCACATTTTACGCAGTTAATCAAAGTTTTCCTGAAGAAAAATATGACGACTCTGTTAGCAGAAAAATTTATGCAGACATTTACATTGACGATAGAAACATCGGTGGTGTACTTGGATGGGGAGAGGTGTATCAATTAATTACTAATGAGATTCCAGATATTAAAACCAAGAAAAAAGGCTTCTTCTCTTTTCTCAAACGTTAAACGATACCAGCAATTAAATTAAAGTAGGTTCTATCAATAGACGCTCTGTGGTCTGGATGAGCAATTTCAACCAAGGCTTTTACGCGCTCTTTTATAGTCTTTCCATATAAATTAGCAACGCCGTATTCCGTAACAATATAATGCACGTGAGACCGGGTTGTTACTACTCCTGCTCCGGGTTTTAAAGACGGAACGATTCTACTTATTCCTTTCTTAGTCGTCGAAGGTAGAGCTATTATCGCTTTACCACCTTCACTCAATGAAGCACCTCTTATAAAATCCATTTGACCACCAACACCTGAATACATATGAGGTCCAATTGAGTCAGCACAAACCTGTCCTGTTACATCCACCTCTATCGCTGAATTGATCGCAACCATTTTGGGATTCTGCTTAATGATGGATACATCATTGGTATAGTTGGAAGCTCTCATCTCAATGAAGGGATTATCATCAACGTAATCATATAACCGTTTAGAGCCCATTAAAAAAGTGGTTAAGGCTCTTCCTCTATCAATTCCTTTGTAGTTCCCATTGATCACATCTTTTAAAATCAAATCGATTACACCATCGGAGAACATTTCTGTATGTAATCCTAAATCTTTATGATTGGTTAATCTTGCCAATACGGCATTCGGAATATTTCCAATACCCATTTGCAGTGTACTGCGGTCTTCAATTAAGTTAGCCACAAATCCGCCAATTTTGTCCTCAACATCTGTTGGTGTGGTGACCGGATGCGTTGGTAATGGCTCATTAAACTCCACAAAATAGTCAATTTCCGAAACGTGAATAATCCCTGCGCCATGAGTTCTTGGCATTTCGTTGTTTATTTGCGCTATAACATAAGTAGCATTATCTATAGCGGCTAATGTTGCTTCAACGGAAACCCCTAAAGAGCAATAACCGTGTTTGTCTGGTATGGACACTTGTATGAGTACCACATCCAAATCAATGATTCGTCTTTTAAACAAAAGCGGCAATTCACTTAAAAAAACTGGCGTATACGAGCCATTTCCCGCCTTTAGTGTATGTCTCACATTCTTACCAATAAAAAAAGAATTGACATGAAAACTTTCAGTGAGTTCAGGATTGGCATAAGGTGCTGGGCCTTCTGTATGCAATTGACAAATTTCTACATTTCTCAATTCCTCGTGCCTTGCGGTCATCGCTTTAATTAGGGCTTGCGGAGCAGCCGCAGCCGCTTGAATATAAACTCTATTATTTGAGGTAATAACTTTCACCGCTTCCTCTGCAGATACCGACTTATACATAACTATTGACTTTAGTTGCTATTACAAAATTAGGACAGAAGTTAAACATAAAAACTGCCAATTATCATATTTCTGTAAAAAAGAAAAACATTTTTAATTTTAAGTATCTTTGCACATATTTTTCAAACGATGATTATAGTAAAAACAAAAGAAGAGATTGAATTAATGCGTCAGAGTGCGTTGGTAGTATCTAAAACTTTAGGAATGCTTGCTAAGGAAGTCAAAGCAGGTGTAACCACCATGCAACTGGATAAATTAGCTGAGGATTTCATTCGAGAACAAGGTGCCTTACCTGGGTTTTTAGGCTTATATGATTGTCCTTCAACACTTTTATGTAGTGTCAATGAAGCAGTAGTACATGGCTTACCAACCAATACACCGTTAAAGGAAGGTGATATCGTTTCCATAGATTGTGGTGCCCTTATGAATGGATTTTATGGTGATCATGCGTATACATTTGAAATCGGCGAAGTAGCTCCTGAGACTAAAAAGCTGGTAGAAGTGACTAAAGAGTCGTTGTATGTTGGTATCCGCGAATTTAAAAAAGGAAATCGCGTTGGTGACGTTGGTTACGCTATACAAAACCACTGTGAATCTCATGGATATGGTGTTGTAAGAGAACTCGTGGGTCATGGTTTAGGACGTAAAATGCATGAAGATCCTGAAATGCCAAATTATGGTCGTAGAGGTCGCGGTAAAAAATTTATTGAAGGAATGGTGGTAGCCATTGAGCCTATGATTAATGGAGGAACACATCGTGTAAAGCAATTGAAAGACGGTTGGACCATAGTCACTCAAGACGGAAAGCCAAGCGTACATTTTGAACATGACGTAGCGCTTGTAGATGGCAAACCAGAAATCCTTTCAACATTTGCTTACGTACATGAAGCATTAGGTATTTCATCCAATGAAGAAGATGAATTTAGAAAAGAAGCCCTTGTACTTTAATTACAAATTATGTCTATAAAACAGCTTGAAGTCGCTTTATTACCTTTAAGGGAGCAACTCAACAATCATAAAATTTACGGCACATTATCTACTTTGGAAGATATTAAAATCTTTATGGAGCAGCACGTATTTGCCGTTTGGGACTTTATGTCATTGCTTAAAGCCCTTCAGAATCAATTAACCACCACTACGGTCCCATGGACACCAGTAGAACATGCATCTACAGCACGATTTATCAATGAGATTGTGCTAGGTGAAGAAAGTGATATCAATGAATTAGGCGAACCTAAAAGCCATTATGAAATGTACCTAGATGCCATGCATCAAATTGGTGCCCATACAGAGACTATTACATTGTTTATTGCTGAAGTCACAAAAGGGGTTTCGATTGAACAGGCCGCTAACCATTTAGACTTACCTATAGAAACGAAAAGATTCATACAGTTTACGTTTGATATCATCGCTACAAATGAAACTCACAAAATCGCTGCTGCATTTACGTTTGGTAGAGAAGACGTGATTCCAGACATGTTTTTACAGATTATTAATCAATCTGAAACCAAAGATCAATCTTATAATAAACTCACTTACTATTTGAATAGGCATATTGAGTTAGATGGTGATGAACACGGTCCTTTATCATTAATGATGATTGAGGAATTATGTGGTCGTGATTCCAAAAAATGGGATGATGTCTTACAAGTAGCCAAGGCGGCACTTTCGTATCGTATCGAACTATGGAATGGTATTTCAAACCTTATTTCAAGTGATATGTCCATAGAAGTTGAGAACCATTGAAATCGCTATTTAAACTCATATTAAACACCATCCCAAGACCTTTATTAATTAGGTTAAGTTATGTCGCTCGTCCCATTTTGGCGTTGTTATTAAAGGGCAATACTTACACAGACCCAATTGATGGTAAGAGTTTTAGATCCTTTCTGCCTTACGGCTATGGCAATCAACGTCATAATGTACTATCGCCATCAACATTGTCTTTAGAAAGGCATCGCCTATTATGGCTCTACTTAAAAAGTGATACCGATTTTTTTTCTGCGGAAAAGAAAGTACTGCATTTTGCACCAGAGCAATGCTTTTTAAAACGATTCAGGAACCTTAAGAACTTGAATTACACTACTACAGACTTGCTATCACCGATTGCCGACGTCAAAGCGGATATTTGTAACCTTCCGTTTGAAGATAATAGCTATGATGTTATTTTATGTAATCATGTATTAGAGCATATTCCTGATGACACCAAAGCAATGCAGGAGCTTTTTCGAGTGTTAAAACCTGGTGGCTATGGCATCTTTCAAATACCTCAGGACTTGTCAAGGGACGTGACCTTTGAAGATGATACTATCACAGACAAAGCGGAACGTACCAAAATCTTCGGACAATACGACCATGTTCGTGTGTATGGTCGTGATTATTTTGACAAACTACGCAGCGTCGGATTTAAAGTCGAAGAAATTGATTATACGGCTCAACTTTCCGCAGAAGACATTGAAAAATATTGTTTAGCTAAAGGCGAAATTATTCCTGTTGTTTACAAGCCTAATCTTTAGGAAAGTTATTACTACTTAATGTTTCCAACGCCTTGTCATCATTCTCATAAATAAAGAACACTTTAATATCAGGATGCGTTTCCAAAAAGGATGAGACCTTTTCAATTCCCATCGCTTGAAAAGCTGTTGCATAAGCATCTGCGGTCATACAATCTTCGGCAATGACAGAGACACTTAAAACGTTTGTTTTTGTTGGGTAACCTGTTTCTGTATTAATAATATGAGCATAACGATTACCTTGATCATCAACCTTAAATTTTCTATAAGTACCAGAGGTTGCCATGGCTTCATCCTTCAAACTGATAGCTTTGTAAACGGATTGCTCACCATCAAACCGCGGCTCATCCAAACCGACTTTCCATGGACTACCCTTTTCTAGGTTTTGACCTTTCACACGAATCTCACCACCAATTTCAACCAAATAATTTTGAATGCCTTGACTTTCCAAAAATGTGCCAATGACGTCCACACCATAACCCTTAGCTATGGCATTGAAATCCAAAAAAGCACCTTGCATTTTCAACACCTTATCATCCACACGATTCACTTTATCAAACCCAACATATTGCATCATACTGTCAATTTTCATGCTATCCAATTCTACAATTTTTCCTTCAGGACCAAAATCCCAAGCGTTGACTACAATTCCTATCGTGGGATCGAAAGCACCATTTGTCGCTTTATGGATACGTTTTGAAGCGTCCAAGACAAGTTTGAAATGTTCATCAATTGCTGTTGGTTCATTCCTATTTATTTTAGAAATATCAGAATTGGGTATATAGGTAGACAAAGATTGGTTCACCGTTTCAAACAGACTATCAATTTGCTCTGTGTAGTCCATTTCTCCATCATAAATGATGGTATACGATGTGCCAAACACTGGACCTGATAATTTGGTATTTTCTAGATCAGTTTCACAAGAAAAGACCATCACGAGCAAGACAAAAAACGTAAGATATTTCATTTAGTTTAAATTGGTTTCTATAACTTGAATACCATTGTACTCAATCAGGTATTCCTCATTGAGATAAATGGGTAGATGCTCACCTTCAGGATTTCCGAGACCAACACCAGCATATAGCACTTTAGCATCTTTTTCTGAAGCATGCTTCTTAAAAGTTTCCATCCAAATTACGTCATAATTATTTGGATTTTCTGGAAGAATAACAGCTCTTACGATAACAAAGAAGTACTGGCTGTTTTTATCAATACAGACAAATTGTGGATGTTTTTTAAGCTGACTATTTATCGCAACAAACTCAAAGCCTCTTTGTTCAAGATCTTTTCCTACATGGTTCATTGCAAGGTTGTGCAATTCTTGTTTTGATAATGCTTTGCCCATAGCACAAAGATACAAACTTGCTATTTAAACCTTACAAACTTAGCATCATAAAACGTGTAATTTGATACAGGAACTACAGCACCCTTTTCCAATTGGTACCATGGCGATATATGAGCGTCCTCAAGATTTTTCACTAGGTGAACACTTTGTGCAGGTGTGTTACCCTGAAACAACAAGAATAGTTTCTCTCCCTCAGCATTGACTACCTCATCGCCTATCATCACGATATGACCAGGAGAGCCACCTTTGATAAGCATGTCACCAATTTTTAAATCTCTGGCGTTTTCAATGGCTGGCAACTCATTAAAAAGTGACAATGTTCCTGAATACATATAAATCAAATTAAGATACTTATAAAAATTGTTCTTGCTATGATTAGCTGCTGCCGATTTTATAAAGGTCACTTTATTACCATTAATTTGAGGTCTGTAGCCTTCAGCATATTTTATCCAAGAACAGTAATGACCTGAGGTAAAATTAAAACCTATCTCGTCCATACGATTGTTGTCCCATAGGTATTCACTTCTGATTCTTATGAGCGCATCTGCACATTGTTGCAAACCGTTTTTCGGAACAGGCACCTCCAAGACACCAATATGTCCTCGTTGCCAAAAATATGGGGAATCATCATAATTTATGATTTGTGTTCCGTAAGGTTTTAATTTATAATTCCGAAGGTATTCCTGAAAACTTCCTTTAGCATAATCAGCACGTTGGTAACCTAAAGGTGCATTTACTCTAGATTTAATGGTAGTACTGTCTTTGTTAATTAACTGACTAGGTTCAGCTTTCGCCGCAACCAACTCTACCACTTGTTTAACAGGTTTGAATTGATAGGCAACCACAAACAAAGAACACAAAATTAAAATACTAAGTAGAAGTTTTTTCATATAAATGCTAACGTTCATTACTTCTATTTTGTTATGTTAGCTATAAATAAATTGTAAATTTATAGTATGAAATTTAATCATAACTATCGCTTTAACTGCAGGAAATTTTGCGGATGTTTCGGTCTATTTTTGTTGCTGTTAAATTGTAACAATAAGCCCAATTTACCAGACCCATTAGAAGCTGGGTGGCAGGGACAACCAGTTGCTGAAGTGCTTGAAGAAAATGATGAGATAAGAGTATTGCGATGCACCTTTCCTCCAGGTATAGGTCACGAAAAACATTATCACGATCCGCATGTCGGCTATACCGTTACAGGTAGTACTTTTAGAATAACAGACTCCACGGGAACGCGAGAAGTTGACGTTCCAAGTGGGTATACTTTTAGCAAAGAAGCACTGTCCATTCACGAAGTTCTCAATATTGGTGATAAGACCGCTGTGTTTATCATTATAGAATATAAGTAGCCATATCTTCATAAACTTATGCAGCGATTTACAATTCCGTAGATTTTTGTATCTTTTAATGTCGAAAGAAACCATCAGATATATCCACATGAAAACATCCTATCGTTTAGAACAAGCCATTCAAAAGCTCTATCATGCGTTTCATAATGATGAGTTACACCCAGAGTGCTGTAAAAGTTGTGCTGTTGGGAATATTTTGGATCGTACCGATGCCTGGAAACACCTGTCAGATGAACACGGTACTTTGATTCTGAATTATATTGGAAAAGTACATCAAAGCTTAGGACGACGTTTTAATGGTTATTCACCATACGAGTTACTTCAAATAGAAGCAACGTTCTTAAAAGCTTGTCGTTACCAATTACCCTTTCATAGATCTCATAAACGACCCAATAATCCAAAAGACAAAGACTTACTTTTTGAAGGACTTGCAGCCGTGATTACACTGTTATGTGAACTAGATCAGGTTCCAAATGTTATGGATTACACCAAATTATTCGAATTTGAAAACGATCGTCCTAAATACGAACTCAGCTATTGAGAATTTAATTTAGTCCAAAAAAAAAAGCCAACTCATTAGCGAGTTGGCTTTTATATTTAAGTTGACTATAAGATTAGCCTCCAAAATCATCAAATCGGATGTGTTCATCAGGAATACCAAAATCCTCACCCATTTTCTGAACAGCTTGGTTCATTAGTGGTGGTCCACAGAAATATAATTCAATATCCTCTGGAGCATCGTGATGATTCAGGTAGTTATCAATCACACAATTGTGAATAAACCCGACGAAACCATCACCTGATTCGTCATTAATATCTTTTTTAACTTTCCAGTTATCTTCTTCCAAGGGCTCAGATAAAGCCATAAAGAATCTAAAATTAGGGAAGTCTTTTTCTAAAGCTCTAAAATGATCTATGTAAAATAACTCACGCTTAGAACGTCCTCCATACCAATAGGTGACTTTTCTTCCCGTTTTTAGGGTTTTGAAAAGGTGGTATAAATGTGATCGCATTGGCGCCATTCCAGCACCACCACCAACATATAACATTTCACTTTCAGATTCATTGATAAAGAATTCACCGTAAGGGCCTGAAATCACTACTTTATCTCCAGGTTTTTGAGCGAAGATATACGATGACGCAATCCCAGGGTTGACATCCATCCATGCATTCTTATTACGATCCCATGGTGGTGTTGCAATACGAACATTCAACATGATCTCACGTCCTTCAGCTGGATAAGAAGCCATTGAATAGGCTCTTTCTACAGTTTCGTCATTTTTCATAACGAGAGGCCAAAGACCAAATTTATCCCATTCTGCCTGAAATTTATCAGGTGTTTCATGCTCTTCTGGGTGCGCAGTAATATCAATATCTGAATACTTTATTTCACATGGTGGTATCTCAATTTGAATATAGCCACCAGCCTTATAGTTCATATCTTCAGGAATTTCAACAACAAATTCCTTGATAAAAGAGGCTACATTATAATTTCTTACAACGGTTGCTTCCCATTTTTTGATACCGAAAACTTCTTCAGGAATCGTAATTTCCATGTCTTGCTTCACTTTTACTTGACATGATAAACGCGCTCCGTTTTGTAATTCCTTTCTACTAAAGTGAGGTGTTTCTGTAGGCAAGGCTTCACCACCACCAGATAGGACGTGGCATTCGCATTGAATACAAGTTCCACCACCACCACAAGCAGATGGTAAGAATATTTTTTCACCACCTAATGTGGACAATAAAGTCCCTCCAGAAGCGACTTCTATTTCTTTTTCACCATTAATTTTAATGGTCACTGGACCAGATGGTGATAATTTTTGTTTTACAAATAATAACAACAATACCAATATGAGCGTTACCACTAAAAACGCTACTACTGTTGCTAAAACCGTTCCTCCTGTTCCTGCTGCTAAAATAATCATACTACTCTTCTATTTTAGTGTTGTTATTAAGATTCCCTTCAGCCACCAACGTTTTATCCGTTGACTCTTTCTTATCTACCTCAGACTCCATCTGAGCCGTTTTCGTTTCCTTTTCTTCGTCATCACCACCAGTTAACATACCACCAAAACTCATAAATCCGATAGCCATTAAACCCGTTATAATAAATGTGATACCTAAGCCTCTTAATGCAGGTGGTACACTTGAATATCTTATCTTTTCGCGAATAGCTGCAATGGCTAATATGGCTAAAAACCAACCGATTCCTGATCCAACACCATAAGTAGTTGCTAAACCTAAGGTCGCAATTTCACGAGATTGCATAAATAAAGACCCACCTAAGATGGCACAGTTCACAGCGATTAACGGTAAGAAAATCCCCAACGAATTATACAAGGACGGTGAAAATTTCTCTACGACTATTTCTACCAGTTGCACCATAGTGGCAATCGTGGCGATAAACATGATGAAAGATAAAAAGCTTAAATCGTAATCGGCATATTCAGCACCCAACCAAGATAATGCTCCAGGTTGCAAAATGTACTGATCCAACAACCAGTTGAGTGGTACTGTGATGGCCAAAACGAAGATAACGGCTGCACCTAATCCCACAGCTGTTGATACTTTCTTAGAAACTGCAAGGTACGAACACATTCCTAGGAAGGTGGCGAATACCATGTTATCTATAAATATTGATTTGAAAAATAATTCTATATGTTCCATATTCTGAGCGTTTAAATCCTATGCTAGGATTAACTTTTAATCTTCTACTAAATCTTTATTTCTTGAACGTTGTACCCAAATAATGATACCTACGACAATCAAAGCCATTGGTGATAATAGCATAAAACCATTATTTTCATAGCCAATACTATACAATCCTGTTTTTTCAATTGGATCCCCTAATACAGGAATTCCTAATAAGGTTCCAGAGCCGAAAAGCTCTCTAAAAAACCCAACAATGATTAGAATAACGGCATATCCTAAAGCATTTCCGATACCATCTAAAAATGAACGCCAAGGTCCATTTCCTAGTGCGAAAGCTTCAAAACGTCCCATGATGATACAGTTCGTGATAATAAGTCCGACGAAAACCGACAGTGTCTTACTAAGTTCATAGGCAAAAGCTTTTAACACCAAATCAACTATGATTACTAATGTCGCTACAACGATTAATTGTACGATAATTCTAATTTTTGACGGAATGATATTACGCATTAAAGAGATAACAACGTTTCCAACACCCAATACAAATAATACTGAAATTGACATCACGATAGATGCTTCCAGCTCTGCAGTAATTGCTAAGGCAGAACAGATACCCAAAACCTGAATTGTAATTGGGTTATTATCTGCTAAAGGGTCTTTTATTAGAGCTGCGTCTTTTTTTGAAAGTAGTCCCATATTAGTTAGATTGTTTTTTTAGATTTTCAAAATAGGGCTTGTAGAGTTTTAAATCACTTTTAATCATGGCTGTAACTCCATCGCCAGTAATTGTAGCACCTGCTATAGCGTCTACTTCATTGTCTGTTTTATCTTCATTCTTCGGATCTGCATTTCCTTTGGCAACTGTAATACCTTTAAAAGCACCGTTTTCAGTAAGTAAATGTTCGCCGTAGAAGTCATCCATAAAATAGCGTTGTTTGATATTTGCACCCAAACCAGGTGTTTCACCTTTATGGTCAAAGTAAGCACCTTGAACGACCATATCCTTATCAATAGCTATGTAACCCCAAATGGCATCCCAAAGTCCTTTACCGTAAATAGGCGCAACATAAACAGTTTTACCATCCTTTTCGCCAACAAATAATGGTAGCTTGCGAGCATTACCATTTTTGGCATTACTTTTTTGTTTTTTGATATCAATCAAGTAAGGTTCTTGACCATTGTTGGCATCCATATATTCTTGTCTGGTCATTTCACTAATGATTTGACCGTCCTTAGATTCCAATACTAATTGCTCTTTAATGTTTTGCGTAAACAATTCAGGTGCCTCTTCCGTAGACACAAAAACGGCACTAGTTTCTTCATTGTTATTGATGCCCATCGCATAAAGAATGTTCTGTTGTTTCTCTAAACGCTGATTTTCAGAAATTGTAGGTTTTAATGATGACGCTAAATACGCTAACAACGCACCTACAACAAACACCATGACTATGGCGAATATAATGGTATACGAATTTTTATCTGTTCTTTTTTCCATCGCTTAAGCAGTTTTTACTTTTAGACGTTTCATACGACGTTTGACATTACCTTGAACTACATAGTGATCAATGGTTGGTGCAAAAACGTTCATTAACAAAATAGCTAAGAACACACCCTCTGGATAGGCTGGATTAAATACTCGAATCATGATAGATATAAAACCAATCAAAAATCCGTAAATCCATTTTCCTTTATTAGTTTGCGAGGCAGTTACAGGGTCTGTGGCCATGTATACCGCTCCAAATAAAATACTACCAATGATTAAATGTTGCCAGAACGGGACGTTCATTAATCCGTAGAATTTACTTGACTCACCAATCCATTCAGCTGAAACCACACCATTGAATATTAATCCCATTGTCAATGCTCCAATAAGCGTTGAAAGGATGATTCTCCAGCTTCCTATTTTTGTAAATATTAAGAACAAAGCACCGATGATAATCAAGAACTTTGATGTTTCACCAACCGATCCAGGAATTAATCCCCAGAACATATCCCAGACACTATAATCCACAGCGTTATTTTGGGCAAGACTTCCTAAGATGGTCTCACCAGAAATCGCATCTAAATTGTCTGCTCCTGCAGCAATCATTTGATCGCGTTCTACCGCACCATGTACCCAAACTTTATCACCAGACATCCATGTTGGATAGGCGAAAAACAAAAAGGCTCTAATGGTTAGTGCTGGATTTAAAATATTCATTCCTGTTCCACCAAACACTTCCTTTCCTATAACCACACCGAAAACGACTGCAACGGCAAGCATCCATAAAGGAATATCAACAGGTACAATTAGCGGCACAAGCATTCCCGTTACCAAATAGCCTTCTTCAACTTCGTGTCCTTTGATTACTGCGAATAAAAATTCAACGGCCAATCCAACACCATAAGACACCACAACAAGCGGTAACACTTGAGTTAAACCAACAATAAAATTATCCATTGTCCAGAATGTTGCCCCTAAAAAGCCATTGGAAGCCTCAATCTCTCCTAGTGCTAAATAATGCTGATAACCAGCATTAAACATACCAAAGATTAAACAAGGTATAAGCGCCATGATTACCGTATTCATCGTACGTTTTAAATCATCAGCTGCTTTTATATGAGTGCCATTATGAGTGGTCTCATTTGGTAAATATAAAAAGGTATGAAGCGCATTAAACGCGGGAGCCATTTTGGTTCCTTTATATTTTTCCTTTAAGTTATGTAAGTTACTTTTTAAACCCATTATCCTATTTCTTTAAGCATTAAGTCTAAACCTTTTCTGATTATATCTTGATGTGGTTGTTTAGACACACATATGAATTCTGTCAATGCGAAATCCTCAGGTGCTACTTCGTACATTCCTAAAGCTTCCATTTCATCTAAATCTTCATATTTACAAGCCTTAAGGATTTGCATTGGATAAATATCTAATGGAAAGACTTCCTCGTAGGAACCTGTAACAACAAAGGCACGATGCTCGCCATTTGTATTCGTATTTAAATCATATTTTTTCTTCGGACTCAACCAAGAGAAAGTCAACGCTCTTGATGTTGAAATTTTATCAAAAACAGGTTTGTTCCATCCGAAAAATTCATAATCGTCGCCCTCAGGAATTACTGTGATTAAATTATCGTAATATCCTAAACTTCCGTCAGGTTTCACTTGTTTACCAGACAAGACGTTTCCAGAAATAATGCGATCATTTCCATCTTTATCTACGCCGTTATCATAAACCATCGTTGCTACTTCACTTCCAATCTTGGTTTTGAAATATCTCGGTTTCTTCACCGATGAACCCGCTAATGCGACGATACGTTCAGCATTGAATTTACCTGTAAGTAATAATTCTCCAATGATGACAAGATCTTGTGCGTTTACAGTCCAAACGGTTTCTCCTTTATTGACAGGATCAATTTTATTGATTTGCGTCCCTACATTTCCAGATGGATGTGGTCCTGAAACACTGTGAATAACAGCATCATTCATTCCTGTTAATGGTGAGCTATTAGATCCAATTCCAATATGAACACTACCCTCTGTTAATTTAGACAAAGCAGTAATAGCGGTTTGCAATTCTGCCTCTTTACCTTGAAGAACAAAATCTAAATCGGCAGCCAAAGGAGCGGTTGTGTAACCAGAAATAAAAATAGCTTTTGGCGATTTATTTGGATTAGCTATCACATCATAAGGTCTTTGCTTTATAAATGGCCAACATCCAGATGCTAATAAGTGAGATTTTATTTTTGCAGCATCTGAAGTCAAATCAAATTTTCCAAAGTCTTTAAAGGATAACTCCTTATCCGCTTGGATCTTGATGGCATCGATACGCCTTTTAGGACCTCTTTGCACTTCTACAACCGTTCCAGAAACAGGAGAAACAAACTTAACGTCCTCGTGTGATTTATCATAAAAGACCACATCACCTACTTTTAAAGTGGCACCTTCTTTTGCAATAAGTTTTGGAACAACGCTGTGAAAATCCTCAGGTCTGATCGTGCAGAAATTACTTATAATGGCTTGTTCTACTGTTTTTTCAGCTTCACCAACAAGTTTAATATCCAGACCTTTTTTAATTTTAATGTCTTTTGACATACGCTTTATATTGAAATTAGTTGTCTAAAAATCCGTGCAAATTTACGAATTTACTGTGTAATAAAATAGTCTGACATTTTAAGTTTATTATTTTTATTCATTCTAAATAATATGACTACACAAAGGCACAGATTTTGTTTATCTTTACCTATCAAACTGAATTTAATGATTAATAAGGCCTGTTTTTTACTTTTAACGCTGCTTTTTGTAGCACAAGGATTTTCTCAAACATCGGAAATTAATCCTCCTGATTATATTAAAACCATAACTTTTAGAAGCCGTACGTCTTCCCAAGGTCAACTTCCTATCATTCGTTTAGGTGAGGCCTTTCATTTAGAATTTGATGTCCTCACTACTAATGAACCCGACTTCTACTACACTATTGAACATTACAACTTTGATTGGACCAGGTCTAACCTTGTGAAAATGGAATATATGGATGGCTTTGATAATTACCGTATTGTTAATTACAGAAATTCCTTTAATGCTTATCAATTATACTCCCATTACGATTTACAAATCCCAAATCAACAAACGCGTGCACTTACCAAATCGGGCAATTACATCATCTCCATATATGATGAAAATCAAGAAGTCGTTTTTACTAGAAAATTCATGATATACAAAGAACGCCTAGGCGTTGGTGTTGCTATTAAACGGATGCGCGATGTTAAATTTATAGAAAGCAAACAAAGTGTTGACATTACTATCAATTCTGGCGGCATGAATCTTAACAATCCTAAACGTACGGTCAATACCCTAATCATACAAAACAACAACCTCAACACAGCCATTACTGGTGTCAAGCCGCAATATACAATAGGCAATGAACTCATATATAAATATACTAACGAAACCGCTTTTTGGGCCAGTAATGAATATCGGTTTTTTGAAACTAAAAATGTGAGAGGCGCCAATGTAGGTGTTCAATTTATAGATTTACAGGATATTTATCACAGTTATTTATTTGCTGATGCACCACGCGCTAATCAGCCATACACCTACAATCCAGACATAAACGGTAACTTCCTCGTGACCGCTATTGACACGGACGACACTGATATTGAAGCAGATTATACTTATGTTCATTTTTCGCTTAATTATCCCAAACTAACTGATGGTAGCGATATCTATATCTACGGAAACTTTAATAATTACGCTTTAACCAGTAATAATAAGCTCACCTTTAATAGCGAAAGTGGTCGTTATGAAGTTGCTATAAAGTTAAAGCAAGGTTTTTACAATTATAAATATGTGGTTGTAGATAAAAATGGTAAGCTCAATGAGGGTTTAATAAGTGGTAATTTTTGGCAAACGGAAAACAATTATAAAGTGTTAGTTTACTACAGGGATTTGGGTGCGAGATTTGATGAGCTCATCGGATTTGGCGAAGCGACCTCTGTCAACATCTCGAATTAAGTCCATTCTATTCAATCGGTTCCGGCACAGTATCGTAGGATAGGCTTACCTTTTGGAATGCTTCTGTTCTTTCATCAAAATAAACACAATTATCAATAGGCTTGGCATACACATGCAAACTCATTGATTTACCATGATGAATGTTTTTCAGTTTATGGTATCCTAATCTGTCATTCATAAAAGTCAGTTGCTTTGGCACCACGTGATGCGCATCTACACGTTCTAGTGTTTTTTGCTGATTCATCTCATAAAAAACTTCTTCCATTTGTCCCTCTAACAAATAAACCCAACAATCCTCACCATCATGCCCATGCACAGCCGTTTCCTGACCTTTTTCCCAGCAGAGCAAAATAAGTTCAAATCTAGAATCCCTGTAAAGACAATTACGCGTATACTTTTCATCAGACCAATTAAGGAAAGGATCAAAGTCTATAGCTTCAAAATTGAAATTTTTCAATATGGAACTGTAATCATCTTTGCTCGAATCCGACAACAAGTCTATTAAGTTTTGAAGGTATGCTGAAGATTTCAATGGTAGCTAGGGATATTATTAAGTGTTTTCTTTATCATTCTGAAAAAATAGGAATAAATTTACACAAAGCCAAAATTTTGAACAGTACTGATTTATGCAAAACGACTTAACCTTATTTAATGAACTTGTAACAACATTAATTTCCGAAGAGCAACAGCAACCAGTAGCAAAACCAATTGACACCAATTCGCTTTATGAAACTTTAGATCTTGAACTTCATGCTGAAGGCTCTATAGACCGTGATTTTGAAGCTGCTTTGAGAGCCATTATTAAGTACACTCCAAAAACGGCTTCACGTAAATTTTTCAATCAACTGTTTGGTGGAAGAATGAGTAGAGCGACGCTGGGAGATTTGTTGGCTGTCATGCTTAACAATAGCATGTATACTTATAAAGTTGCTGGTCCGCAGGTAGGAGTTGAAAAAACCATCCTTCATAAAATATGTGAGATCATAGGGTATCCTGAAACATCTGATGGCACCTTTGCGCCAGGTGGTTCTATGAGTAATTTTATGGCTGCTTTAATGGCGCGCGACAAACAAGATCCTCAAGTTCGAATGTCGGGAGTCACTTCTAAAATGACGCTTTATACTTCAGAAGTATCGCATTATTCAATAGCTAAAAATGCCGCATTTATTGGTGTAGGCAGACAGCAGGTGAGAACGATAAAAACAAATGATCGAGGTGAGATGCTCGCTGAGGATTTGGAACGCCAAATAACCATGGATAAAGCCAAAGGATTTCAACCTTTTTTTGTCAATGCCACTGCAGGAACAACCGTCTTGGGTGCTTTTGACAATATTGAGGCCATAAGTAAAGTTTGTAAATCTCATCAGCTTTGGTTACACCTCGACGGAGCCTACTGTGGTGCCGTTATTTTTAGTGACACTTACAAGCATTTAGTAGCAGGCATTGAGCTCACCGATTCATTTAGCGTCAATGCGCATAAAATGCTTGGCACACCATTAAGCTGCTCAATAATCGTGGTAAAAGACAAAAAATATTTATACGAGTCTTTTTCTAATGAAGCCGAATACCTTTACCAAACAAACGATGACGATTTTAACCTCGGAAAAACATCTATTCAATGTGGCCGACGAAATGATGCCTTAAAATTATGGACGCTATGGAAATCGATAGGTAGTAATGGTCTTAGAGCTTTAGTCAACAAACAATTTGAATTAGCAGAAATTGCGAGAGACTATATCCGCTCACATAAAGATTACACATTATACAGTTTTGACAACTCCATTTCTGTATGTTTTAATTATAAAAACATTCCTGCTAATTTATTGTGTACAGCACTTTATGATCATGCTGAATTAATGGTTGGTTTCGGACAATTCAGAGATCAAGAATTTGTAAGAATGGTGACCATCAATAGTGTTTTGGAGGAAACAGACATTATAAACTTTTTTAAAACCATCGAAAATTTTGAGCATTCAACCGATTTATAATTCACTTAGTCGGTAGCGCATTTAAAAGTTGTTAAAAATTTGCTTAATTTTAAAAAAGTGCCCATATTTAGTGGGAATTTAGTTATTTTTGTAAGCTATTATTTCAAATTATTTCATGGTTCAACAAGTTACAAGTGGCATAAAAATTTCTGTCGAAACCTCTTTCGAAGGCACCTTCTATAAAAATTATAAGGTGCATTTTGCGTTTGGCTACAAAGTAACGATTGAAAATCAAAGTAAAGATTCTGTACAACTCAATTCGAGATACTGGAAAATAATGGATGCCTTAAACAATGTAGAAGTTATCGAAGGAGAAGGTGTTATCGGGAAAAAACCGGTTCTCAAACCAGGTGAATCCCATACATACAACTCTGGCTGTTTATTAACATCGCCTTTTGGTGCAATGCAAGGGCATTATAATATGGTTAATTTTACAAATACCAATAAGTTCAAAGTCATTATTCCTTCCTTCAAATTAAGTGCACCTTTCGCATTGAACTAATTGTAGTGATCCAAAAAATCGAACCGATACGTCATGTCAGCCTGCTGAATCCGGAAAAATCGGCAATTGGAATAGTGCACAAATTGGTAATTGCGCTCTATATCGAAACCCTCAGAACAAATTTTATAGACACCATCGCAATCGATGTGACCGTAAGGTGAAATTCGCCTGAATCTAAACTCCCAATAGTTCTCTGTATCATACAACTCAAACCATGCGCCTGCAGCAATACCACCTAACCATTGCGCATGTTCCTTCCTCTCTGAATTGTGCTTAGGCTCTAAAGTACCTTTCAAACTTGGTTTATAGCCATTGAGAGTATCTAGAAACAAGCGTCTGTTTTCCTTACTTACAGTTGAAGAGAATTCAGATATAATACCGCTTTCTGTGATTACCAAAATATCATTTTCAGTATCAGCAAGCACCACATTTCCGATGGTACTTGGTGTAAATCTTTTGGAATTCACGAGCTCTTTTTTTATCGTATCATCGGTAACACATGCAATCAAAGTATCAGTTACAAATCGGGCGCAATTACAAGCATCTTTTATGAAGGCAGCATACCTGATAAACCCTTTATTTTGCATCATATCTATATGTGCTCTGGCCAAATCATAATTAACTGCGTTACATACCGAAGCATACAAATCACCATCACCATGGGTCAATTTTGGGTGTGTTGCCAAAAAAATCAAAATGTCCTCTAAATTCAGAATGCGATCATTTGCAATATCTGCTACAATAGGAAAGTGCAGTTCAAAATCTGTTTCACGCCCTCTCACTCTACCATTGGGTGAAGGCGTAATGTACCTTCCAAAATCATGATATTCTAAAATTCCTGTTGATTTATCAATCAATACCAATGCTGCATGGCCTGCCCTAACATGAGCCTTATTTCCAATAAAGGCAAATCGCAAAAGTGGCGAATACCACTCTTCTGCATGAGATACGATAGTCTCAGGATAAGCCAACGTAAGAATAAAGGCGTCGTTCATGATTTTATTTATGTGAGCAACTTACAAAAAATTACTGTTATTTTTAACCTTGTTTTAAGGTTGTTTCACTTACATAGTCGTCAAAAATATCGTAACTTTGCACCTTCAAAAGAACACACAATTATTAAATTTAAATACACCATGGGAAAAGGATTTTTCAATGTACCAATAGCTATTAATGAACCCGTAAAGACATACGCTCCAGGATCTCCTGAGCGCGAAGAAGTCTTACAAGCATATAAGGAAATGTGGAATACTAAAATTGATGTCCCTCTTTATATTAACGGCAAAGACGTTTCTACTGGTAATACCAAAACCATGTCGGCACCGCATGACCATCAGCATGTAGTTGGTACGTACCATTTAGCCGAAAAATCTCATGTAGAAGAAGCGATCGCTACGGCTCTTGAAGCCAGAAAAAATTGGTCTCAGCTTCCATGGGAACAACGTGCAGGTATTTTTCTGAAGGCTGCTGAATTAATTGCAGGTCCTTACCGAGCAAAAATAAATGCCGCGACAATGATTGCGCAATCTAAAACGATACACCAAGCTGAAATTGATTCTGCATGTGAGTTAATCGATTTTTTAAGATTCAACGTTCAATACATGACAGATATCTATCATGATCAACCAGAAAGTACAAGCAGTGCTTGGAACAGATTAGAATATAGACCTCTTGAAGGATTTACTTATGCAGTTACCCCTTTTAACTTTACAGCTATTGCAGGCAACTTGCCATCGTGTATGGCTATGATGGGTAATGTCGTTGTATGGAAACCTAGTGATAGTCAGATATACTCCGCGAAAGTCATCATGGATGTCTTTAAAGAAGCTGGCGTACCAGATGGCGTAATCAATGTAGTTTTTGGTGATCCTGCAATGATTACTGATGTTGTTATGGATAGTCCAGATTTTTCTGGATTACATTTCACAGGATCAACATTCATTTTCAAAGAACTATGGAAAAAAATAGGAAACAATATTCACAATTATAAAACGTATCCTCGTATCGTGGGTGAAACTGGAGGAAAAGACTTTATTGTCGCCCATAAAACGGCAAATCCGATTCAGGTTGCCACTGCAATTACAAGAGGTGCTTTTGAGTTTCAAGGACAAAAATGTAGTGCAGCTTCTCGAGCTTACATTCCTTCAAATATCTGGGAAACGGTCAAAGATCGTGTCATAGAAGATGTTAATTCATTTAAAATGGGATCTCCAGAAGATATGAGTAATTTTATTACAGCCGTGATACACGAGGGTTCATTTGATAAACTCGCGAAATACATAGATGGTGCAAAAGCGGATGCCGATGCAGAAATTATTGTTGGCGGAAATTACGACAAAAGTAAAGGCTATTTTATTGAACCAACAGTTATCGTAACAACCAACCCAAAATACACGACCATGTGTACCGAATTATTTGGACCTGTGATTACCATATATGTTTATGACGAAAACAACTATTCTGAAACCTTAAAACTAGTTGATGGCACTAGTGAATATGCACTAACTGGTGCTATTTTAGCTACAGACAGATACGCGATCCAAGAAGCGACTAAGACCTTACAAAATTGCGCTGGAAACTTCTACATTAACGACAAACCAACGGGTGCTGTTGTAGGACAACAACCGTTTGGAGGTGCAAGAGCATCCGGAACTAATGATAAAGCTGGTAGTGCCCTAAATTTATTGAGATGGGTGTCACCTCGAATGATCAAGGAAACCTTTGTAACACCTACAGATTATAGATATCCTTTTTTAGGGTAAATTAAAGCAAAGACTTTAGAAACGAATCCTCAAGCTTAACAGTTTGGGGATTTTTTTTGAGTATTCATCCAAAACCTATAGTAACATCTTATTAACTTACTGAAACTTTGTATCTTGTTCATCTAATCTATAAATCATGTATCATGGTAAAAAAATACGTTTTTCTATTATTGTTATCACCATTCTTCTTACAAGCTCAAACTATTGAGTTTGAATCGACCATTGCTCCTGACTTAAGCGGCTACACTGGAATTACTAGTTTTGCAGGTTTAGGAGAATATGAGATTTTTTTAGATTCAGATACTGGTGTCCTTGACAAACCTATCATACTCGTCGATGGATTTGATCCTGGAGATGGTAGAACAGTTCCTGGACTCTATAGCTTATTGGATTTTACAGGTTCAGAAGGCAATCAAAATCTTGCTGATTTGGTTAGAGCTCAAGGATTTGATGTTGTCATTTTGAACTTTCCTTCTTATTTCAGACTTGCAGACAATTCCTTACTAAATATTGATGACGCTACAGATAATAACGCCGACTTAGTCATTGACGAACTTGATTACCCAGGAAGCACCTTAGTGGATGGTGGTGCCGATTTTATCGAACGAAACGCTATGCTATTAGTAGATCTCATCAATACCCTAAACGCTGACAAGGTAGGTGATGAAGAATTGGTGATTATTGGACCAAGTATGGGTGGTTTGATCTCTCGTTATGCACTTAATTATATGGAGAACAATTCCCAAAATCATGAAACGAGATTATGGATTTCTTTTGATTCGCCTCACCTTGGTGCCAATATTCCCCTCGGTTTTCAACATCAATTTAATTTCTTAGGTTTCGGACTCGGCGCAGATTTAAATGTCGTAGAATTACAAGGAATTGTCAATGGACTTCTCAAATCGCCTGCTGCCAGACAGTTATTGGTTGATCATTTTGAATCACATTTAATTGATGGAGATCCAGTAAATTTTGATCCTACAAAACTTTTACCAGAAGCACATCCTTATAGAACCACTTTTGAATCTAACATCAATTCACTAACAGCCACTGGTTTCCCTGAAAACACAAGAAACGTTGCCATCATCAATGGGAGTGGTATTGGAACACCTTTTCAGTCAATCACAAATACAGCCGTAACACCTGGCTTTACAGTGTTAAATGACACCTTCGTTGGTGTTGGTCCTTCTACAGATGCCACCATACAAATCAATCTTACACCAAGTGCAAATACAACAGCTCTCATTAGTAAAATCAATGTGGTGTTCTTAGGCTTTATCGATATTTTTGATATTGACGTCGATGCTGAAGCACCAAGTTTTAGTGATGGTGTTGATGCTTCTTCCGGAGGTTTATTTGATTTAGGCGGATTTACTGAAGGTTTAGGTACTACAGGATTGATTGGTGATTTTATAGGAGCTTTACAGTTAGATAAATTCAGTTTTATACCATCGGTGAGCGGTATGGCTTTAGAAGTAACGAATAACGAAGTGAACTGGTTTCATACTATTGATTTAGGAATTCCTGATAATGGTGACACCATCAACAGCACGCCTTTCGTGAATTGGTACATGCCAGATGACAATGAAAATCACGTTCAATTAACAGAGCAAAATGTTGCTTTTGCATTAAGTGAAATTATACCTGAAACTTTATCTAACAGCAATTTTGAAGCAATCACATCGATTAAAGTTGAAAAGAACCCTGTGAAAGAGGAACTAACTATTTTAAGTAGTAATGTTATTGAAAATGTGCGTATATCAATAGTTGATGTTACTGGGAAAACAGTTTTAAAGACTACAAATCAATCATTAAGTAGACGCACAACACTACCGTTACAGTTAGAATCAGGCATGTATATTTTAAGCATCCAGACGCATGACCTTTATCAATACAAAACAAAAATTATTGTACAGTAACATCACGAATATAGTGTATAAAAAAAGAGGTTAGAATGTTCTAACCTCTTTTTTTATGTATTATTCAAATCCTTATTAAAAATCAGAAAACTCTCCAGCCTTAGCCATATTAACATTAATCAGCTCTCCATTTGCATCTAATAACATCGCAACGATTTCTATTTTAGATGGATTCTGTACTAAGTTATTTGGTACAACATAATCCATTTTCATACGATACGTATTTCCTCCCACAGCATCTGAAGCCGAAATATTATCTCCAAGTACACTTGTGAAAGAATGACGTAAAACGTGATCATGCGTAAAATTGTTTATAGTCGCTCCACCACCATAATAAGTTGTATAATTTGTTTGATTGTAAACCAATCCACTTTCTAATAAGAAGACTACTAATTTAGCTCCAGAAATATTTTCACCAAAACCAGCACTCACTAAAAAGGATAAGTTATTTCCTTTAATCGCTGTATTAACTGCAATACCACCATTAGTAACGCCATTTGCTTTACTAGTTACTTGTGACACATTACTTGGCTCTGGGAAATCCCAAAGTTCAGAACGGTTAATATAAGCTGTAGGGAATCCTGTAATATTTACAGCATTCTCCATTTGACTTCCAAATGAATTAGCCATAGGATCACCATTGTGAATACCAACAGCTACTACATTTTCTGATTGCTCTTTTGATAATTCAATGGCATAAGATACTCTTGGGCAATAGCCACACCATGTGCCAGTATAATCTTCAATTAATGCCTTTTTCTGATACGTACCAGGCGTTGAAGCATTATCCGTAACCGTAACAGTTTCAGTTTGACTAGTAAATTCTCCAAACGTTGCATAAGCTGTAATAGAACCTATAGCTCCTGGAATGACAACATTCCCCGTAAATGCATCATTTCCATCAATTATAAAATCACATCCTGAAGTAATATTACTTGTATTTCCATCATTATCTATTCCTAAAACCGTAAATTCAACACGATCTCCAACGTTATAAGTCGTACTATTTGGAACAATTTCAATACCTACTAAAACAGGCAATACATTCACATTAATAGCTGAACTTGTTAATTCACCGTAGGTAGCTGTAACAGCATAATCTCCTGTTTCAGTTGCGGTAAATGAATTTCCTGCAACAGCCTGGCTATTGACCAAAATAGTTGATTCTGATGTCACGTCAAGACCTTCGTTGGTCTTAACAGTAAAAGTTACTGTACCTCCAAAATCCACAAATTGTGAACTTGCAGTCACAGAAATCGATGATGGTCCACTATTGCCTCCATCATTATTTTCATCCGAAGAACTACAAGAGAAAAGGGCAGCAACAGCAACAAAAAGAAATACTTTTGTTAAACTTTTGATTTTCATAATACTAAATTTATGCGTGTTAAATTTTTAAGATTTACGAATATATATCTTTAAATTTTATTTATTTGATCTTTCCACAGAAAAATTAGAAAATAAACTAACTTTGTTCAAAAGAACTATTAAAAAATTATCAAATGAAAACCCTAACGACTCTAATCTTAACCATCTGCTTTTATTCATTTGCCTCAGGGCAAGACGTATTGCCGAATCTACAAATGGAATCTTTAGATGGTAGTAGTGTCGATTTACAAACTATCTCCGAAAATGATCAACTGGTAATTTTGTCTTTATGGGCAACGTGGTGTGTTCCTTGTAAAAATGAGTTGGATGCCATCAATGAAGTATATTCAGACTGGATGGATGAAACTAATGTAAAACTTTATGCGGTATCAGTAGATGATTCTAGAACGGTAAAAAGGGTTAAGCCTTTAGTATATGGAAAAGGTTGGGAATTTGATGTTTTGTTAGATACCAATAGCGACTTAAAAAGACTCCTTAACGCACCAACCGTACCATTAACTTTACTCGTCAAGAATAACAAAATTCTATATAGACATTCAGGATATACACCTGGCACTGAAGATGAGCTTTATGAAAAAATCAGAGAGTTCTCTAAATAAATCTCACAACTAACTATTTCACATCAAACCTAATGGATCAATTTAAATTATTAGCACTTTTGCTATGCATCCCTCTATTTGTATGGTCTCAAGAAGAAAAAAATTACGGAAAATTAAGTGGCGGAATCGAATCTAACTCACAATATTATATCGATGATCCCAAAACGGGAGATTTTCAAGAAGAAGATCATTTTAGATCAAATAACTATCTCAGATTAAATTATAACTACAAGAATTGGTTTGCTCATGTGCAAATTGAATCTTATGAACCCAATGCAATCCTCAATTTTTATCCAAAATACAAAGGAACAGATGTAGGGACATTTGCAGCTGGCTATCGAAATGAAAAGTTGGAGGTAACGCTTGGTCACTTTTATGAACAATTTGGAAGCGGACTTATTTTACGATCATGGGAGGATAGACAATTAGGAATTAATAATGCCATTCGTGGTGCTAATGTGAAGTATAGACCTATAAATACTGTAGAAATTTCAGCTTTATATGGTAGACAACGTGATGGTTTTGAAGTGTCTGATGGTAGCATCTTTGGATTTAATACCGATGTCGACCTTGGCACCTTGTTTAAATTTGAAACGACTGGTTTAGATCTGGGCTTAAGTTATGTGGGTAGGGATGAAGATTTGGATATTGACAATCCTAATTTTGAGTCCTTAACAAATTCCTATTCATTTAGACTTGGTCTTTCTGAAGGTGGTTTTTATTCAGGTTTAGAATATATTATCAAAAGTGAAGACGTATACACAGAATTAGGCAATACTATCAATGATGTCTATTTTGATGGTAGTGCTGTCCTTTTCAATGTAGGATATGCGACTTCTGGGCTGGGCATTGATGCGACTTTTAGAAGGATGGAGAATATGGCTTTTTTCTCAGAACGTGATGAATCAGCCAATGTATTTAACCAAAATTACATCAACTTCATTCCAGCATTAACCAAACAACAAGACTACGGCTTAACGAATATCTACGTGTATCAATCGCAACCAAGGCTTACATTTAATCCTCTGTTTAAAGCCGGTGAAATTGGTGGACAAGTTGACATTTATTACAACATCAAAAAAGACACGAAACTCGGTGGTAAATACGGAACAAAACTAGCGTTTAATTATGCCTCATGGTCTGGCTTAAAAGGCGATTTCAATATTGTTGACAGAACTTATGAAGACACGGATTTCTTTGGGTTTGGTGAAAAGTACTTTGAAGAATTGAGCCTTGAAGTAAGAAAAAAATGGGCTCCTAATTGGTCATCTATTGTAACGATAGTGAACACCTTTTACAATGCGCGCTATGTTGAAGATCGTACTGGGGAAGTCAATGCGACTGCTCTTGTGGGAGAAGTAACTCGTAAATTTAATAAAGGAAAATCACTGAGAATGGAACTATCACATCTATTTTCAAATGATGAATTTTCCGAAAGAGCGAAAAACTGGGCAGGCGGCACTTTGGAATATAATTTCAATAGTAGATTAAGCGTCTATGCTACTGATATATGGAATTACGGGAATCCTGATGAAGATCTTCAAATCCATTATTACACATTTGGTGGTAGTTATACGAAAGGCGCAACAAGAATTATGGGAAGCTACGGCCGACAAAGAGGTGGCTTAGTTTGTGTTGGTGGTATTTGCAGGTTCGTGCCTCAAAACACTGGATTCTCCCTCAGTGTATCAACGTCCTTTTAACTAATGACAGATTTGTAAGGTTAGGCTCTAACCCTTAAATTTTAAGGGTAAGTGCACCACTTTTTTCGTTTCAAAAAAATGATCCTTGTAGTAGTCTGTTAACTTATATATCGTCGCCGTTTGGTAAGTTTTAAGCTCTTCACTGAGGTCACCTCCTTTCAGGTACAATATCCCATTTTTCAGTTCATGGCGCTGTGTTTTAGCAATCTTGCCTTTCACCCAATGGACAAATGTAGGCATCGCGGCAACGGCACGACTCACAATAAAATCAAATTGCTCGTCAATATCCTCCACCCTACTATGGCTCGTTTTCACGTTAGTCAAACCTAGGCCTTCAACCACTTCATTTACCACCTTTATCTTTTTTGCAATGCTATCCACTAAATGAAATTGACTTTCTGGATGTAATATCGCTAACGGAATCCCTGGAAAACCACCACCTGTACCAACATCTAAAATATTTGATTGGTCTTTAAAACGGATCACTTTAGCTATTCCTAATGAATGTAACACATGACGTAAGTAAAGCTCGTCAATATCCTTTCTAGATACGACATTGATCTTGACATTCCAGTCCTGATAAAGACCTTCTAATCGCTGAAATTGATCAATTTGTTTGTCTGACAAATTTGGAAAATAACGGTGTATAAGCTCCATTTAATTGAAATTTTCACAAAAATAGACAATTTTATGTGGATATTTTTAGCATTTTATTACAGTTAAAGGAGCTTTTATTATTTATATTTGCCTTGAAATATAACATTATAAGAATTTGACGTTATATTGAAAATATGTAGATTAATGGCAAATCAAACTTTATCTTTCTCAAGAACGGACTCGGCAAAGTTCTTCAGAACATTAAACAAACGTGTAAATAATTATTTCAAAGAAAATAATATCAAGCGTACTGGAAACTGGAAATTATGGTTAAAAACCATTATCATGTTCTCCTTATTTCTCACACCTTATTTTTTAATACTTACTTTACAAATCCCAGGATGGGCGCAACTTCTATTGACTATAGTCATGGGTGTTGGTATGGCAGGCGTTGGAATGAATGTGATGCATGATGGGAATCATGGGTCGTTTTCAAACAAAGAGTGGATCAATCGCCTCATGGGCAGTAGCATCTACATTTTAGCTGGTAATGTTTATAATTGGAAAGTGCAACATAATGTGTTACATCACACTTACACGAATATCCATGGTCATGATGAAGACTTAGAAGCTGGGCGTATTTTGCGATTTTCAAAACATTCTGAATGGCGTAAATATCACAAGTTCCAACACTATTATTCAGTGTTATTATATGGCTTACTAACCATAAATTGGGCGATTACGACTGATTTCCAGCAAATGTATCGTTACATGAAACGTAAATTATCTTATGGGAAATTACCTAATCCCGTTTGGAATTGGAGTAAATTAGTTATCTCTAAACTCATTTACGTAGCGATTTGGATTGTTATTCCAATGTTGGTTTTAGACATCGCTTGGTGGAAGATTTTGATAGGTTTTTTTGTCATGCATTATGTAGCAGGTCTTATCTTGAGTGTCGTATTTCAGTTAGCACATGTGATGGATGAAGCTGAAATGCCACTCCCTGAAGAAAATGGCACCATGAAAAACACATGGGCAATTCATCAGCTCAAAACAACCGTTAATTTTGGTGCTAAAAGTAAAATCATAAACTGGTATACTGGTGGTCTCAATCATCAGGTGGAACATCATATATTTCCTCATATTAGTCATATTCACTATGGGAAAATATCTAAAATTGTTCGGGATACTGCTAAAGAATTCAATTTACCGTATAAAGAATACGAAACCACAAGAAAAGCGATTATTGCCCACTTCAGATTTTTAAAAGAAATGGGAACAAAACCAGTAATGAGCTAAAAAAACCAATATAAATTTAATGGCACAACTTTCAGATAGAGTTCTCAATATGGCAACATCTGCCACTCTTGCCATGGCTGCAAAAGCGAGAGAACTAAAAGCAGAAGGAAAAGATATTATCGGTTTAAGTTTGGGTGAACCCGATTTCAATACACCGGATTTTATAAAAGAAGCGGCCATCCAGGCCATCAACGACGATTATAATTCCTACTCACCTGTGGATGGTTATGTGGAATTAAAAGATGCCATCATTACAAAATTTAAAAGGGATAACGGACTTCAATATTCAAGATCTCAAATTGTTGTTTCAACTGGAGCAAAGCAATCTTTAGCAAACATTGCAGCAGTCTTATTGAATCCTGGTGATGAAGTGATATTACCCTGTCCTTACTGGGTGAGCTATAGTGATATTGTAAAATTAAACGAAGGTGTACCAGTCGAAGTAAAAACAAGCATCGACCATGACTTTAAACTCACACCACAACAACTTGAGGATGCCATAACACCTAAGACCAAAATGATTTGGTACAGCTCTCCTTGTAATCCAAGTGGCTCTGTTTACAGTAAAGATGAATTGAGAGCCTTGGCAGATGTCCTTCAAAAATATCCGAATATTATTGTGGTCTCTGATGAAATTTATGAACATATCAATTTTATTGGTGATCATGCAAGCATGGCACAATTTGAAGACATGTATGATAGAACGGTAACTGTAAACGGCGTATCTAAAGCCTTTGCTATGACGGGCTGGAGAATTGGCTACATTGGTGCTTCTGAAGCCATCGCAAAGGCCTGTACTAAAATGCAAGGTCAGGTCACTAGTGGTGCCAATTGCATTGCACAACGAGCTGTAATCACAGCGTTGAACGAGCCACCTTCAAGAGTGCAGTACATGATAGATCAATTTAAGGTGAGACGTGAACTCATATTAAACTTGCTAAATGATATTGAAGGCTTCAAAACTAATGTGCCAGAAGGCGCCTTTTATGTATTCCCTGATATTTCCCATTATTTCGGAAAAACACTGAAAGGAAAAACTATTGCGAATGCTTCAGATTTTTCTTTATTCTTATTGGAGTTTGCAAATGTAGCGACCGTGACTGGCGAAGCTTTTGGAAATCCGAACTGTATTAGAATTTCTTATGCGGCTTCACAAGAACAAATTATAGAAGCGATTAAACGCATAAAAGAAGCGGTGAGCTAAATTTAGATAACATTAAAATGTTTCAATAAAAATCCCACACCTACAGCAATTGTGACAAAAAGAAAGATAACAACCATTAGTCTCTTGGTATGATCTTTTTTTGCACGTTGTCTGATGTGTACCAACAAATCTGGTTTGGCATCTGGAAAATCAAAGCTTGATTTCTTTTTTTTATTGTAGCCACCAAGTGTTTTCCTAAACCTTGATGTTTTATCAAGCATGATGCTTTTGTTACTCTTCAAAAGAGCTAATCATTGATTCTCCAAGAGGCATAATTATTGATTTTAGATAAACTTAACGCCATTAGCTATGACACTTTTCAGTATTTAAATTGTCTCGAATTACTTTTAAAACCTAATAACATCGAAGACCAAAATATCCTTGATTGCCTAAAGTATGGCATAAGGTATGATTTAGAATACCACAGCCGTTGACATCATTACTAGAGAAAGTTCATAGTCTTAGTTTATTGCAATCTTACCCGTTAAGGCAATCAGACATGTTTACTTAGATAATAAAGGCTAATACCGTAACAAAAACAGAAAGCTTTAATACGGTTTCAATACTTGAAGTAATCTTATATTGTCTGCTTTTTATTAATTGCTTCACACCGAAAATAGAAGATGCATTCGTGTGTTGTAAATTACACTTAACGACAGACTTATAGTTTGAATTTAACAAGCCTTCAGGTCTAACAAAAGGCGTCGTTGATTTACGTTCGGGGGAAGGTTCTAATTTTTGTGATGTTAATACTAATTCCATGATTGATAAAGTTATTGATTATACAAATAAGACGCAGGTAACATAAAAATGTTACAAAGCGATTCATTCATAAATCGTTTAATATCAATACAAAACACGGGAAACACTTATAAATATTAATAGTTCCAATCAACATTTATTTCTAAATTATTTTGAAAATTTATCGGTTTCTCCAGAAAAAAGGAGTCAATAAAATAAGGACCGTGAACAACTCCAATCGTCCAATAAGCATTAAAAAAGAAGCCCACCATTTACCCAAAGCAGGTAATTCCGCATAATTATTAACTGGTCCATAATTCCCAAGCGCAGGACCTACATTCCCTAGGCTTGATGCCGATAATCCTACGGCCGATTCAAAATCTATTTGAAACATAGAAAACACCAATGCTCCAACGATAAACGATAACATATACAAAATGAAAAAACCTAGTATGTTAAATACAATTTCACCATTAACCGCTTTTTTATTGTAACGAACTGGTAAAATCGCATTGGGATGCAGTGCACGTTTAAATTCTAAAAAGCCATTCTTTATCATAATCATGTGCCTCACCACTTTGACACCTCCAGATGTACTTCCAGCTGAACCACCTAAAAACATGAGTCCAAAGAAAAACACTACTAAAAATGGAGTCCATAAGGTATAGTCTGCAGTTACAAAACCTGTGGTGGTTATAATGGCAATTACTTGAAATAAGGCGTGCCTAATGGATGCTTCCGCTTTTCCCCAAACCATAGGATGATCTATTGAGGAAATTCCAAAATCTGCGCGGAAATAAATAATCAATGATGCGATGACTGTAAACAGGAAAATAAACTTAAAATAGAGTTTGAATTCTTCATCACGAATGGCTTTTTGAACCTTACCCTTAAAGGCAAAGTAGCTCAATACGAAATTTGTTCCAGCCAAAAACATGAAAACAATGATAATATATTGAATGATTGGTTGACCATTCCAATAAGCTACACTGGCATTTTTTGTTGAAAAACCTCCTGTAGATAAGGTGCAAAGGGAATGATTAATAGCATCAAAGAATGTCATTCCTGCCACTTGGAGTAAAATAGTTTCAGCCGCTGTATATCCGAAATAAATCAGCCATAATCGTTTCGCAGTATCCGTAATTCTTGGATGGAGTTTATCTGCATTAGGTCCTGGAGCCTCTGCAGCAAACAATTGCATCCCTCCTATTCCTAACAATGGAAGAATGGCAATGGCTAATACAATAATTCCCATACCTCCTATCCAATGTGTCATACTTCTCCAAAATAAAACACCTTTAGGAATAGACTCTATATCATTTAAAATACTAGCGCCTGTGGTCGTATAACCAGACATGGTCTCAAAAAAGGCATTTGTAAAGCTAGGAATAGCACCCGTTATTAAATAGGGTAATGTGCCAGTTAAGGCCATAACAATCCAACCAAAAGCCACAACGATGTAACCATCTCTTTTGCTCAATTCCTTCTTATGGTTTTTCGTCAAGTACATTGCGATGACACCCATCAGAAGTACAATCAAACCTGCTCCCATTAGTTCTATGGTCACACCGTCCTTGTACACAAGGCTAATAATCGTAGACAATAACATAAACCCGCCATTGAATAAACACAGTAACCCGAAAAAGTGAAAAATGATTCTGTAATTGAGCTTCATTAATTAAAAATTAGAAAAAGAATTTTTCAACCTTAGTAATGGATCTTGGTAAGCAACAGACAACGACCTTATCCCCAATTTGAATTTGAAAATCTCCTAAAGGAATGATGCCTATTTCGTCTCGTATAACACCTCCAATGATGGCTGATCGCGGAAAATCGAGATCTTTGATAACATTTTCAGTAATTTTTGACTTTGAATTTACCTCAAACTCCAACAATTCGGCATTCATATTACTCAACTTGGTCATCGCTAATACTTCACCGCGTCTTATGTAACGAAAAATATTGTTGGCTGCCAAAAGTTTCTTATTAATCAGTGTGTCAATACCAATAGATTGAGACAGTTGATAATAATCCATATTTTCAACTAAGGCAATCGTTTTTTTAACACCTTTCGATTTGGCTACGAGACAAGACATGATATTGGTTTCAGAATTTCCCGTAACAGAGATAAAAGCATCCATATTACCAATATTCTCTTCTTCCAGCAACTCTACATTTCTACCATCACCATTTATAACCAAGGCATTTGGCAAATCATCGGCACATTCGAAGGCCGTTTCCTTGTCACTTTCAATGAGCTTGACATTAAATTTACCGTGACATAGATCTCTTGCTGTCTTGTAACCAATTTTACTACCACCAAGAATCATGATATTCTTGAGTTCCGTTCTCACTTTTCCCGAAAGTTGGAAGAGTTCATCGTCTCCACCTTTTGAAGTGATAAACACCACTTTGTCACCTTCTTTGAATTCAGTATCACCTCTTGGAATAATCGTATATTGTGTTCCAAAACGTTGAATCGCAATAGGAACAAAATGCAATTCTGGAAACACTTGAGCAGCTTCCTTGACCGTTTTACCAACAAAACTTGCCGTTCTTGATAACCTTAAACTCAACATGGTTAAGGCTCCTTCTTCAAATTCATAACTATCATTAAAGCCATATTGATTGAGGAGTAATTCTATTTCAGCCGCTGCGAGGATTTCTGGTGAGATTAATTCATCAATACCAAATTTGGTAAATCCAACTTCATCCTTTTCATCTAGAAATTCAGAATTTGAAATTCTGGCAATGGTTTGCTTCGCACCTAACTGTTTTGCCAGCACACAAGCCGTAATATTGGTGGTTTCTGAAGACGTTACAGCTATAAATAAATCGGAATTATTAATTCGTGCTTCATTCAAAATCGCAATGGATGTCACATCACCTTTGATGACTCTGATATCCAAATGATCACTCGCATAAGCCAGATTATTTTTATCGATATCTATTAATGTAATCTCTTGTGATTCATAAGACAATAATTTTGCTAAATGAAACCCAACTTCTCCTGCACCTGCAATTATAATTTTCATCCGTCTGTTTATTCAAAAAAACATACAAATATAGCACATTATTATGTGAATACTATGCTCTTAAAAGTAAGTCACAAATTATTTAAAGCTATTAGTTTTAAGTATATTTGCAAAAAAAAATAATGTCCTCAAAAGTTACGCCTTATAAGGATAGTGAGTTGAATAAAAAGCAACAGGTCACTAAAATGTTTGATAATATTTCAAAAGAATACGATGGTCTCAATCGTGTAATTTCTTTTGGAATTGACATAAAATGGCGCAATAAGGTTGTTGCGATAGTTTCTGAAACCCAACCAGAACGTATTTTGGATATTGCTACTGGAACAGGAGATTTGGCCATAAGTTTAACAAAAACGAGTGCTAAAGAAATTGTAGGCTTGGATATTAGCGATGGCATGTTAGAAGTTGGTCGACAAAAAATTAAGCAAAAAGAATTGGGTCATTTAATTGAAATGGTGATCGGTGATTCTGAAAACTTACCCTTTGAAGACAATAGCTTTGATGCCATAACTGTAGCTTTTGGTGTTCGTAATTTTGAACATCTGGAAAAGGGCCTCGCTGAAATTTTAAGAGTCTTGAAACCCAACGGTATATTTGTGATATTAGAAACGTCTGTACCTACTAAAACCCCATTCAAACAAGGCTACAAAGCTTATTCAAAATACATTTTACCAACCATTGGGAGACTCTTCTCTAAAGACCGATCTGCTTATGCTTATTTGAGTGAATCTGCATCTGTTTTTCCTTATGGCGAGGTTTTAAACAATATTTTACGTAAAATTGGGTTTATTAACGTGCAAGACAAACCACAAACTTTGGGTGTTGCCACCATTTACACAGCATCTAAAGCTTAAAACATACTTGATACGTCATTATCGTAATATTTATGAGAAAAATACTGATCGTTTTAACCTTAATTTTGGCCACACAAGGCGTTAGTGCTCAATTATTTAGCAAAGAAAAAATTAAAAACATTGAGAACTTTGACAAAAAAAGAGTGTCTTGGGGTTTTTATCTTGGCTTGAATAATTACGACTATCAGTTCAATTACGAACAAGACAAAAAAGATATCTTGGTTGAAACCAATATGGGCTTTAGTGTAGGATTGATTTCAAATCTTCGCCTTCATGAACATTTTGATCTCAGATTTGAACCAGGACTCTTTATAACCACGAGAACCTTGTTATATGACCCAAGCTATTTTAATGGTATTGACTTTACAAATGCAGATTTGATGCGCGAGGTGAAATCGACTTATGTTCATTTTCCGCTTTTACTCAAAGTCTCGACAAAACGACTGAACAATTTTAAACCTTTCATTATAGGAGGGTTTTCAATGGCGCTCAACTTGTCCAGTAATCAAGAAAATCCTGATGATAATGCTGCTGGCCAATTTAGAACTAAAAAGAATGTGCTATTCTATGAGTTGGGTGTTGGTGTAGATTTCTACAACCAATGGTTTAAATTCACACCTTCTATTCGCGGTGTTTTTGCACTTAACGATGAACTGGTTCGTGATGAAGATCCAAACAGTCCTTGGACCAGCAACATTACCACCTTAAAAACACGCGGAATTTTCTTAAATTTTACGTTTCAGTAAACTATTTATCCTTTACGATCTTTTAAATTCGCTCAACACGATGGCTGTAGCGGTAGCGACATTTAAACTCTCTGTAGCTTGAAGCCTTCCAAATCTCGGAATGCGCAATTTTTTAGTGACTAATTTGGCAATAGCGTCTGAAATACCATTGGCCTCATTACCCATAATGACAATGCCCTCGGTAGGTAGTTCTTCCGAGTAAATACTATCACCATCCATAAAAGTTCCAAAGACTGGTATCGAAGCTGACTTCAAATAATGTTCTAAATCGACATACTGAATAGACACGCGTGTTAAAGAACCCATGGTAGCCTGAACAACTTTGGTATTATAACAATCAACGGTTGCCTTACTGCAAACCAAATTCTCAATTCCAAACCAATCACAAAGTCTTATGATGGTTCCTAAGTTTCCAGGATCACGTACATCATCCAAGGCTAATACCAATCCTCGAGGAGTCATCATTTTTTGCTGAGGAATTCTAAAGACCGCAAGGGCTTTATTAGGTGATTTTAACTGACTTATTTTATTCAGTTCTTTATCCGAAATCTCAATGGTTTTAGCATCAAAAATAGGCGCTGTTGCAAACAAATGAAACAATTCATAATGCGAATTTAAAAACTCCTGAACGCCTTTTACGCCCTCAACAACAAAGAGCCCATGTTGTTGCCTGTATTTTTTTTGATGGAGACTTGCAATTAATTTAATATGGTTCTTTGTAAGCATTAAAATGTATTTAATTTTGTGTTCTAGAGCCTAAAATACAAAGTAATACTTTTTTGGTCTATTATTTGTTATGATAACAAGACAATAAAACCGTAAATTTGGTCATAACTTAAATGCTAACATCTTCTTTTTTGAAAATACGTTTATCCAAGATATTATTTTGCGGTTTGCTATGCACGATGTTTTCGTGTAATGTCATGAAACGGATTGGTGAAGATGAGCACCTTTTGGTTGATAATACCGTTTTGGTAAATGATAAAAAGACCAATACCGAAACAGTTAATAACCTCATCTACCAAAAACCCAATGGCAAACTTTTAGGCGTGCCATTACGTATCCATATTTATAACCTTGCAAGACCCAACATTGACTCGATATTACAAGCGAAAGTTCTGGATAATCCTCGGAAAGTCGCTTGGAAAACAAAACTTCTGTCTAAGAAACAATTTTATCGTGAGTTGCAGTCTAGAAAAAAATTCAATACCTGGTTAAAAAAAACAGGAGAAGCTCCAGTCATCTACGATGAAAAGCGCGCAGAAAAAACAGCCAATGCCTTAAAAAAGTACTACTTCAGTAAAGGTTGGTTTAATGTAGAAACCTCTTTTGAAACTGAAAAGGACAGCAGTCAGAGGGCGAATGTCACTTACAAGGTTACTACTGGAGATCCCTATATTTTAGATTCCATAAAGGCGTTTATAAAAACGCCAAGTATGGATTCATTATATCGCCAACGATTAAAGCGTGGTTCTGTAATTAAAAAAGGACAACAATATGATGAAGCTAATTATTCAGAAGAACGCGACCGACTAACAGCTTCTTTGCGTAATTCTGGCTATTATCATTTTGGACAAGACTACATCACGTTCGATTTAGACACCATTGATACCAACAAAAAAATTAACACTGATTTGCTCATCGCAGATAGAGCCATTCGGGTCGAAGACTCCATTACAAGAGTCCCTTTTAAGATTTATAAAATAAAAGATGTCAATATTTTTACTGATTTCAAAAATGAAAATCGAAATGACGTCATCACCGATTCCATACAATTTAAAGATTATCACTTATACAGTTTTGACAAGTTTAAATACAGACCCAAAGCAATTACAGATGCTGTTTTTATCAATAAGAATGAAGTCTTTAGAGATTTAGACAGAACACGAACGTACCGATATTTAAGTGAATTACAAGCCTTCAGATATCCCAGAATTGAATACGTCGAAAATGAAGCAGATTCGACACTTACAGCTAATATATTTTTGGTTCCGAAGAAAAAATTCGAGCTCACTAGTAGTTTCGAAGTGTCTCAAAGTAATATTCAAACCATTGGTTTTGCCTTTAGTACAGGTTTGGTTATTCGGAACATTTTTAGAGGCGCTGAAACTTTGGAAATATCCGCTTTAGGAGCCATTGGTTCTTCAAAGGATGCCTCCAATAGCAAAGATCAATTTTTCGACATCAACGAACTTGGTGGAAATTTAAACTTGAAAATTCCACGCTTTTTTCTGCCTTTTAATACTGATAAAATCATTCCAAAGTACATGTCGCCAAGTACGCGTATTAGTTTAAATGCGACCAGTCAGCGTAACATTGGATTAGATAAACAAGCATTTACAGGAACCGTTAATTATAATTGGTATCCTTCTACGAAAGTGACTAATAATTTAGATTTATTTAATGTTCAGTTTGTAAAAAACCTTAACACCAATAACTATTTTGGCGTTTATACGACGTCTTTCGATAGGTTGAATTCCATAGCTAGAGACATTGCCTATATTGGTAATAACGAAACACTAAATAATTCTAGTCTGTCCAATCCGTTTTCTCCAGCAGATGCTTTTATCAATGATGTTCTAAATAACAACACATCCCTTACACCAAATGATGATAATTATATCACCGTTAATAATATCAAACAGCGAAAGGACCGTCTTACTGAGGACAACTTGATTTTTTCATCAAGCTTTAATTATATAAAGAATAGACGTGAGAATTTATTTGACAATGACTTCTCAATTTTGAGATTGCGATTAGAATTGGCGGGCAATTTACTCTCTAATTTATCCAGTGTTTTCAACTTATCCCGTAACGCAGATGGTCGTTATGAGATGTTCGGCGTGCCATTTTCGCAGTATGCAAAAACGGAAGTCGATTATGTAAAACATTGGGATTTAGGCAGAAATAATGAGTTTGCCATACGCACTTATTTTGGTATCGCTATTCCCTACGGAAATTCTAATAGTATCCCTTTTGCCGAAAGTTTCTTTGCTGGAGGACCAAACGACATTCGTGCCTGGACAGCCTATAATCTCGGACCTGGAAGTTCTTTAACTACCAACGAATTTAATGAAGCTAACCTTAAAATTACCTTAAGTGCTGAACAGCGATTTAATATTCTTGGTCGGTTCAATGGTGCTGTTTTCGTAGATGCAGGTAACATCTGGAATGTGTTTGATAATGTTGAGGATGACCGAGCCACGTTTGATGGATTTAGCTCTTTAAGAGATATGGCCGTCGGGACTGGTTTCGGTATTAGATATGATTTCGGATTCTTTGTCTTAAGAGGTGATATTGGCTTTAAAACCTATGATCCGTCAAGAGAATTAGGCGAACGTTGGTTTAAGGATTACAACTTTAGCAAAGCCGTCTATAATATTGGTGTTAACTATCCTTTTTAAAGTTATAAAGACGGTCCTCACGATATCGTTTGCGCTAACTCTAGCTACTTCAAAGTCTCAAAAAACCTAAGATATTAGTCAAATTTTCTTTATTTTTGATTTTTAATTATTCAACCAAAAACACATGAGTCACAACATAAAAGCAGGCGTTGCAACAGGAAAGGAAGTTCAAGAGATTTTTAAATTAGCGAAAGACAAAGGCTTCGCGCTTCCAGCGGTCAATGTTATAGGTTCCAACACTATCAACGGCGTACTTGAAACAGCCAAAGCATTAAATGCACCAGTCATCATTCAATTTTCTAATGGTGGTGCGCAATTCAATGCTGGAAAAGGCCTTAGTAATGAAGACCAAAAAGCGGCAATCGCTGGATCAATCGCTGGAGCTAAACACGTTCACTTGATGGCAGAAGCTTATGGTGTGCCTGTCATATTACATACGGATCACTGCGCAAAGAAATTACTGCCATGGATCGATGGGTTATTGGATGCCAGTGAACAACATTTTAAGGAAACAGGAAAATCCCTATACAGTTCTCATATGATTGATTTATCTGAAGAACCATTAGAGGAAAATATCGAAATATGTAAGACCTACCTAGAGCGCATGAGTAAAATGGGCATGACTCTGGAAATAGAATTAGGTATAACAGGTGGTGAAGAAGATGGTGTAGATAATACAGATGTGGATGATTCTAAATTATACACACAACCAGAAGAAGTAGCTTATGCGTATGAAGAACTCATAAAAGTAAGTGATCAGTTCACCATTGCTGCTGCCTTTGGTAACGTACACGGTGTTTACAAACCTGGCAATGTAAAACTGACACCGAAAATTCTTAAAAACTCACAAGAATATTTATCAAAAAAGCACAATCTACCTCATAATCACATTGATTTTGTTTTTCATGGTGGTTCTGGTTCTACAGTTGAGGAAATTAGAGAGGCCATTGGTTATGGTGTTATCAAAATGAATATTGATACAGACATGCAATATGCATTCATGAGTGGTGTTCGCGATTATATGGGTGAAAACGAAGCCTATCTTAAAAAACAAATTGGTAATCCTGATGGTGATGATGTGCCTAACAAGAAGTACTACGATCCAAGAGTATGGCTGAGAAAAGGGGAAAATGCATTTGTTGAACGGTTAAAAAAGGCATTTGAAGACCTTAATAATGTAAATACTTTATAACTTTGCACAACTAACTAATAATTAAAATGTCGTTTAATGTCTTGGTTTAAAAGAAAAGATAAAGGGATTCACACCTCTACTGAAGAGAAAAAAGACACACCTAAAGGCTTGTGGTACAAATCTCCAACAGGTAAAATTGTGGACACAAAAGAACTGGAGCAAAACTTTTATGTAAGCCCAGAAGACGGTTATCATGTTAGAATTGGAAGTAAAGAATATTTTGAAATTCTTTTTGATGATAATAAGTTCAAGGAACTAGATAAAAACCTGACCTCAAAAGACCCTTTGAAATTTGAGGATACTAAAAAATACCCTGACCGATTAAAAGCAGCTCAAGATAAAACCAATTTAAAAGATGCGGTAAGAACAGCTGTAGGTAAATCTATGGGTAAAGATTTAGTGATTGCTTGCATGGACTTTTCATTTATTGGTGGATCCATGGGAAGTGTTGTTGGTGAAAAAATTGCACGAGCCGCAGATTATGCTCTAAAAAATAAGCTGCCATTCATGATTATTTCCAAATCTGGAGGCGCACGAATGATGGAAGCAGCACTTTCATTAATGCAATTAGCAAAAACTTCTGTAAAATTAGCGCAACTGTCTGATGCTGGTATTCCTTACATCTCTTTATGTACAGATCCAACAACAGGTGGAACAACGGCTTCTTTCGCTATGCTAGGAGATATTAATATTAGTGAACCAGGCGCCTTAATTGGTTTTGCAGGACCGAGAGTCGTAAAAGACACAACAGGTCAAGAATTACCTGAAGGATTTCAAACTTCAGAGTTTCTTTTAGAACATGGTTTCTTAGATTTTATAACACACAGAAAGGATTTAAAAAAGAAAGTGAACTTATACATTGATTTAATCACGAATCAACCATTAAGAGAATAAAAGCTATAAGTAATGATAAAAAAACCTCACATGTTATATACCATGTGAGGTTTTTTTATGAAATAAATTTCTTCAATTAAAAACAATAATCATGCACGCCTCAGTGTGATTGTAAAACAGGTTCCAACATGAACTCTACTTGCTACTTCAATTTTTCCTCCCATACTCTCAATATGATTTTTGGTAATAAATAATCCCACACCTCTTGAATCCTTTTTTTTATGAAAGGTTTTATTCAATTTGAATAGTTTATTCCCATGTTTCTCAAGATCAATTCCCAACCCATTATCCTTGAAATTAATGACAACATCATCTTCTTCTTCAACCGCATCAATTTGCAAATACGACTGTCGCTCTTCTTCTCGATACTTAATAGCATTGGTCAAAAAATTTAAAATCATACTATCCAAATAGGCCTCTATACCAATTACTTCAATTTTTGGGTTGACATTATTAATGATTTTAAAATCATAAATATTGGCAATAGCAGTGACGTTGTACAGGGCATTATTGATGTATTCAGAAAGGTTTAATGCTTTTAGGTTTCCAACATCAGACAAGTTTTGTTTTCGCACCTTATTTAAATGACTCAAAGTATCATTGAGATTAGAAAGTGCCTCTTTCAATAGCATAAAGTTTTCGCAAGTCGTCACATCTTGATTCTCATCTTCAATGAACTCAGTAAGCGTATTGAGATTTCCAATATGCGTTCTAATATCATGAGTTGCAATATGGGCAAAATTTGTAAGTTGGTCATTCTGTTGTTCTGCAACTTGCATCAAAAGTTCCAATTGGCGTTCTGCTTCTTTTTGTTCTGAAATATCAACTATTTGGGAAATGAAATACAAGGGGTCGCCATTTTTATCAAACATGAGCGATACCGATATTAAAGTCCAAATAACATGACCGTCTTTATGGAAATACCGCTTTTCATCCTGAAACCTTGTTACCCTTCCATCTAATAAATCGTGAACATGTTGGATATCATTGTCTAAATCATCCTTATGCGTAATATCCTGAAAGGACATGCTGTAAAGTTCCTCTTTGCTAAAACCCAATAATTGTGTGAGGCTATCATTAACTTCCACCCAACTACCATCGAGGCCTACAATAGCAATACCACCATTAGCATGATTAAAAATATTCTCGAATAACTTTGATTTTACAGTGTGCAGTCTTTTAGGCATAACGAACAGGTAACGGATTAACAATCATCAAATTAAGCGATTTAAAACCTTAATAATTGCCGTTATTACCGAAAGATTTGACCCAAAATAAAATCCATAAAAAACAAGAGCCCTCCATTCTTTGTAAGAAAAAGGGCTCAATTCTAAGCGTTCAATACCGAATAATTAATTCAAAGTTACGTCGATAACAGTTCCGTTATTAAAGGTAAATGTGGCATTATTATCACAAACACCGTCACCATAATCAAATGTACCACCAAAATTCGTACGTTGTACATCAACACTTCCACTTACAAAATAATAGCAAATAACTTCTCTACGTAATGGGACTAAAACCTGATACGTATGTGTATTCCCATTGATAAAAGTCGTTGACCAATTTCCTGTTACTTCGAAAACATTGTCACTAAAAACACCACTACCAAAACCTTCTACCCATGCTCTTACTCTCAGACCTTCTCTACTTGCTTGAGCACCATTAGGCCAAATCACCGTGAGATCTAAGGTATGAGTGAATTGAGGATGACCATCTTCATTAGACAACTCTCTTAAGAGCGTCTTACTTCCAATAACATTTTTGGCGTCAAAATAGAAATCCAATAAATCGTAAGTAATTAAAAGCTCTTGTGCTTCTGGATTTCGTGTGTATGTAAATACAATTTGTCCTCGTAAAAGGTGCCCATGTACCATACAGCCTTCCGTTCCAAAATCTAAGGTCACTTCCCGAAAAAATTGTTGGGCTACAACCGAAATCGAGACGCATTCTGGCAGATCAGTTGTGGATTCAGCTACACGATTAGAATCGAAAGCTTCCTGTGATTCATAAGCATTGATGATTACATCACCAATCACTGTTGCTGCTGCATCAATCTCTGATGATAACTGCACCTCAGAAATTTCCATGTTTTGAGGACTCTCCGTCGTCGTGTCATCCTTACTACAGCTTGTAAATGTCAAACCTAAAACCACAAAGGCCATTATCCATTTTGTTTTCATTGTCATTGCATTCATAATTGCTAATTTTAATGTTCATATGTTGTTAAGACTATGGTCGTCACGATTCGTTTAATTTCAAACTAAAAAAAACAAAACTATAAAGGCTATTCGTTGTAAATCATTAAAAATTACTATATTTGCCGCTTGAAAGATCGACTTTCAACGTACATAACAATCATTTACAACAATATTAGCATGTATTTAGATCAAAAAGAAAAAGAAGCCATCTTTAAGAAACATGGTAAAGATGCAAAAGACACAGGTTCTGCAGAAGGACAAATTGCTTTGTTCACTTACAGAATTAACCACTTAACGGAACACTTGAAAAATAATCGTAAAGATTTCAACACAGAGCGTTCACTAGTAAAATTAGTAGGTAAGCGTCGTGCATTACTCGATTACTTAACTAAGAAAGATATCATGAGATATCGTGCCATAGTTAAAGAATTAGGATTAAGAAAATAAGATCAAAGAGGCTTCGTGCCTCTTTTTTTATACAAATAACTCTTGCGACAGAGTCTAAACTATCGCAAATAAGAAGCTGATATTAGTTTTTCATTGGTCAGACATTATCATGTCATCACAACAACTACAACAACACAACGACCATTGTTTAACAGTATTCTAGCACATTAGTAGTGCTGGAATTGAATTAAAAATTTATGATTCCACAAACTTACAAAGAGGTCATAGACCTTGGTGACGGTAGAGAAATCTCTATTGAAACCGGAAAATTAGCAAAACAGGCTCATGGTTCTGTTGTTGTTCAATCTGGAAAATGTATGTTATTATGTACAGTTGTTTCCAATTACAAGCAATCAGATGTAGACTTTTTACCGTTAACGGTAGATTACAGAGAAAAGTTTGCAGCTGCTGGTCGTTATCCTGGCGGTTTCTTTAAAAGAGAAGCTAGACCAAGTGATGGTGAGGTGTTGACAATGCGATTAGTTGATCGTGTTTTACGTCCACTTTTCCCTAAAGATTATCATAGCGAAACGCAAGTGATGATTCAATTAATGTCACATGATGACGATGTGATGCCAGATGCTATGGCTGGACTTGCTGCATCGGCTGCAATCCAGTTATCAGATTTCCCTTTTGAATGCGCTATCTCAGAAGCTCGAGTTGGTCGTGTTAATGGTGAATTTATCATTAATCCTACACGTTCACAGTTAGAAGAATCTGACATCGATATGATGATTGGTGCTTCTGCCGATTCTGTGATGATGGTAGAAGGTGAGATGGATGAAATTTCTGAAGAAGAAATGACTGAAGCTATTAAGTTTGCTCACGAAGCTATCAAAGTACAGTGTGCTGCTCAAGTAAAACTTGCAGAAGCATTCGGTAAAAAAGAAGTTCGTGAGTATGAACCAGAGCGTGAAGATGAAGCATTAGAAAAAAAGATTTACGATATGGCATACGACAAAGTGTATGCTGTTGCAAAAGCCGGTTCAGCTAAACATGAAAGAGGAGCGGCTTTTGGAGAAATCAAAGAAGAAATCAAAGCAACGTTTTCAGAAGAAGAGTTGGAAGATTTTGGTGGCTTAATATCTAAATATTACAGCAAAGCTGAAAAAGCAGCCGTTCGTGATTTAACCTTAAATGAAGGCTTACGTTTAGACGGACGTAAAACGGATGAAATTAGACCTATTTGGTGTGAAGTTGATTACTTACCATCAACGCATGGTTCATCCATTTTTACACGTGGAGAAACTCAAGCTTTAGCAACGGTAACACTAGGAACCTCTCGAGAAGCTAACCAAATTGATATGCCATCTTTTGAAGGTGAAGAACGTTTTTATTTACATTATAATTTCCCACCGTTTTCAACAGGTGAAGCACGACCTATTCGTGGTACATCTCGTCGTGAAGTAGGACACGGTAACTTAGCACAACGTGCTTTAAAAGGTATGGTGCCTGACGAATGTCCGTATACGGTTCGTGTCGTTTCTGAAGTTTTAGAATCCAATGGTTCTTCTTCTATGGCTACCGTTTGTGCGGGAACTATGGCATTAATGGATGCAGGTGTACAATTGAAGAAACCTGTTTCTGGGATCGCTATGGGATTAATTTCTGATGCCGATAGTGGAAAATATGCTGTCTTATCTGATATTTTAGGTGATGAAGATCACTTAGGAGACATGGACTTTAAAGTCACGGGAACTGCCGATGGTATTACAGCATGTCAAATGGATATCAAAGTAAAAGGTTTATCCTATGAAATCTTAGTAAACGCCTTAAAACAAGCACGTGATGGTCGTTTACATATCTTAAGTAAATTGACTGACACCATCGCTGAGCCAAACCCAGAGGTTAAGGAACATGCACCAACAATGGTCACAAGACGTATCCCTAATGAATTTATTGGTGCGTTAATTGGACCTGGTGGAAAAGTGATTCAGGAATTACAGAAAGAAACTGATACGACGATCGTTATCAATGAAGATCCAGTGACTGAAGAAGGTATTGTAGAAGTTTTAGGTGTTGGTAAAAAAGGAATTGATGCTGTTATGGCAAAAATCGATTCGTTATTATTTAAGCCTGAAGTTGGAAGCGTTTACGAAGTGAAAGTTATTAAAATGTTAGATTTTGGTGCTGTTGTTGAATATACTGACGCACCAGGAAATGAAGTTTTATTACATGTATCTGAATTAGCTTGGGAACGTACTGAAAATGTTTCTGATGTGGTTAATATGGGAGATGTGTTTGATGTAAAATACTTCGGAATCGATTCGAGAACAAGAAAAGAGAAAGTGTCACGTAAAGCCTTATTACCAAAACCAGAAGGTTTTAAGGAAAGACCTCCAAGAGATAATAATCGTGGAAGAGACAACAGAGGTAGAGATAATCGTGGACGTGATAATCGCCGTGATGATCGCAAACCAAGAAATGATAAAAAGGAGGATTAATCCATATCATTTTTTTAAATAAGTTAAACCCAATTAGTTCTTTACTAGTTGGGTTTTTTCATATTATCAATAAAAGTTATCTTAAATAAATATTAAATAAAGAGCGGTTAAAGTCTAAAATGAGCACCGTAACGTACATCTATCAAACTCAGTACAACAACAGCAATATTAATAGATGTTCACAAATAAAATCACTCTAAAATCCTTAAAAACAGATTTTAACTTAAAAACCAATCGTATTAGTAATAGTATCCGTTCTTTATTCTTAAGTAATGGTAAAACCGAAAGTCCACACAACCGCATAGTACTCATAAGTACGTTTGTTTTAATAGGTATCGGACTTTATTTTTTCGCAACCTTTCATACAGACTTTGAAGAGTTCAATGCCAACAGGCAAAGCACCACTATTGGATTCATATTTATGACAGCTGCTGGAATATTATTTGCCTTTAAAATATTCTTTCTTCTCTATTTGGCCTACCATTATTACAAGTACAAATCTATCGATGCCGTTTCAGATCAAGAATTACCAACATGTACCATCATCGTGCCAGCTTATAATGAAGGCAAGCAGGTTTGGGATACCCTCATGAGTTTATCTAAAAGTGATTATCCAAAGGAAAAACTCCAAATTTTAGCTATTGACGATGGAAGCGTGGATGATACGTGGCATTGGATGCAGGACGCTAAACAACACTTAGGTGAGTCATTAGAAATTTTACAGCAACCAGAAAATAAGGGGAAACGTCATGCGCTCTATCGTGGTTTCCATTTAGGAACTGGTGAAGTATTTGTTACAGTAGATAGTGACTCTGTAGTCAATCCAAATACCATTAAAAACCTAGTAAGCCCTTTTGTTACAGATGAAAAATGCGGTGCCGTTGCAGGTAATATTCGTGTATTGAACAATCAAAAGGAAATGCTACCCAAAATGTTAGATGTGAGTTTTGTGATGAGCTTTGAGTTTGTACGATCAGCTGAAAGTCATTTAAACTCTGTGTTGTGCACACCTGGTGCACTGGCTGCCTATCGAAGTTCGGCCGTATTTGAATGTCTTCCGGAATGGATCAATCAAACATTTATGGGACAACCTTCAGACATTGGTGAAGATCGCGCCATGACCAACATGATTCTCAAACAAGGGCAACATGTCCTTTTTCAAAGAAATGCTGTGGCCTACACGAATGTTCCAGAAGCGTATCCTGGACTCTATAAAATGTTTATTAGATGGGGTCGTAGTAATGTTCGTGAAAACATTGCCATGGCTAAATATGTCTTTACCAACTTCAAAGAAGAAAGCAAATTAGGAAGTCGATTGTTATTCGTGAGTCAGTCTGCAAGAATCCTCATGAGTTATCCATTCGTCTTATTTATGTTGTTCTTTATTCTGACGCACCCTTTATTATTTTTAGGTTCTACCTTACTCAGTATTTTAGTAACATCCACTTTTTCGGTACTATTTTATGCGCACCGCTATGAAATTAAAGAAGCGATTTGGGCATATTCTTACAGTATCCTCTACACGTTTGCCTTATTTTGGATTACACCATATGCCATTGCCACAGCAAATAGACGAGGATGGCTCACACGTGGTTTACCTGAAAAACGATAGTAAAGACATTTAAATTACTAAAAAGCCTGTGATACGAAACAGGCTTTTTTTTATGAGTTTCGACGAAATTTCTTACGGACAATTTAACAATACCCGACAAGCTGTCAGCTTTTTTCAAAAAACTGTTCAAATCCGTATTGACAATTCCTTAACAATTAGCGCAAAAAACTGATAATGCCACAAAAAATAGACTTCAAGGTATCAAATTCATGAAAATTTGAAATTCTTTGAAAAATATGGCACTGTCGTACAGTCCTTGATGTATATACACTGAAATAATTGATAATCAATTATCATAAAGAAGATATATAAAAATGAAAGTACTAGTAATTGGAGCAGGAAATATGGGATTGACCTATTCAGAAGGAATGGCCAACTCACCATTATTAAGTAAACACAAACTCAGAATTTTTGACACTGATCCAAAAAAGATAGAAACCTTACGTCAAGACGAACGCTTTGATGTTTTTGACAATTTAGATGATTGTCTTCCAAAAGCAGATATAGTATTCATTGCTGTAAAACCATATCATAGTGACGGATTATTTGAAACGATGAAACCTATGCTTAACAAGGAGCAATTAATTGTTTCCTTGATGGCTGGAGTCACTATAGACACCATTAAAGATAAATTGAATGCCTTAAAAGTGATTAGAACGATGCCAAACCTACCTGCTCAGGTTGGAAAAGGAGTGACATCCTATACCGAATCTAAAGAGGTTTCTAAAGTAGAATTGATTATGGTTCGAAATCTTTTGGATACCACCGGAACATCAATTCACGTTGAAACAGAGAATTTTATTGATGCTTCTACAGGTATTTCTGGTAGTGGTCCTGCATACGTCTTTTATTTCATGCAGTCCATGCTAGAAGCAGCACTGAAAATGGGGTTTTCAGATTACGATTCTAAAGTATTGGTAAGCAGCACTTTTGAGGGTGCCATTACCCTATTCAATGAAAATAACATTTCACCCAAATCATGGATAGACAAAGTGGCTTCAAAAGGAGGCACCACGCAAGCCGCTATCGATTCTATGGAAGATAATAATGTAAAAGAGCTTATCCAAGAAGCCGCATACGCTGCTTTTGACAGAGCTGTAGAACTAGGAAAAAAATAATGATGGACAAACAAGAACCCAAACGTATTGTAGTTAAGGTTGGAACGAACGTTCTAACTAATAAAGATAATCGCATATTAGGACCTGTTCTAAGAGAACTCGTTCGACAAATCTCTGTATTGTAT
>JAAEZI010000076.1 GCA_018222915.1 Algicola sp. | reverse complement strand
GTATGTAAAGCATTGAATTACTCCCTAATTACCTGAAAATCATTCAGGTATGCGAAATGCCCGGCTGTATTGAAGCCATGCTGTGGTCGCGTTGTGTATATGTATTAGGTAAAGTATTGGTAGGTACGGGCCTGGTATCTGCCGTATATTCCAAAAATACGGCTATTTGATCCGCTTTACAAGGATCGCAATTATAAAGAATTGTGAAAAAGAGTGAAAGAATGAAAAAAATTAGCTCTGTACTTTTTTTTGGCAAAACAGGGCTAAAAAAAAGGACCCTACCACATCCGGAAAAGCGCACAACCGCACAATCAGAGGGTTTAACTCATTGATTGTCATTGTTTTAATCGGTTGTGCGCTGGTTGTGTCCTGCACAACCAATAAAAAGTGTATGTATTGTATTGAATATTAATTATTTATTAATTATGTAGCTTTAAGAATTGGGCTTGGTTGTGCGGAAAGGTGGTGGATATAAATTTTCCAAAAAAAACGTAGTAAATTAATTGCTACATTGTGAAACACCAACAATTAGTTTTAGCTCCTAAAAGCTAAAAATTACGAGAAGGATTCTACTCCAAAAAAAACTAAATCAGAACATCGTGGATACATTTTACTTTGGCAGGTTAAATTTCGTTAGTAAAAGAGATTTGTATAAATTACTTGATTCAGGTTATAAGTATAGACCAGAAGTTAATATCAATTTTGGTGTATTTAATTTGAGGAAAATGGAGGACCGAGATTTTGGTGTAATAATTACCGGGGAACTTATAAAATACAAAGACTATATAGAGAATGAAGTTGTAAAGGATAATAAGCCCTCCACTGAATTGGTTGAAAATGCAATACTCGGGAAATGTAGATTTTTTCTATTGGAACAAGATCACTTAATTGCTTATAACCCTTATGGGAAAATAATCGATGACAAAGCATTTTGCCATTCCTTTAGTGGGGTTATAATTGCTGCTGATGACACTTTCGATTCCGATTCCCTTATTTACCCAATAAACAATGAGTATGAATTTCTTGATTTTGTAAAGAAAATGAGGTCAATAAATAAATTGACAATAAATTTAACACCTTCAAACCCCAATAACAGAGACCTTTGGAAGGATGTTGATGATAAATTAAATGAAATGAATGTTAAGATATACAAAGAAACATTCACAGCGACTAAGGGGAAATCTCTTAATCTTCAAGATGAAGAAGAAAGTAAAATTCACATGGCAGAGGATGGTTATGGCAAAGCATTTTCTGAGGGTGTTGATCAAGATGGAAATGAAGTTTCAGTTAGTACTGATCACAAAGATTCTGTAATGAAGAAAAAAATTTCTAAGACAGAGGATGTAGCTGAACAATACATGAATCTTAGAGGTGTATTTGATAATATTCGGAACCGTTTTTCTAAATGAGAATAATTAGGACATATATATTTTCAGCTGATACAATTGTGTCAGTAATATTTACTTGTTTATGTTTTTACTTTCTACCCGATTGGGTGGATTTTGATTTATCACTTTCGTTATTGGAGATGGGGATAAATGTACTTTCAATTACTTTTTCAATATTCTTTGCCGCATTAGCTTTTATTATGAGTTCAAGTGATGATGAGTTTGTTAGGTTTTTGGAGGAGGATAATTTATTTTCAAAACTTATTGGGACATTTAAGTGGACAGTAGGGAGCTTATTTATTGCTTTATTTTACTCAATTATTACTTATGTAATTGCATCTTTTTGTGCTGCTGGAGATAGGTTCGAAAAGTTTTCTGAAATAATTTTAGGGGGCTTTTGTTTTCTTTTCTTTTATAGTATGATTGCAACAATCTTATCTACTTCAGATGCAGTAAAGTATACTCAAAGGCGGATAAAGTTTGTGTCAAATGTTAAAAGTGAAGAAGAAGAAAAAAATGATATTGACAATTAAACAAACCCTAACTCCAAAATAAACTGATCTCTCTCCCCTTATATATAAGTTCCACTAATTTGATTGCTTCAAATCCATCATCTAGTATATCGTTAACCATCAGAATTTGATTTTATCAAGCAAAAAGAGTAATGTTTGTTTAAAAATCTCCCATTGTTTAGTTCCAATATAATGACCTTCTATTAATTCCATCGTTTCATGGTCGAGAAAATTGACTCTAATAAAAAGGTCTTTACGAAATGAAATTAGATCAAGGGAACATTCAAATGCAGCCATGTTTTGTAATTTCAGTTAGTTGGCAAAGGTTGTAGGTATCAGGATGAAAGTATATTTCTCCTGTTCTTTTATCAAATATTTCCTGATCTCCTAAATAGAAGTACCTGTCTTTATTGTGGTAAGAATATAGAAATGCGCAAAGGATGATTAGGAGAAGGACTTTGAAAATTGAATCGAATTTCATTTTTTTTCTGAAAAATACAAATTTCTATTGTTGAACTAACTTCCTCCCCCTCCAACTCCAACGGCAAAAACGCTATATTAAATACATAGCAGTGGTAGGTCTTATCCCCAAAATTTTTGGATTTCTTCTGGCCGACATAGGCCGGACTGTTCTCCAGGTAATACTGAATGGCTTTCAGGTCCAATAAATAGATTAGCGTTTGGAGGTGAGCATTGAGCGAGGTAGTATCGATCGATGCGTTTTACTTGTTTGACACGTTTTACTCGGGCATCGGTATTTCATCCTGCAAATTCTCAAATCCTGAAAATCCTGTTTCAGACAAAGAAAGTTTAGCGGTGAGCGTTGAGCGAGGTAGTATCGTTTGATGTGTTTTACTTGTTTTACACGTTTCATTCGTGTATCGGCAATCCATCATGCAAATCCCCAAATCTTAAAAATCCTGTTCAGACAAAATAATGCGGACTATAACGCCAATAAATTGGCGTGGTACGGAAGGTATCAATTGGCAACCTATTCCCCATCTCTTTTAAGAGAGGGGGATTAAGGGGGTGAGTTCAAATCTGCAACACCCGATCATACTCCAGATAAAAACGCTCGCCCAGGCTGGCCAGAATGATGCCGGCTTTGTTTTCGCGGGCACGTTCCTGAACCAGGTCGCAGGCTAGTTTGGTGTTTTCTTCGTCGAGGTGGCTGAAGGGCTCGTCCAGAAAGAGATAATCAAAGGGTTTGGCCAGGGCGCGGATGATGGCAATGCGCTGTCGCTGTCCGTAGGAGAGGGTGCTGGCTTGTTTGTCGAGCAGGTGATCCACACCCAGTCTTTTGGCCATTTCGCGGATCTTATCGTCGGAGACGGATCCGGGCCAGGTGGTGTTGAGCTGGATATTTTCGAGGGCCGTCATTTGAGTGAAGAGTCGCAAGTCCTGGAAAACAATGGAAAGCCGGGATTGCCTGAGATTCGAAATCTCATTCGGCGAAAGCCCCAACAATAACTGATCATCCAGTTTGGCTTCCCCCTCATAGTCTTTTCGCAAACCATATAGGATGTGGAGGATGGTACTTTTTCCTTTTCCGGAAGGGGCTTCAATAAGATAATTGGCACCCTGCTCTAATGTACAGTCGGTGCCAAAGATGTCTGATTCCGGATTGAGTCCCAGCGATACCAAAGGGGCCGGGCGTAGTTGTTGTAGCTCGATCATTTGTTTAGAGGATAGAGTAGAGAGGATAGAGGATGGAGAAATGAGGATAGATAATTCTCTATCCTCATTCCTCAAAATTTACATTGCTTCACCATCTGACATGGCTTCCTGCTTTTCTTTCAGGTATTCCTCATTGGCGGTTTCCATGAGCAGGCGAAGGGCGTTTTGAGAGTCGTCCTCCATTTCGAAGGTGAATTCTCCGGTTTCGCTGTCCATAAATCCTTCCATGATGCTGAAAGGCATGTTTTCCATCTCCGGATCAAACTCGCGCATGGCTTTCATGGCGAAGTAAGTGCCGTAAACATGGTCTGAAAGCAGGGATTTAATTTCTCCTGATGCCCGATCGCCGCGGGAATATCCGCCGTCCTGGATCATGGCCATGGTTGTCGGATCACCGGTTACGAAAATGATGTCGTTCTCGATAATCAGTCGGGCCGAACCGTCGGGGAAGTTGACATCCATATCCATTTCTTTCATGGAACTGCGGGTCAGGAAGGGGGTAAGTTTGTATACGTTATCTCCATCCGCTTCCAGGGCTCTGTTTTCAATCGCCATGTTGATGAAGTCCATCAATTTGTCATCGTCGTTGATGTTGATGGCAACAATTCCAGCCGTTGTACCCTGAACTTCTCCTTTGGTTCCTGCTATCAGTATGTCACCACCGAAAGTATTGGCAATATCCGTGAAAGACAGTCCGTATTGTTGCAGGGAATAGTCTAAAAATTGTTTGGACTGCGGACGAGCAGTCAGCACTTCGTCGATGCCTGTCATATCGATGGCAACGGTAATTGCAAACAGGAGATCATCCTGCGGTACATAAGCCGTATAGTCGGTATCTACTTTATCGTCAAAGAATTTTCCCAGATCCTTTGTGAGTGCTTTTTGGAGATCGAGGTCGCTTGTACCTGTGATCTTGCCATTTTCGAAATCCACATAAGAGCGGATGTAGTTATCGCGGAGAGCTTCCGGATCAATTTCTGCCATACTCAGCGCAAACTGGGCGCTTGGGTTGTCGGCAAAAGGATTGGTAGTCAGCCACATAGATATGTCGTGGCCTGTTTCCAGGTTGGACTTAATGTCTGACTGATTGGCAATTGAGGTCTCGGGCGTGGTTTTAAAATAAGCCTCCATTTCCTGAGCCAATTCCATATAGGTGTTGCTAAAACCAACGACAACAAACTGGTCGCTCCAGCCTACAATGGTTTTTGAATCGCCAATAGCATATTGATAACCGTCGCCGTTCTGGATGTCCAGTTGAGCATCTGTTTCTGCGAGCATAGCCTCAAAGGCAGAGCGGTCTGCCAGGCTGAATACTACACCGCCAAATACCTGCTCAGAACCCTCCGGGTCAAATTTGAGGGATACATACATGTTCTGCTCGGTATCAATACCCGATTTAGAAGGATCTTCGAGGATGCTTACCAGCTTTTGGTTGTCACTGGAAACTTCCTTCAGCATGTCCTTGTAAAAATCGAGTGTTTTTACGTACTCAAAATCTGCCTTCTCCATGAGGGAACCCATGTCGAAAGTCATCAGCATACCTGTGGTTTCCGGTATAATGGTGATGCCGTCACCCGCTGCCATGGGGGTGTCTTTTTTACAGGAAGAAAAAAGGACAAGGCCAAAAAAGGCCGAAAGGATCAGGAATTTTTTCATGATTGTTTTACGGTTGATAATGGTTTGAGGTTCTCTGGTTATTGTGTGTTCGTTCATACAAACGTAAAGGTGCGGGGAAATGTTAATTGGGGGCTACATTTCTGGATGAAAAAGCCCTTTTTTTCGACAATATGGGTTGGCAGCTGCCAATTGAAGGATATTTTTTGAGGTTCTGCCTTTCGGCGAATGTATGTGTCGCTCCGCTGGAGCTTACCATCAAAATCGCAAAAAATGCTACAAAGGTTTGGCTCCGCTGGAGCCT
>JAAEZI010000075.1 GCA_018222915.1 Algicola sp. | reverse complement strand
CGATAATACTGCCTTGCAATTGATTGTTTTTTATGCCATTTTCTATTAATATGCCCGAAATCTTTTTTTGCTCTGACAAAATGTCGTTAGGCCATTTGACCTTTACATCCTTGATTTGAAAGGATTTTAAGGTATCGGAAATCGCCAAAGAAATCGCCATACTAATATAAAAGCTGGCACTAATCTCTAACCAAGAAACATCTACAAACACACTAACCATGAGGTTTTTTGACGGTTCTGATTGCCATTTAGTGCCCATTTGTCCGCGTCCATGCGTTTGCGAATTTGCCATGACTACTGTATAATCCATCAAGACTTCAGCACTTCGCAGTTGCCTTAAAAAAGTATTGGTGGAGTCAATGGCATCAAGTTTGATTGTACGCATAGTCATGTGTTATAAAAAATTATAATTTTCTTATGAAGAATAACCATTTATAAGACATAAAAAAATAATAACTTTGCACAAAATTAATTCAATTTAATGGCGAAAAAAAATACGAATCCAGATCAACTCATAACAACCATCATAGCAGGTATAGAAGATGTTAAAGGAAAAAGCATTGTCATATTAGATTTAAGAGATATTGAAAATACCGTATGTGATTACTTTGTGATTTGTGAAGGAACTTCAAATACTCAGGTAAATGCCATTGTAAATTCCGTACAAAAAAAGGTAAGCAAGGAACATAAAGACAACCCATGGCACGTTGAAGGTAGCGACAATGCCGAGTGGGTGCTCATCGATTATGTCAATATCGTGGTTCACGTGTTCCAAAAGCATATCAGAGAATACTATGACATAGAGAGCCTTTGGGGTGATGCAAAAACAACCCAAATAGAAACGAGTTACTAAAATTTCAAATAAAAAACCACGATAGTGGTGCAAGCATAAATGGCAAAAGACAATAAAAACCTAAATAAAAAACCAAAATTCAGCCCTTATTGGATCTACGGATTCATTATTGCTGCATTTTTAGCAATTCAATTGTTCTCTGGTGGTTTTGGAGACTCGACCGTAAATTCCATTACCCCTTCCGATTTTAAGGAATATCTCAGAAATAATGATGTTGCCAAAATAGAGATTATTAGAAATACGCATGTGGCCAAGGTGTTCTTAACGAAAGAAGCACTTGATAAAGAAGTCCATAAAAAGGCGAAACCTAATAATATCATGCCATTTTCACCACAACCCAATTATACGTTTGAGTTTGGTGACCTGCAAAATTTTGAAAATGATATCGATAAGATTATCAACGAGAATAACTCTGCCGTTGAAGTCAAATATGATACCGATGATAACCTCTTCGGAAACTTACTCATCTCCTTATTGCCATTTATTTTAATCATCGGCGTTTGGATTTTTATCATGAGACGTATGTCTAGTGGTTCTGGTGGTGGTGCTGGCGGACAAATATTTAACATCGGTAAATCCAAAGCCAAACTCTTTGATGAAAAAACCGACGTTAAAACATCGTTTAAAGATGTGGCTGGTTTAGAAGGTGCTAAAGAAGAAGTTCAAGAGATTGTTGATTTCCTTAAAAATCCAGAAAAATACACCTCCCTTGGTGGTAAAATCCCAAAAGGTGCCTTATTAGTTGGACAACCGGGAACCGGTAAAACCTTATTAGCGAAAGCCGTTGCTGGTGAAGCTAAAGTCCCTTTCTTTTCGCTATCAGGATCTGATTTTGTTGAAATGTTTGTGGGTGTTGGTGCTTCGCGTGTTCGGGATTTGTTTAAACAAGCTAAGGAAAAATCACCTGCGATTATCTTTATCGATGAGATTGATGCGATTGGTAGAGCACGTGGCAAAAGTAATTTCTCAGGTTCTAATGATGAACGTGAAAACACCTTAAACCAATTATTAACTGAAATGGATGGTTTTGGAACCAATACCAACGTGATTGTATTGGCAGCCACCAACAGAGCAGATGTATTAGATAAAGCCTTAATGCGTGCTGGACGTTTTGACCGACAAATTTTTGTCGATCTACCAGACGTTAGAGAACGTAAAGAAATCTTTGAAGTGCATTTAAGACCTATCAAGCAATCTGAAAAATTAGATGTCGACTTCCTAGCGAAGCAAACACCAGGATTCTCAGGTGCTGATATTGCCAATGTTTGTAATGAAGCGGCTTTAATTGCTGCTCGCAACGGCAAAAAAGCCGTAGATAAACAAGATTTCTTAGATGCGGTTGATCGTATCGTAGGTGGTCTTGAAAAGAAAAATAAAATCATCACTAAAGATGAAAAGAAAGCCATTGCGTATCACGAAGCTGGTCACGCTACGGTGAGTTGGATGTTGGAACATGCAGCACCTTTAGTAAAAGTGACGATAGTACCACGCGGACAGTCACTAGGAGCAGCTTGGTACCTTCCAGAAGAGCGCTTGATAGTTCGTCCGGAGCAAATGCTCGATGAAATGTGTGCCGCTTTAGGAGGTCGTGCCGCAGAGAAAGTGATTTTCAATAAAATTTCAACAGGTGCCTTGAGTGATCTTGAAAAAGTGACCAAACAAGCACGTGCCATGGTGACTATTTATGGTTTGAGTGATAAAGTAGGTAACTTGACCTACTACGATTCTTCAGGACAATCGGAATACGGGTTTACCAAGCCTTACAGTGAACAAACTGCAGAGCTCATCGATAAGGAGATTTCAAACATTATTGAAGAGCAATACCAACGTGCTATTGACCTCTTAGAAAAGCATAAGGATAAGCTTACCGAATTAGCGGAAGTCCTCTTAGAAAAAGAAGTCATCTTTAAGGATAATCTAGAGAAAATTTTTGGGGAACGCCCTTTCAAAAAACCGGAAGAAGTAGCGCCTAAAAAATTGGAAGTCAAAGACGATTCAAAAGAAGAGGTACAAGAAGAAGAATAAGCCGATTCACGTAACTTTAATCATATAAAAAACTTAAATTGATTTATCATTAGTTTAAGTTTTTTTATATTTGAGAATTACATGAAATCAATAAGGTTAATAGCTACCCTAATACATGAGTCTATTTCGTAAAATCTTCGGTCTTAAAAACACCCCTGAAGACAACATAAAAAGCGAAGAGAGAGGCAAGTACATGCCAGAAATTAAGCTGCCTGTAGATGAACAATTCACTATAAACTTTAAGGCGAATGGCGGTAAATTTCTCTATTGCGAAAATATGGAAGAGGTTCATAGTAGCTTAAACGCGATTTTAAAGGAAAATAATTGGGAAGATGACAAGGTCTTACTCTTCGATCAGCGCTTAAATGATTTGTTTAAGGATTTTGACTTTAATACCACCAAACGCATCTCTGAAAGTAGCTTTTTCTTTTCCACCTGTGAATACCTTATTTCTGACGACGGTTCCTTACTTATTTCCTCTAATCAAATTGCTGAAAAGAAACTCAAGGAACTGCCTGATAATTTCGTGATTTACGCCACCACCAGTCAGTTTGTCCAAAACATTGGCGAAGGCCTGCGTGGTATCAAAGGTAAAAATCGCGAGAAAATTCCAACGAACATCACGACGATCAAACATTTTAAAACCGTAGAGGACAAAGACTTTCTAACATACGGAAGTAGCTCAAAAAACTTATATTTGTTGCTCCTTGAAGATTTATAGATGAAAGAAATCGTTACAAGAGCACTCTCTGGAATACTTTACGTATCGCTACTCATCATCGCTTTGTATTGGCAGCATGCAGTTATCGGTCTCTTTTTTGTATTTGGGCTTGTCTGTATGGCAGAGTTTAAAAAACTCATCCAATTAAAAAGCTTTTGGCCGTATATCGTCTTTAGTATCCTCTATTTCGGCTTTGCCTATTGGGAATTGATTGCCAATTCTAGTGATGGCTTAAATGAAGCCACACAAATTCTACTGGTCATTACCATATTTGTACAACTCATTCTTATCAAAGACCTGTTTTCAGAAAAGACCATTCCCCTATTCAGTTCAAAACGGTTTATCATCACGACCTTTTATTTGTCTAGCGGATTTGTATTCTTGATTTGCATTTCGAATTTTAACGATACCTTTTCTCCGCTTATTTTATTGGGTGCTTTTATTTTGGTGTGGGTGAATGATACCTTTGCCTTTTTGGTTGGGAAAAACTTCGGAAAGCAAAAACTGTTTCCGAGCATTTCTCCTAAGAAAACCGTTGAAGGCTTTTTAGGAGGCCTCTTTTTCGCCTGTCTTGGCAGTTATTTTATTGCTAACTTTACAGAGACCCTAAACTTTACCAATTGGCTAATATTAAGTATTATTGTAAGTGTGTTCGGGACGCTTGGCGATTTGATTGAATCCAAATTCAAGCGGATGGCGCAGGTAAAAGACAGTGGTGTGATTATGCCAGGCCATGGTGGTTTATTGGATCGCTTGGATAGTATTATCTTTGCGGCACCATTTATATTTTTATTTTTAAGATTGATACTCTATGTTTCATAAAGAAGGTTATAAAATAATATTCATCACACTCGTGATTGTGATGGGATCCATTTTACTTATAGACACCTATATCGAGCTGCCTTGGTTGCGCCTACTATTGATGATAGGCATGGTGATTCTACTCATTCTAATTCTTCAATTTTTTAGAAATCCGAAACGCCATACCCAACTAGAAGACCATACAGCGGTCTCGCCAGTAGATGGCAAGGTGGTAGTGATTGAAGAAGTCTTTGAAAAGGAAGTCTTTCAAGAGAAACGCATTCAAGTATCTGTATTTATGTCGCCCATTAACGTGCACGTTACCCGCTATCCTATTACCGGAAAAGTGAGCTACAGTAAGTACCATCCAGGAAAATATTTGGTGGCTTGGCATCCTAAGGCCAGTGAAGAAAACGAGCGTACAACAGTTGTGGTTGACAATAAGAACTTCGGAAAGGTGCTTTACCGACAAATTGCTGGTGCATTAGCGAAACGCATTGTGAACTATGCCAAAGTAGATGACGAGGCTATACAAGGTGCCGATTCTGGATTTATAAAATTTGGTTCGCGCGTCGATTTATTTTTACCTTTAGATGCCGATATTAAAGTGCAGCTCAACCAAAAAGTGCGAGGTGGCGAGACGGTTATCGCCGAAAAGTTATGACGTCAGAGGAGTTACATACCGAATTTCTTGCAGCCGTGGATCGTATCAATGCGCATACGGAACCCTTTCCTGCCGATTTCTTATTACGCCTCTACGCCTACTACAAAAAAGCCACCAACGACTACGGACGGCCCAGCAGTAGCAAGCCTATTATCAATGCCTTTAAGACCAACGCCCTATTCCAAGTGCAGGACGTGACCCAAGACGAAGCCAAACGCATCTACATTGATTTGGTGAACAACTACTTTCTGTACCGCAAATAACAGCCCTTTTTTGCAAACCTTCTAAAAAATACGTAGAACTACGTATGGTATGGTGTGCTTTAAAGTATTAACTTTAATCAAACGCCTTTGTCGTATAAGCTAGTCCTAATTTGGGATATCACAAGTTTATAAGGGGATATAGGGCGTTGCCCACAATTTGAGAAAATCGTAAATCAATGAAAATAAGTCTATTAATTGG
>JAAEZI010000074.1 GCA_018222915.1 Algicola sp. | reverse complement strand
ACGCTATCTTGAGGCTATAAAACGTTCATTTACAGACTCTCAAGGTCAATCTGAAATCATTTCAGATATAGAAGCTCGAATCGCAGAATTATTTAATGAACGCGTTCAAAACGAAAAGCAAGTGATTAGAATTAAGGAAGTTGATGAGGTCATCTCAATAATGGGACAACCAGAAGACTACCTGGTTGATGACGAAATTTTTGAGGATGAGCCAAAACCATCTTATCAAAGACGCTCAAGTTCAAGACCTTCAAAAAAATTCTATCGCGATACTGATAACTCATACGTTGGTGGTGTTTCTTCCGGATTAGGTCATTATTTTGGAATCGATGCGGTATGGATTCGTTTAATCTGGATTCTTTTAATCTTTGGTGCTGGTACTGGTGTCTTACTTTACATTTTGTTATGGATCTTAGTTCCTGAAGCTAAAACAACTTCAGAAAAACTAACCATGACTGGAGAGCCAGTAAACATAAGCAACATCGAAAAAAAAATTAAAGACGGCTTTGACAGTGTCTCGCAAACGGTTTCAGATACTGTAAAACATGTAGATTTGCCCAAACACGGAAAAAAAATTAAATCCTCATCAAAAACGTTTTTTGATACTATTGGTGATATCATCATGTTTTTCTTTAAAATATTCGCAAAATTTATTGGAATCATTTTAATCATCGTTGGAGCTGTTACACTAATTTCTTTGCTCATATTTTGCTTGAGCTTAGGAGCCATAGACATTGTACAATTTCCAGGACTTGACTTTTTTGAAGCCGCTAATGCCGCAAATACTCCTGTGTGGTTAATTTCATTGATAACTTTATTTGCAGTTGGAGTTCCCTTCTTCTTTGTGTTTTATTTAGGCTTAAAAATTCTAATTAATAACTTAAAGTCTATTGGTAACGTCGCAAAATTCACGCTTTTAGGCCTATGGCTAATGGCTTTAATCGGAAGTGTTGTTATTGGTGTTAGACAAGCAAGTGAGCATGCTTATGATGCTACGGTTAGTGAAAAGAAACAGCTTGCTATACAAGCCAATGACACAATAACGCTTGCTGTAGTAGGAAATACTGTTTATAGCAAACAGTTTGGAAGACATAGTAATGTGTTCAGACCTGTTTATGATGAAAACGACAACAAAATATTATATGCCACTGATATTAGATTGATAGTTCGCTCAACAAAAGACTCTCTGGCTTCTATATATATTGAAAAAACTGCTGAAGGCAGAAACTACAAAGAAGCAAAACTTAGAGCGCAGGAAATCAATTATGGTTATAATTTAACAGGGAAAAGACTTGAAATTGATGGATATTTAACCACTGATTTTGAAAATAAATTTAGAGACCAGGAAATTGAAGTCGTACTTTACCTTCCTGAAGGCACTATTCTTTATGCTGAAGAGAACACGTATTCGTATCATCGAAATTCCAGTTATTACAATGATATTTTAGACAACGGTATGGAAAATCAATATCTGGAAATCATAAGCAATGGCGTCAAATGTTTGGATTGTCCGATAGACGAAGAATTTAAGTTAAAAGTCGATATAAAGGATGACGAAAGCGGACTTAAAATCAATGATGATGGTATAGAAATGAAAACTCAAGACAGCAGTTTAAAAATAGATGACGATGGTATTAAAGCCAAATCAGATAATGTAAATGTTAATATTGACGATAATGGTATTGAGATTACTTCAGACGATAATTAACAATTCAACCCTCTAAATCCACAGTTCAGGTATTTCAGTTTTGAAAATCACGTTAAAACTGAAATATTTGAATCATCAATCAAATCAAATGAAAAAATCAATATATATCGTGTTAAGTATCTTCGGAATTTTAACCAACCTTAATGCTCAATCAGCATCAAATTCCGAAGTATTTAATACACTTAAAGCTAACGACAGCTTATTATTTGAACGTTCTTTTAACCACTGTGAAACGCAATATCTCGAACAGCTAATTGCCGAAGATTTTGAATTCTATCATGATATTTCTGGAGTTCTAAATTCAAAAGACAAATTCATTCAGATAATGAAAGACGGAATTTGCAACCCAAATAGTTCTACAAAATCAAGACGTGAATTAATTGAAGGCAGCTTAGAAGTTTTCATATTAAAAAACAACGGACAGATTTATGGAGCCTTACAAAATGGAGTACATAAATTTTTTGAAACCACTAATGGGAACACAATACCTGGAAGTATTGCAAAGTTTTCTCACTTATGGATTATTGAAGATGGAAAATGGTTTCTAAAACGAGTCATTAGTTTTGACCATAACATGTAGTTAATATTTAAATTAAATCAATCAAAAAACCAACACATTAAAACAACCAATCATGACAACACTAGTAAAAATTATCGTAACCACACTTTTAGGTGTACTACTCGTGTCTTGTAACTTCGATTTTAATTTTGGAGTTAAAGGCGATGGAAATGTAACAACAACAAACAGAACTCTAAATGGCGAATTCAACGCCATAGAAGTTAGCAGAGGTTTAGATGTCTATTTAACTCAAGGAGAGATTGAATCTGTAAGGGTTCAAGCTGATGAAAACCTTCAGAAAATTATTGTCGTAGACATAGAAAATGGTGTCTTAAATATTTATGCCGAAGACAACATTAGTTCAGCTGCTTCCAAAAAAATAATGGTCAACTTTAAAACGATAGACAGAATTTCCACATCCAGCGGAAGCGATGTCATTTCAACAAATGTAATCACTGCAAACGATCTTGAAATCTTTACGTCCAGTGGCAGCGATGTTGAACTTGAAGTAGACGTTGAAAACCTGATTTGTGAATCCTCTAGTGGTAGTGACATTAAATTATCTGGAAGCACAAACACCTTCAGAGCAGAAGCCTCAAGCGGAAGTGATATAAAAGCAGGTGACTTAAAAGCAGTAAAAACTAAAGCTGAAGCTAATAGTGGAGCTGACATAACGGTTAATACATCGGAAGAACTAACTGCTAGTGCCAACAGTGGTGGTGACATCAATTATTATGGCAATCCTCAAAAAGTTGAAAAAAACGACGGTCCATCAGGCAATATTAGAAAACGATAACGACCTTAAAATCAACTAACCAACTTGTTTTTTCAAACCATTTCAAGCTCAGTTAAGAGTTTGGGATGGTTTTTGTTTTATATTTGTTATAACACTTAACTTATACGAATGAAAAACATTACATTATTTCTACTCATTACTTTTGGTTTCAATACCATAGGTTTTACCCAAGATACCGAAAAAGTAAAAGGCGATAGAAATGTAACAATTAAACAAACCTATGTCGATGCATTCAACACAGTGATCATAGGTGAAGATTTTGAAGTAGAACTGTATTACAATAGTAAACCTTCAGTTGAAATTGAAACTGATGATAACCTACATCAATACATCCAGATTGAAGTGGTAGATAGTGTCCTCACGTTTAAAACAACTACAGACATAAGGTCTAGAAAAGAATTGAAAATTAAAGTGAACTATACCAATGGCTTTGCTCATATTGAGACCAGAGATAATGCTGAAGTAAGATCATTAACCTCTCTTGAACTTAATGATTCAAGTCTAAAATGCACTGGTTCATCAAGAGCTTATCTTAATATCAAAGCGACTAACTTTAACTTTATGAGTTTAGACAAGGCCAAAGTAAAACTAAACTTAAATGCCTCTAAAGCAAAATTTGAATTAAGTGATAATTGTAAACTAGATGCGCTTGTTAATGCTAAAGAAACAAAAGTCGATTTATACCAACGTGCAAATATTGATATTGAAGGCACAACAGACAATCTGCTTTTAGTATCAGATAACAATGCGCAATTTAATGGCAAAGATTTCACTTCAAAAACCTGTACTGCGATTTGTGAATTTGCAAGTGATGCTTACATTGAAGCTACTGAAAGTATAATAATAGAAACTTCTGGTTCAAGTGAAATATACCTGTATGCAAATCCTAAAATTACAATCAACAGATTTTTAGATACTGCTAAACTTCAGAAAAAAGAAAAATAATAAATTACAATAACGACTAACTTTAACTCAAACCCATTTAAAATGAAAAAAACAATCTTACTGATGGCTGTTCTCATTACAGTATTCTCATGTAAAAATGACACAAAAACCAATGAAATGGTTTCGGCATCTAAAGAAGATGTGCAGGCATTTTTAGACGATTACACGGCTACCTATACCAAATTATATTACGATTCTGCTCTGGCTGAATGGGACGCTAATACAAGAATTGTAGCTGGTGATACCACAAATGCTTATAAAGTTCAAAAAGCTAATGAGGCTTTTGCAAAATTTACAGGAAGCACAGAGGTTATTGAAAAAACCAGAAAATTTCTAGAAAGCAAAGACAATTTAGATATCGTACAAGTACGTCAGTTAAATACCATTTTATATGCTGCTGCTAACAACCCTGAAACTGTTTCAGATTTAGTAAAAGAACGTATTGCTGCTGAAAATGCACAAAATGAAATGTTGTTTGGATATGACTTTCAAGTGGACGGCAAATCGTTAACCACAGGAGATATCGATAAAGTATTACGTGAATCAAACAGTGAAGCTGAACGTTTAAAAAACTGGGAATCCTCAAAAGAGGTTGGTAAAAACCTAAAAGACGGATTAGAAAACCTAAGAAGATTACGCAATGAAACTGTTGGTGCTTTAGGCTATGACGATTATTTCTCATATCAGGTGTCAAGCTACGGAATGACACGTCAGGAAATGCTTGATGAAATGAATAAAATGGTTAAAGAAGTTTGGCCTTTATACAGAGAATTACATACGTGGGCAAGATATGAACTGGCTGAAAAATTTAATGCTGAAGTCCCAGAATATCTTCCAGCACATTGGCTACCTAATCGATGGGGACAAGACTGGAGTGCTATGGTCACGGTTGAAGGTTTAGACATTGATGCTGCTTTGGCTGATAAAGATCCTGAATGGATTGTAAAAGAAGGTGAAAATTTTTATAAGAGCATTGGTTTTGATCCACTTCCGGCGAGTTTTTATGAAAAATCAAGCATGTATCCTTTGCCTGCTGATGCGCCTTACAAAAAGAACAATCATGCCTCTGCGTGGCACATGGATTTAGAGAATGATTTACGTTGTTTAATGAGCGTTGAGCCTAATGCAGATTACTACGAAACTATTCACCACGAATTAGGTCACATTTATTATTACCAAGCGTATACAAACCCAAATGTTCCACCATTACTTCGTGAAGGCGCTAATCGTGGTTACCATGAAGCCATTGGTAGCTTACTTGGTTTTGCTGCTATGCAAAAACCATTTTTAGCTGGAAAAGGCTTGGTTGATGCAGATGCAAAAATTGATGAAACTCAAAATTTATTAAAAGAAGCCTTAAGCAATATAGTTTTTTTACCATTTTCGGCTGGAGTAATGACAGAATTTGAAAATGCATTATATGCTGAAAACCTGCCTAAAGATCAATTCAATAAAAAATGGTGGGAACTAGCCAAAAAATATCAAGGTATGGTTCCTCCTACAGATCGTGGCGAAGAATTTAATGATGCTGCTTCAAAAACTCATATCAATAATGATGCTGCTCAATATTATGA
>JAAEZI010000014.1:53901-80166 GCA_018222915.1 Algicola sp. | reverse complement strand
GTGATGGATATATCAACCCAAGCTTGGAAATCATAGAGGAAAATAACTACTATCCCTTTGGCTTAAAACATAAAGGATATAATAACATGGTAACCTCTACTAATATAGCTTTGAAGAAAACTTATAATGGAAAAGAGATCCAAGATGAACTTGGATTAGATTGGTACGATTATGGTGCTAGAAATTATGATGCTAGTTTAGGAAGATTTATGAACATAGATAGATTTGCTGAAAAATATGAGAATATGAATCCTTATCAATATACCTTTAATAATCCAATTAGGTTTATTGATGTCAATGGTGATTATGTATTCATAGGTATTAACAATGATGATGGTGACCAAATTTATTCTGTTTTATATGACGGTGGTAAAGCATATCATTATACTAAAGATAATAATGGTAAAATAACTAAAGGTGAAGAGTATGATGGTGCTAGTAACTTCGTAGCACAAGCAACTAAAACATTAGATAAATTGAAGAGTAGTGGTAAAACAGGTAAAGGTTTAGTTAATTATTTTTCTGGTGCTAATAATAATATAACAATTAGGTCTGGAGAAGAAAATTATGAAAAAGGCGGTGTCGTTAACTTAAACCTGAATCGCATGCAAAAAACTAATACTACTGATGGTTATACTGATTCCCCATTTCATGTCTCTTTAGGTCATGAATTAGCTCATAGAGTTGATAAGAATACTCGAAGAAATACTGAATGGGCACAACCTTGGATTGGAAGAGCTGTTGATTCTGAAATCTATGCATCACATATTGAGAATATGATAAGGACAGAAAGCGGTATGCCACTTAGAACTCATTATGGAACTTTGTTAAGTATAAATGGGGATAAGAAAAGTTACTCAGGTAATGAAAAAGGCAGGTTAATAGATATGTTTGGTAATAGTTTCTATTATAATGATTATGGTAAAAGAATTAATCCGAGACCGAGTGTAACGAATAATATTTATGGAGGAGAAATATATGAAAACAGATATAATTACTATATTAACCAAGTTAAATCAAACCCAGTAATATACAGTAAAATATGATAAATTTTAGAAATTTACTTGTCATTTTATCCTTTTTAATGATTATATGTTGTAAAACTCAAGGTCAAGAAATGACAAATAAGACTAACTTGATTTCAAGTTTAAATAATACTTTGAAGGAGTATATTTCAAATGAAAAGAATTATACACATGAGGAAAAAGAACGTTATATAAAAAATGAAGTAAGTTTAATTTTCGATGCAAGAAAAATTTTATTTTCAAAAATAGGATTGAAAGCATTAGATGATTTTAATTTAATTGAAGTGTTAAACCTTAATAGACCATCTCAAATATATACAGCGGTTATAAAGAGCAGAGACGGCTATTATTACTTCAAAAAAAATGATTCTGATGAAGTTGAGTTTTTATCAATAGATTTAAAAGAGTTAAAAAAAATAAATAGTATGTTATCTTGTATGATTGAAGAGATGGATAAGAAATCTAACAAGTTAATAACTGAGAAGACGAGTACTTTTGATTTTGATGTATATATAACTAAAGTTATAAGTACTAAAAGTATTGATACATATTTCCCAAATAACGTGTGTGATTCAAAGTCAGATAATAATTAGTGTCAATAAATAATGTCGGTAGTGTCGTAAATTAGAAGGTCTGCTATTCCCAAGGACATTTTAAAATGAGTTGTCCCATTTATGGGAATCGACTATAAATGAAACTGTTACATTATAATCCCAAGAACATTTATAATTTAGGAATGTAATTTTAAAAGAGAAGTAATTTGTTTTACTTCTCTTTTTGATTTTCTATTTGTAGATCGTTTTCATATACATGATCTACATAAATTTTGGTTGTTTTGAACAATTCTAATCGTTTTTTGAGCTTTAAACCCATAGGTGTAAGTTCAAATAAGAATTGGTTTGTCATTAAAAGTTTCGTTAGGTGTATTTGTGTCTTATTTTATTTGTGTTCAGTCATATTTTTTCTAATATCATAACACTCCATAATTTTGAACTTTAAGCATTGTGCTTGGTTAATTAAAGCAAATAACTTTGGTAGTATTTTAAAAGAGTGGTTAACTTGAGCATTCGCTCAAAAGAAGTAACTATGAGAGTAAAAACAATATTGGTTTCACTAATTACGCTGTGTTTTTTAAGTTGTAAGGATCTTATTGAAGTCGAGGATATTTCAGCAGAATCAGTCACGGTATTAGCTCCTATGGATAATGTCACGCTCAACGAAAATATTGTCACGTTCAGTTGGGAGCCTTTGGAGTATGCAGAGACATACCAGTTACAGATTGTCGCTCCGAGTTTTGAATCTCCTGCTCAAATAGTTCAGGATACCATTGTATTAAATAACAGCTTTTCAGGTTCGTTTTCCGCAAATAATTATCAATGGCGAATTAAGGCATTGAATTTTGCTTATGAGACGCAATACACAACTCAAAACCTAACCATTGAAGAATAAAAAAAATACATATTTACTTGTAGTCTTGGTCATAGGAGTTTGGGGAACTATTGCCTTCAAAGTCGTTAAGGGTCTTAATACAGAACTGCCAGAAACTGTCCTGAAGGAAAATGTAAGTACCAAAAGTTTTAAGATTGAAGTACCGATTGATACCTTCTCCATTTCATTGATGGATAGGGATCCGTTTTTAGGAACGTTCTTAAGACGACATAAAAAACCAAAAACAAAAAAAATCAAATCTGTCGTGTGGCAACCAATTGAGTATTTGGGGATCGTGAAGAGCAATAATCAGAATATATTTATTGTAACCATTAATGGTAAACAGAGCCTTTTAAAAAAAGGACAGTTCAAGGATAGTGTGCAATTGATCAGTGGGAATTTCAAACAAGTAACTATGCGTTATAAAAACCGTATTAAAGCTTTTGCAATTAAGGAACGGAAATGAAAAGGATTAGCGCAGGAGCCTTACAATTGGTCACTTTTATTATTGTGGTGGTTGCACTTTTATTGGCATCCTTTCTAATTTTGGTTCATGTCCACAAACAATTTAGAATCCAGACAGATCACACTATTGAATTGGTCAAGTTAGCTGATGACGCGATACAACTTGGCATGCTGGAATCAAATAGGTCTAATGATAGTTTTTCAATCCCTTTGTTGGATGAATCGTATAAAAGTTTAGATATTCAGCATAGTTACTGGGGCATCTTTGAGAGAATCAGTGCAACCGCAACAATCAAGAACAAATCAACTTCTAAAATGGCATTAATTGGAAATCAAAAACAGGAAAGGCCAACTGCTTTGGTGTTAGGAGATCATAATAATCCGTTAGTAGTTGTAGGCAACACCAAAGTTTTAGGGTTAGCGTATGTTCCGAAGAGAGGTGTTAAGTCAGGGAATATTTCAGGTAAGTCCTATTATGGTTCAGAGTTCATTTATGGAGAACAAATAGTAAGTAAAGGGGTTCCTCCACTAAAAAGGGAAGTTAGACAGCAATTGGAATTGTTAGTAAATAATATAGAATCAAACAGTTTTGAATTTCAAGAGTCAGATTTAAACAGTGAGAAACAACTCGTTCGGTCTTTTAGCCAGGTTCCGCTCTTGATTAGAAGTAATAACGCCATTCACCTTAACGATATCGAGCTTAGTGGTCATATTATTGTGTTTTCCAATAAAAAAATTGTTGTTGGGGTTAATTCAAGATTGACAGATATCTTAATCATTGCACCGGAAATAGATATTGAAAAGAACGTTAAGGGATCCTTTCAGGCTTTAGCAACAAAAACGTTGTTGGTGGACGAAGATGTTCAACTAACTTATCCATCAGCACTTTTGCTTATGGCTGATTATAAGCGTAGCCAAGAAGAAGAATCAAATGTTTTGAAAATAAAAAATGGAGTTCAATTAAAGGGCAATGTTGTTTGTTTGGGAGCAAGTTCCAACGATAATTTTGAGGTACAAATGGATATTGCAGAAGGAAGTTTGATTGAGGGTGAGATTTATTGTGAACAGAATCTTGAGTTAAGAGGTTCTTTATTAGGAACGGTTTATACCAATAATTTTTTGGTTCGTGAAGAAGGAAGTATTTATCAGAACCATCTTTATAATGCAAAAATCAATGCCAAGGATTCAAAAGAGGAATATGTTGGATTATCATTGGGCTCCAACAAAAAGGCTATCATGAAATGGTTATACTAAAGAAGATACAAGGCTCAACATTAATGGAGACCTTGATAGCGACGGTATTAATAATGGTGATTTTTATCGTTTCCAGTTTGATTCTTAACAATGTCTTTATGAATACCATGAATGAAAATCTTGGGAATATCAAAGCACATCTCAATGAATTAGAATACCAATTTATTAATGATAAATTAACCATCCCATACTATGACGATTTTCAAGATTGGGAGATACATGCTAAATATAAAGGAACTACTGAAAAAGAAAAGGTGATTTTTTCAGCCTTAAACACAATCACTGGGAAACAAGTTGAAACAATAACTTATAGGTAATGAAAAAAAAGCTTGCTGCATTTACTCTTAACGAAATGCTCATTGTGATCATCATTTCAAGTGTGGTCATAGGCTTGGCATTCACGACCTTGTCTTTGATAAGAAAAAATATGTGGGCCATTCAAAACAATTTAAAATATAAAACCGAACTCAACCGATTGGAACAATCTTTATGGATTGATTTTAATCATTTTAGTGAATTATCATATTCGCAAAAAGAGGAAGAGTTGAAATTTAACTCACCCATGGATTCTTGTAAGTATAAATTTAAGACAGATATGGTGATCAAGGAGCAGGATACATTTCAAATCCGTTTTGATCAAAAACAATTCTATTTCGGTGGAAATGTGACGATTCACGGTAAAGTAGATGCGATAAAGCTTGAAATTGTTAATAAAGCTCAAGAGCAACATTTATTCGTTTTTAAGCGCAATGATGCTGAACAATATTTGAATTAATGGGTTTTCAATTAAACAATATTCAGACGTCAACATCTTCAGTTAAACCTGGAGTTAGTGATATAGATGCTATTTTAAAAAAGGAAATTGTAGTCTTTAAAAAACCATTTTCTAACAAAGCAAAAGAAGATTTTTATAGTGAGTTGAGTGTATTACTTAATGCTGGAATTACATTAAAACATGCTTTGGAGCTCATTGTAAATTCTCAAAAAAACAAAAAGATTAAATCCATATTAACGACAATTCTCGATAAGATCATTAATGGACAAAGCTTTTCAGAGTCGTTGCGATCATTCAAGGAGTTTTCAGAATACGAGTATCATTCCTTAAAGATAGGTGAGGAGACTGGGACGACTTCAAAGATTACCGAGCAATTATCCGAATTTTACAATAAAAAAAACGAACAGCGACGGCATTTGGTCAATGCGCTTACTTATCCAGCAATTATATTAAGTACAGCCATATTGGTGGTTGTTTTTATGTTACAGTTTGTAGTACCAATGTTCCAAGATATTTTCAAACAGCAAAACGTAGAATTACCAGGAATTACCTTATTTGTTGTTAATCTTTCAGATATGATTCAAAATTATGGATGGCTCATCGTCTTGATGATATTTAGCTTCTTTGTTGTTAATATTATTATTAAAAAAAAGGTATGGTACAAAAGACTTAAAAACAATTTTATAATAAAAATTCCATTTGTTGGAAAATTTATAAAAACAGTTTATTTGGCGCAGTTTACACAATCTATGATGCTATTGACGGCCTCGAAAGTTCCGATTGTAAACAGCATCAATCTTGTCAAAAAAATGTTAGATTTTTATCCACTTATTGATGCCTTGCATGCTGTAGAGCAAGAGATTGTGCAAGGTAAGTCCCTAAGTAGTTCATTAAATGAACATGATATTTTTGATGATCGTATGATTACCTTGGTCAAAGTATCTGAAGAGACCAATCAAACCGAATATGTTTTCAGTAAACTAAATATTTTATACAATACGAAAGTTCAGAATAGCTCCAAAATGTTGTCAACACTACTTGAGCCTTTCATTATTCTGTTCATTGGTATATTTGTAGGTTTCATTTTAATTGCCATGTATTTACCGATGTTTAGATTGAGTAGTATCATAGGATAACTTTAAATCATCGGGTGGTAAAATAAAATCAATTATCTTTACTACTAATTATTAATTGTGAACACAAAACTGAACACGTTTTGGAACACGATTTAATTGAATAGCGGTTTGGAGGCCCAGTAAAATGGTTGTTTTTTCTTTGTTTTAAGAACTCATAACCCGAAGGTCACTGGTTCGAGTCCAGTTCCCGCTACTAAGAAGCTCCTTGAGAAATCAAGGAGCTTTTCTTTTAGAATTAACCGAAGTTGACTTCGAAGTTGATTCCAAAAGAAAAGTTCTATTACTAAGTAATTGAGCTTCTTTGGGCTGTCTACTTTGTTCTGGTCCAACGAGCAAAGCGAGTTAATCCAGTTCCCGCTACTAAGGCGAAAGCCACTAAAAAAAACGGATTGTGAGAACACAATCCGTTTTTTTATGCTTACTAAGTATGAAATGAAGGATGCGCTACTTAATTTCCAATCAATATTTGCTTGCTCGTCATACCCAAATTCGTTTCTACTGAAATGATATAGCCACCAATAGCTAAATTGGAAATAGGAAGTTTCAATATATGTTCACCGTTTGCTGAGCTTAAGTCAGTCCATGTGCGAACCACTTGCCCTAACACATTATATAATGTGCATTTTGTTATGGAAATAGTCGGTGACTTAGCGATATGAAGCTCGTTCAAATTATTGACGTAACTAATGTCAATCTCATCTTTAATATTTGAATCTACAGAAAGAGTCTCGCTATTCGCAAATACTATAAAAAAGCGATTATGATACTGGCCAGATTCTAAATAAATTTGATAAGTGATGTCGTTTATCTGATGATAGGAGCCTATAAGAGCATCAAAGACATATACGTCAATCTCACTGTCAAAATTTTCTAATTCATCCAAGCCAATTTGAATCATTCCTGATGTGCCTACAGACATATGTAAAGGGTAAACGCTGTCATCGGAGAAAGGACCTACACCTTGAATAATATACGATGCTCCATCAATGTTCCAAGACATATCACTAGAAAGCGTTTCAGTGTTAATACCGTCGTATCCATAGTTAAATCCATCGTCAGCTAAACCGTTGGGAACAAACGCCAATAGTAGTTGTCGCTTGGCGTTTTCAGGTGATGAATATGAAATTCTAAGTCGCTTTATGCTCGTTTCATTAGGTGTTGGATCTTCTGAAGCTTCCGTAGTTCGCATAAATACCGATCCTGAATCGGAAGGACCAGTCACCATTTCTTTGACAAAAACTCGCTGATCATTTTCAAATAACACTGAACCACCTGTAGTATTACTGACAACATAAAATCCTTGGGCCACCGGAATATAGCGTTCTGGAATTTTTGAAGGTGTTCCATTACTGCTTATTTCGGGTGGAGAAACCGCACCAACTCCTCCTGAGAGGTTATAGGCAGCATAGCCTCCTTCATATTCAGATAATACATGACTCGTATTCGTGTTGAAATGTTCCCAGAAATACAGGGTTCCTTGAGTGGCAGAAACATTATCGTTTATAAATGTATGAGCGTCTATAGCGGACGGGTATGGATTGCCAACAAGGGCTTGATTTCCGGAGGTAATAGGTATCGTAATTGTCCCATTATTAGGTTTCCCGATAAACGAATAATTTTGAAGGGCACTACTACTACCACTGCCTTTCATAATGAAACCTAATCCCACATCAATGCTTGAATTTTCATCCACTTCCTGCCAGTCTGCATAAGAATTCTCTGGAAAATTTTCATAGGTATAGAGCCAACCACTACTCAATGTGATTGGATTGGTTGTAGGATCTGCATCGTGATTGCTAGTCCATTGCACATTCGTGTTGCCATCAAATAACATATTGCTTATGGTGTAGGTATTACCATCGTTACTTACTGGAGCGCTCCAATAGTTGTAATTGTATAAATTAGATGTGCCTTGTTGATCTCTAATGAGTCGACCATTGCCACTGTAATCAATAACGCTTCCCATATCCTGTAGCAGTTGTGATTCGCCAGTCAAATGCAATGTCGCATTAGGATTATTAAGTTTCAAGTAATCAGTTATTCGGAGGCCTTGACCATCATTCGTATTTGAATTTTCAATGGTTAGTATATTCGAGTCAACAATGAGTCCCAATACCGTAATGTCACGATCGCCTGAAGACACATCATGACTCGTGCTCACAATATTCCAATCAATAGGTGTGCTGCCATCTATAGCAGTACTGCCAGGAATCAGTTGAGAAGTGCCATGTAACCATGTGTTGGTGTCATCCCAAAGACCTGTCGCTTGAGTTTGATAGGGAATTGGTGCTGTTTCCGGTTGAAAGGTTGTCATAAAACGTAAAGTGCCATCAATGGTATTCGCATTATTCGATAGCAAAACACCTGAACTGATATCTGTGTTTTGATTCATTTTGTAATAACCATCTAGATCACTCCAAGCAAGCCCATTGATAGGCAATGGAATACTTACACCATAAATATTACCATCAATGACATTTGTTATAGGATTCTCATTCGTAATTTCTTGATTCATCATGAACCTGATCTGATTAGGATCTAACGCTGTATTCCAAATTCGAAATTCGTCCAGACCACCATCAAAATATAAATCAGCGGCCACAGGCGTCACAATGGTTTCTTCCATCGCGCCAAGTATAAAGTCTACTGAATTGCTAATTGGTGCAACACCATTCATAGAAGCGATGTTAACACCATCTACATACAAGGTATAAAGTGAACCGCTGTGAGAGATAGCAATGTGATGCCAAGTATTATTCTGAATTTGGTAAGGCGCTGTTGACAGTGATAAGCCATTATTCCAATTGAAAGACACCACGTTATTTACGATTCTCAGGTCGTAACCATCTACTTGATTATTAGTCTCACGTTTCGATAAAATTGTTTGAACATTGGCGCTACTTTGTTCGGATTTGACCCAAATTTCAATAGTGAAATCACCTGTCACATTGAAATTGTCTCTAAATGTAATATTGTCATCGACACCGTCAAAATCTAAGGCATCACAACCAATAAATGTAATCGATACATCGTCGCTAGAATCCGGACAGCTTCCTGGGTAGTCCAAACTCCACGTTAGAATATAAGTTTCGCCAATGTCACCAGTAAAGGTGGCGTTGGGATCTGTAGGATCTGAAAAACTAAAGCCGCTCGTTTGACCAGAACTTACGCTCCACAATCCTGTCGTAAGTCCGCCTGGGCTGTTAGCGTTTAGGACATAGGAGGTATTCGTACAAACGGTATTGACATAGTCCGTACCAGCGTTGGCGACACTATTTGTGTTGTTGATGGTCACGTCAAAACTGCAAGTATTGATATTCCCAGCGTCATCGGTGAATTCAAAAGTATTGGTGGTGGTACCTATCGGAAAAAAACTACCACTGCTTAAGCCGTTTAATTGATTAATGCTAACAGTAGCGCTACAATTGTCCGTTGCAGTAGGAACCGCAAAGTTGACGATCGCACCACAGTAACCAGCATCTGTATTTTGGATGATATCTGAAGGACAGGTGATGGTTGGTGCCTCAGTATCTTCAACCGTAACATTGAAACTACAGGTTGTAGAATTTCCATAGGCATCAACCACTTCAAACGTATTAGTCGTGGTCCCAAGTGGGAACATACTGCCAGAGCTTAATCCGGCTGTTTGCGTGGTCGTAACTGTGGAGCAACTGTCAGTACCAATTGGAGTTGCATAGTTGACAACTGCCTGACATTCATTTAAGTCATTAGAAACCGTCAAATCTGAAGGACAGACAATGGTTGGAGATGTAGTGTCTACAACCTCGATGGTTCTAATGACTTCAACGGCAGGATTATTGGCAGTGTCTACAACATTATAGGTAATCAGATAGGTGCCAGGTGTAGCGGTATCCAAACCTGAAATATCCACAACCAAGGCTGAGGCATAATCAGTACCAAAGCAAGGATCTATAGCCGTTGCACCCAACTCGATATAAGGAGAACATGCCTCTATAACTTGTGGATTGTTTCCTATTAAAACAATGTCTGGAGCAGTGACATCGGCTACGACAACTGTTCTTGTGATTTGGTTAGCAACATTTCCGCTGGCATCCGTAACATTATAAGTCACCGTATACGATCCTAAATTAGAAGTGTTTACTGTCGAATTATCAATGACCACATTGGATGAAATATCACCAACGCAACCATCATCTGCTATGGCACCTAATTCAGTGTAAGTAGAGCAGTCCCCAATTGTTATAGGGTTTGGGCCAATTAATGATACTGTCGGTGCTGTGGTATCTACAACGGTAATTGTTCTAATAACTTCAATCGCGGAAGCACCTGCGGCATTGGTCACATTATACGTGATGGTGTAAGTACCTGGTGTGCTGACATCTAAATCAGAATCATCGATGATAATATCTGCGGAAATATCGCCTAAACAATTATCGATAGCTATGGCACCTTCTTCTGTGTAGGTATCACAAGCTTCAATGGTTTGCGTAGCCGAACCGTTAAGAGTTATTACTGGAATTTGATTGTTGACGACAGTAACGTCCATACTACAAGTCGTTGTTAAGCCATCCGAAGCCGTCGCTGAAAATGTCACCGTTGTGGTTCCTAGTGGGTAGATACCGCTGGCGTCTAAACCACCAGCATTAAAATCATTACTCGTGCTCACAATACTACAGTTATCAGTTGCTATCGCATCAGGAATAGTTACAGTAGCAAAGCACTCTCCAGCATCTGTATTGACGGTTATATTGGACGGACACGTTATGCTTGGTGGTTCATCATCTGTGATTGTGACATTTTGCGTGCAATTGACAGTATTACCAGCAGCATCAATGATAACCCATGTAATCGTCGTGGTACCAACAGGAAATTGAGTTCCAGGAGGAATGCCAGTTGGTTGGGTGTTAAGACCAACGCAATTGTCAAAAACTGAAGGCACACCGAGTTGTTTCGGATTTCCAGGGAAATTATTCACCACGGCATAACAGAAACCAGGGTCATTGGTATAAGTAACATCGGGCGGACAAATAACTGTTGGAGCTGAACTATCATTTATTGTAACTGTAAAACTACAGCTTTGGGAGTTATTGGAGGCATCTGTGACGGTATAGGTAACGGTTGTTGTTCCCGAAAGAAAATTCTCAGAACTGGCATCATTAATGCCATTAATCGGACTAGCGCCAACAGTAGCTCCAGTTAATGTGTAGGTTTGTGATACAACAGAACCGCAATTATCACTAACGGTAGGCGTCAATGATGGTAATAAATGAATACAGGCAATGCTAACGTCAGAAGGACATGTGATCGTTGGTGGAGTGACATCAGGACTACACTGGCTAAAGCAATGATATGCGCTTAAGAATAAGAAACTTACAAGAATGCAGAGTTGTCGCATAAATCTATTAAAAACAGAGAGCTCTGTTTAAGGTTTTAGTTTACTATATATTTGATTGGTTTAATGAGGTTCATAGGAATTTTGGGGAAGGCTAAAAGTACGTTTAATCGCAAGCATGCTAAAAATTAATCGATTAACGGTTGGTTTAAGGTATTAATATGCATATTGATAATCAGCTTTTCAAATTCAGGAGAGCATCAATCAAAAAAAGAAGACCTAAGCGACTTTTGTTTAATTTTCCATTAAACCCCAATACCACACATTTGGTCGAAAATGTATGACTTTCATCGTAATTCTAAACATAACGCTTGGATTACTCGAAATAAAGTAAGATTTTTAACATGCTATTAATCAACTGTCCTTCTCGTAAGAGTCGTTGAGAATCGACCAAATTCTACATTAAATTTTAAATGATTGAAGCCCTTTCGTAGACGCTTTAATCACACTTGTGTGATGGTACTAATATTAACTAACACTCATCACAATGAAACATCTTATCCTTAAGTTATCAACTGTTTTATGCTTATTATTCACGGTTGTCGTTCAAGGTCAAACTATGACTTTTGATTCGTCGGCAACTGAGCCTGGCTTTTCTATCTCTGGCTTCTCATGGGATAATAGTGGCGTTCTTTATCCTACCGCACCCAACGTAAATTCGGTTATGACGATTCAAAAAAATCAATTTTGCTTTGATGCTACCAGTTTTAAGGTGGCTTGCTTTGCAGGAGGAGGATGCGCTTTTCCTTCAAACGGTACAGGGCGAGTTTGGTCTAATCGAGGTGATGAAACAACCTTTGTTATTGGGAGTAATCCAAATCAAATTGTGTCTCTAGGTTGGTCAGATGTACAATGGGTGAAGATTCAACTTCAGGATCCTGGGACTGCTGGTACTAATCAAACTTTTGATTTTGATGATTTTGTATATAGTGTGCCTGTAAAGACACCAGCAGCTATACCGACGATTTCAGCAAGTGCTAATCCGTCTTGTCCAAATGCAGACGTCGTACTGAATATTTCTGGTAATTTAAATGATGCAACATCGTGGTATGTTTACAATACGAATTGTGGAACAGGATTTTTGAGTTCCACGACAGGATCAACTATCACAGTATCGCCAAATGTGGCAACTACCTATTATATCAAGGGTGTTGACGAAAAGGGATGTGTTATAGATGGGGATTGTGGTAGTATAACCATTAATATGAAAACGCTTTCAACGAGTTTAGCTAATGTCGTGAGTAGTGCTAATAATATTTGTCCAAATGAAACTGTAGCGCTAACTGCGAGTGGTGGAGTAAATGGTGACGGTGCCTCAATTAACTGGTATTCAGGACCAAATGGTACTGGATCATATCTTGGAGCAGGTACTTTCATCTCAGTAACACCATCCACAACTACTACGTACTATGTGAGAAGAGAAGGAGACTGTAACATTACTTCTGATAGAAGCATTACGATTAACGCTGATGATACTCAAGGACCTAGTTTAGTGTGTAATGACATCAATTTATATTTAGATGATTCTGGAAATGCAACGCTTAGAGCGAATGCTTCAGCTGATTTTTCTGGAACACAGGGAGCAGGGAATTGGTCTTATGGTAAATTTCCTATAGCCAATCCGAATGCTTACAGTGATTTGCCAAACTTTACAGGGTTTGTTTGGAACAATCCTGGAGTAGGTGCTATTTTGGACTTCCCTCAGTTAGATCCCAATGGTGGTCACCCACAATTTGAAGGTTTAAATGCTGCTGTTAGACGATGGACGAGCAACATGGATGGTACGATTTATGTATCAGGTGATTTTTATGATAGAGATACGAATTGTGGCGATGGTGCTAACGTGAGAATTTATAAAAATGGGTCTCAAGTTTATGAATATCTAAATATTCCTGGCAGTTCTGTGCCATATAGTATTTCATTGTCCGTTTCAAATGGTGATGTTATTGATTTTGCCATTGATCCAAAATTTGATGCTGCTTGTGATGACACTCATTTTACTGCCAATATTGACGTTGCAACAGCTACGGATAACTGTGGCTTGGATGTGATTACATTAAGCGCGACGTCTTTCGATTGTGATGATGTTGGTAGCAATACCATTTCTATTGTTGCTAGCGATATCCACGGAAATACTAGTAACTGCATGCCAACGATTACAGTTGTGGATTCAGTGTTCCCTGTAATTGAATGTTTAGCTGATATCAATGCAGATGCGGCCAATGCCCTTGGAGTTCAGGTGAATTGGACAGAACCGGTAGTTACTGATGATTGTCCTAATCCTAGCATTTCTGTTAGCTCATCACCAACAACAGGTTTAAACAATGGTTCTGTGTTTCCTATTGGAACAACAACCGTCACTTATACAGTAACTGATGGTTCTGGAAATGCTGTAGATTGTTCATTTGATGTGATAGTTCAAGGATTAGCACCAGAAATTGAATGCCCTGAAAATATTACGGTCAATACAGATGCGAATACCTGTGGTGCTGTTGTGAATTTTGAAGCGACCGATCCCGTCGGTATTCCTGCTTCAACCATAACTTATAGTATAGAACCTGGTTCAGTTTTTGGATTAGGTACTGTAACAGTGACTGCTACAGCTACAAATTCAGTTGGTAGTTCTTCGTGTCAATTTGATGTAACAGTCATAGATAATGAATCACCAATAATAAGCGGTTGTCCTACAGGCTTTGATGTTTTTGTTGACGCTAATGGCAATGTGGAATCCATTGATTTATCCGATTTCACAAATGCAGGTGTCACTTACTCTGATAACTGTGATATAGATACCTTTGAAGTTAGCGAGAATAACTTTAGTTGTTCAGATATTAGCGCTTTAGGATCTGGAGTGACTTTATGGATCAATGAGTTTCATTATGATAATTCTGGAACTGATACTGGTGAATTTGTAGAAGTGGCAGGCGTTGCAGGAACCGATCTCTCGGATTATAGTATCGTGCTTTATAATGGTAGTGGAGGTGTAGTATACAATACCATTAACCTTTCAGGAAGTATCGATGACGAAGGTAATGGCTATGGAGCCGTTGACTTCCAGTTACCAACAAACGGTCTACAGAATGGTCCCGACGGCATTGCTTTGGTAGATAGTGCCAGTACTGTGTTAGAGTTCATCAGTTATGAAGGTAGCTTTACAGCCACTGATGGTCCTGCGAATGGATTGACATCTGTAGATTTGGGCGTTGATGAGAATTCAGGAACCATTAGCGGTGAATCACTTCAATTAACGGGAAGCGGCAGCACTGGATCCGATTTTACATGGAGTGGTCCTTCAACTGATAGCCCTGGAAGTCTTAACTCTGGACAAACAATAGTAATTTCTGGTCCGCAGGTTACCTTAACAGTCACAGATGTGAATGGAAATGCATCCATTTGTATTGTACCAGTAACAGTAATTGATAATGAGTCACCTATTATAAGTGGATGTCCAACAGAATTCGAAGTCTTTGTAGATGCGAATGGTAATGTGGCATCCATTGATTTAGCAGATTTCACGGAGGAAGGGGTGACTTACTCCGATAATTGCGGTATTGACACCGTAGAAGTTAGCGAGAATGCCTTTGACTGCTCAGATATTGCATCGCCAGAATCAGTAGCAACCCTATGGATCAATGAGTTTCACTATGATAACTCTGGAACTGATACCGGTGAATTTGTAGAAGTAGCAGGCGTCGCAGGAAGCGATCTCTCGGGTTATAGTATCGTGCTTTATAATGGTAGTGGTGGTGTAGTATACAATACCATTAATCTTTCAGGAAGTATCGATGACGAAGGAAATGGTTATGGAGCCATTGACTTCCAGTTACCAACCAACGGTCTACAGAATGGTCCCGACGGCATTGCTTTGTTAGATAATGCGAATACTGTGTTGGAGTTCATCAGCTATGAAGGCAGCTTTACAGCCACTGATGGTCCTGCGAATGGATTGACATCTGTAGATTTGGGTGTTGATGAGAATTCAGGAACCAATAGCGGTGAATCACTTCAATTAACGGGAAGCGGTAGTACTGGAACCGATTTTACATGGAGTGGTCCTTCAGAGGACAGTCCAGGAAGTCTCAACTCCGAACAAACAATAGCAATTTCTGGCCCGCAGGTGACCTTAACAGTCACAGATGTGAATGGAAATGTGTCAACTTGTACAGTGCCAGTTACGGTAATTGATAATGTGGCACCTATTATCACTGGTTGTCCAACTGGTTTTGATGTTTTTGTAGATGCGAGCGGTAATGCAGACGCTATTGATTTCAATGATTTTCTGAATGCTGGAATTAGTTACTACGATAATTGTGGAATAGATACCGTTGAGGTTAGTGAGAATAGCTTCAGTTGTTCAGATATAGGTTCTTCAGAATCTGGAGTTAGCATTTGGATCAATGAGTTCCACTACGATAATGCGAGTACTGATACCGGTGAATTTGTAGAAGTGGCAGGTGTTGCAGGAACCGATCTCTCGGCTTATAGTATCGTGCTATATAATGGTAATGGAGGTACAGTATATAATACAGTTAATCTTTCAGGAACTATAGATGACGAAGGAAATGGTTATGGCGCAGTGAGTGTATTTATCTCAGGCATTCAGAATGGTGATCCAGATGGTATTGCTTTGGTAGATAATTCGAATACAGTGTTGGAGTTCATCAGTTATGAAGGTGACTTTACAGCCACTAATGGTCCTGCTAATGGGTTAACGTCTGTTAATGTCGGATCTGAATCAAGTAATACCCCTAGCGGTGAATCACTTCAATTAACGGGAAGTGGTAGCACAGGATCTGATTTTACATGGAGTGGCCCTTCAACGGATAGTCCAGGAAGTCTCAACTCCGGACAAATAATTTCAACGTCTGGCCCTCAAGTGACGCTTACATTGACTGATAATAATGGTAACGTGTCAACGTGTACCGTACCCGTTACTGTTATCGATAATCTGGCACCTGCGGTTGTATGTCCGAGTGACATTGTAGTCAATAATGATGCTGGAGAATGTGGTGCTTTGGTGCCATTTGAAATTGATGTTAATGATAATTGTGATGGTGCAACTGTGGCTTCATCCATCGCTTCAGGTAGCTTTTTCGATGTTGGAACTACTGAGGTTACAGTGACAGGTACGGATGCATCTGGAAATGAATCGATATGCACCTTTACGGTGACAGTTGAGGACAATGAATTACCTCAAATTGTGTGCGCGTCAGGTGGTGTAAGATCAACTGATCTTGGAACTTGTGAGTATGTTGTCTCGAATGGCGAGTTTGATGCTAGTTTTACAGATAATTGTACGTCACCAAATGCGTCATTGACAAATAACATTAATAATTCTAATAGTTTAGATGGTGTTGCATTTCCACAAGGTATCACAGAAGTAACTTGGACCGTGGATGATGGCAATGGCCAACTGGCTAGTTGTATTACGATGATAGAAGTTCAAGACAATGAAGCGCCAACCATTGATTGCGCAGAATATCAATTATTCCTAGATGGGAACGATGGTTCCGGTTCTATTGATATTGCTGATGTATTAGGTTTTGCAACTGATAATTGTGATTCAGATTTAGATATTTCCTTGTCTCAAACAAATTTTGATTGTGGTGATATTGGAGGAGATTTGAATGATTTAATCATTTCAGAGTATGTTGATGGTTCGGTAGATGAATTTGGTCTGGATATCCTAAAATGTATTGAAATATTTAATGGAACTGGTGCTACAGTATCCTTAAACGATTACGAGTTATACGTCTATGCCGATGGAAGTTCAACACCAACAAGCACGTTTGCGTTGGGAGGAACCATTGATGATCGAGGTGTTTTCACTATTTGTTATCCAAACAACAATCAGCAAGCTAACGGACAAGTACCAATCTTATATAATGGAAATGATGCTATTGCTCTTGTAAATAATGGTGCTCAAGTCGATTTACTAGGAATCATCGGAGATGATCCAGGAGCGTCAGGTTGGAGTAATGGAACTGTTTCAACGGCTGGTACCACCTTAGTAAGAAATGTAGATGTTTTAGAAGGTGCCACGACAAATAACACGATTGCATTTTTGGATGAATGGACGCAATATGTACTTGATGATGTGTCCAACCTAGGAACACATGACATAGAAATTGAAGGTTTTGCCAATAATGTCGTTATTACGGTGACAGATGATAATGGCAATGTATCCACTTGCGAAGCTAGTGTTACCGTTATTGATAATACCAATCCGATCGCAATTGCTCAAGATGTTGAGGTAGTATTGGATGCTAGTGGTAACGGTTCAACGTCGGCCGTATTGGTGAATAATGGTTCTTATGATAATTGTGCGATTGGACCATTGCAGTTAAGCCAGACCACATTTACTTGTGCCGATATTGCGACCAATCCGAATCCGGTGACATTAACGGTGTTTGATGTTAATGGGAATTCATCAACAGCGAATGCTTTTGTAACCGTTATTGATGATACAGATCCTACAGTACAAACGCAAGATATTACGGTGCAATTAGGTGCTGGTGGTAATGTGTTGATTACAGCGGATCAGATTGATGATGGTTCAAGTGATGCCTGTGGAATTGCGTCAATCTCTGTCTCTCCAAATAACTTTAGCTGTGGTGCAGTAGGTGAAAATACGGTGACATTAACTGTTACGGATAATAATAACAATGTAAGCTCTGCAACAGCAATTGTCACGGTGGAGGATGTTACACCACCAACAGCTGTTTGTGAAGATATCACAATCACTTTGAATGAAGATGGCGTTGCTTATATCACAACTTCGGATATAGGCAGTAATTCTTTTGATAATTGTGGCATTGGGTCTTCGAGTGTATCACCAGCTATATTTTCTTGTGAAGATCAAGGCGATAATACTGTAACATTAACGGTTACTGATGTTAATGGTAATCAATCTACATGTACAGCCATTGTGACTGTTGAAGGAGATTTCCCTGAAGTGGAAATTACGCAGGATGAATTACCCGAATTTTGTCAAGGTGCAGCCGTTGTCTTAACCGCTAATAGCGATTTAGCGACTTCCTACTTGTGGTCAACAGGTGAGACCACCCAGAGTATTGAAGTTGAAGGCGATGGTACTTACAGCGTCACGGTCACTTCAGCAACAGCTTGTACGGCTTTTGCGGAATATATAGTAGGCGGATTTGATGCTGGAAGTTTGATTTCGGCTTATACGATTCTAGCAACAGACCGTGTGTTCTTGCAAGGTAATAATTTAGTAGAGTCTGGTGGAGTTGGAGTGACAACACCTGGAACAGGAAATATTAAATTGCACCAAGCGAGTACGGTTGTGGATTTCGGACAAGCAGCCACATTCAATTTAAATCAAGGAAGTACCATTGGCACGCAAATTTTTGCGCCTGCGAACCCAACACTTCCTAATTTCGTCTTTAATACCGAATCTACTGCGGCAAGTCCTGACGCTATTGTAGGTAACAACCAGACACAAACATTGACAGCGAGCGTTTATGACGTTGTTGATATTGGAAATAATGCAACGGTGACGTTTACACAATCAAATGTGTATATCAATGAATTGATAACTGGCAACGATGTGACCATTGAGTTTGATGGTTGTGCTAACGTATTTATTAATGAAGCATTTAATTTATCTCAAAATGGCGTGATTAATGCCAATGGAAATAAAGTTGTCTTCTATGTTGATGGTGATGTTCAGATCAATAAAGGGTCGAATGTTCGAGCCAGTATCTACGCAAATACCACGCACAAAATTCTGGCGAAAGGTCAAAATGGGAATGGTAATAACGATCCAGAGCCAACATATATGAAAGGGCTGTTTATTGCCGATGTCGTACAGGGTACTAAAAATGTGATATGGAGTAGTGATGATTTATGTGATCCATGTCCAATAGAAGCACCATCAAGTAGTAATCCTCCAGTGGTGTTTGGTGGAGACGACTTCAGAGTGATGGCATATCCTAATCCAACAGCAACTGAATTTTCAGTAAAAGTCATTACTCAAAATATGCAGGATGATATTCAGTTGGATGTGTTCGATATGAGCAATAAACAAGTTCATTCTAATACCTTCACCTATGATGAGTTATATAAATTCGGAAACGAGCTCGAATCAGGTGTTTATATTGTTAAAATAAGACAGGCCAATTCGGTTAAAGTCATTAGACTGATCAAGCGATAAGTTTATCGTATGTGATTATCTTAACTGCAAAAGCTTCAAGGAAACTTGAAGCTTTTGTTATTATATCCTAATGACTGAATGAACGGTTGTTTAATGAGATTACGATTTTTAGATGTTTTGACTCATCAAGTGATAAGGCTCATTTTTAAATATTTCAGAAGGTATTATTACGGGCAATGGTTCGAATTAAAATAATCGTTTTTGAAGTTTGAAACCATGATTCTTGAGAGGTTTCTCAAGACATAAAAAAAGCCTCTAAAGAAAGTCTAGAGGCTTTTTTTAAAGTTTTAATGTGGCAGCTTATCTTTTAGTAAGCCATATAAAAAGGTACCGATTACAGATGCAATGATGACAATAAGTATAGGGACAATGCCAACACCTACTAATGTAAACATAGGTCCAGGACAAGCTCCAGCTAATGCCCATCCTAATCCGAAAATGATACCACCAAACATGTAACGACTAAAACTCCTGTTTTTATCATTGAATTGAATGGTTTCACCATAAAAGGATTTGATATGGAATCGTTTGATCAGTTGCACCAAAATGACACCAACTACGATAGCCGAAATTATAATGCCATACATGTGAAAGGAATCAAATTTAAACATTTCGTAAATTCTAAACCAAGAGGCTGCTTCGGATTTAAACATCGTAATTCCGAAAATAATACCAATGACTAAATATATAAGTGTTCTCATAGTGCTAAAAAATTAGTGGGAAAATTAAATGAATCATCACAAGCCCTCCGATGAAAAATCCTATGACAGCAATAAGAGAAGGGATTTGTAAATCGCTTAATCCTGAAATGGCATGTCCTGAAGTGCAACCACCAGCATATCTTGTACCAAATCCAACCAACAAACCTGCAAGGGCTAATAATCCAACGCTTTTTAGATTCCATAAGGCATCCAAGTTGAAAAGTTCAGATGGGACATAAGCTTCACCTGCATCATTAAAACCTAAGGCATTTAAATCTGTGATTGTATCAGGATTGATGGCTACAGACATATCAGTTGATAGAAAATGCGAGCCTATAAAACCACCAATAATGGCTCCAAGAACCACCACTAAATTCCACCTCTGGGATTTCCAATCAAAATTGAAAAATTCAGCTTTTTTACCTGCACCACATATGGTACACATAGTTCTTAAGTTACCAGACATTCCAAAATTTTTTCCTACCATTATCAGTAAGAACATGATAAAGGCTATCATCGGGCCAGAAATATACCATGGCCAAGGTTCAAAAATCCAATTCATAGAGTTATATTATTTTTGCAAATAAAGCATATTCTAAGCGATTTAGATGTAACCTAGGTTACTTATAAGGTCAAATTAATAAAATCCGTCACTATGGATAGTGACTCTTCGATCGAATCCGAAATATCAGAGTCTATTGAGATCAAAGAAAAAATAATGTTTGAATTCAATAGCTTGTCTCGTCGAGCTGTACTTTTCCTCTGAATGTACGATATATAAAAACCGTATAGCCTAAAACCAAAGGCGTTCCTATTACTACAAATGTTAGCATAATTTTCATGGATTTCGTAGATGCTGCTGCATTGTAGATGTCGATACTGTGTTTAGGATCAATGGTTGAAAATAATAGGGTTGGATAAAGTTCTATAGCGACTAGTGCTAGCATAAGTGCGATACTGGTTGCCGAAAAGAAAAACGCCCATTTATAGCTTCTTTTCTTAGCGAGTCGTGGCACATTGGCAATGCTTAAAAATGTTAGTAGCGGTACAATAAATAGCTCCGGCGAAGATTTAAAATCATCTGATAGATGTGGAATATACAATAAGGTGTATAAGGTAGTAATGCCATAGCTTACCATAAATAAGATGATGGCTTTATTTAAAAGTAGCGTTAATTTCGCAAATTGCCGACCATCGGTTTTGAGCAGCAAATAGATTGCGCCATGAGTCATGAACAAGAATAAAGTTGTAAATCCCGTCATAAGGGAATACGGATTTAGAAACTCGAAAAAGCCAGCACCTAGATACTGAAAGTCCTCGCCTATGGCAATTCCTTGGAGCACATTACCCAAAACGACGCCCAATAAAAAGGCCAACATAATACTTGATACGCTGTAAATTACGTCAAATGTTTTTCGCCATATGGGCCAAGATTCTTTACCTCTAACTTCGATAGAAATACCTCTTAAAATGAGAAAAACCAAAAATAGCATAAACGGAATGTACATACTCGAGAAAAATGTTGCGTACATGACAGGAAATCCTGCAAACAATGCGCCACCGCCAATGACGAGCCAAACTTCGTTACCATCCCAAACAGGACCCACGGCGTTCAGGGCGATCCGTCTACTTATGTCACGTTTAAAAAAGAGATGCCAGGCACCCGCTCCAAAGTCGAAACCATCCAAAATCGCATAGCCAGAAAATAGACCGCCTACTACTAAAAACCACCAGGTAGGGTAATCGATGCCAAAAAGTGTTTCCATAGTTAATTAGTTTCCAGTGATTACTTCGGATATTTCTTTGGTTAATGGGCGATCGTCATCTTCTTCTTCATTGTAGGGCCCATGTTTTATTTTCTTATTTAGCAGATAGATAAATAAGGCAAACAAAAAGGCATAGACCACCATGAACAACACTAATGAAAATAACACTTGATTATCACTGACAGCTTGTGAAAAAGCATCTGAAGTTTTTAGCAATCCATAAACAACCCACGGTTGCCTACCCATTTCAGCAGCAAACCACCCAACTTGATTGGCAATTTGAGGTAATATAGCAGCAAAGACGAATAGGCATAACAACCATCGTTTATCAAATAGCGAGCCACGCCACCATAAAAACACCGCCATCAAAGTTAATGCGATCAGCGCCATTCCGATTATGATCATAAGATGATAAAACTGAAATACCGCATTTATTTGTCCGGGACGTTCATCTTCAGGAAACGCGTTTAAACCTTTTACAGGTGCCTCTAAATCATAATGCAGTAAAAAGGAAAGACCACCAGGAATTTTCAGGCCAGAAACTTCTTGACGCTCTTTGTTGACCCAGCCCAAGAGATACATGTCTGCTGGGCCGCTCTCATCAAAATGACCTTCCATAGCTGCTAATTTCGCCGGTTGATTAACGGAGACACCTTCTGCCGATTTATGGCCAGTTAACAATTGTCCCAACGAAAATACTGTTGCTACGACCAGTGCTATTTTAAAGGCTTTTTTTGATATACTCACATAACGTCCTTTTAAGATATAGAACGCATGGACGCTTAAAACTAAGAAGGCACCTGCTAAAAACGCACCAAGCCAAACGTGGGTAAGTCGATCTATGCTGGAAGGATTAAATACCATCGCCCAAAAATCGGTAATTTCTGCTCTAGCGTTTAGACCCTTACCTACAATATGGTAGCCCGCTGGTGTTTGCTGCCAACTATTGGCCACAACAATCCAGACAGCAGAGAACATGGAGCCCAAGAAAACTCCAATGGTTGCTACTAAATGTACCCAAGGTTTTACGCGATTCCAACCAAAAAGTAAAATGCCGAGAAAACCGCTTTCCAAAGCAAATGCAAAAATACCTTCTGCGGCCAAGGCGCTTCCAAAGACATCACCAACATAACGAGAATAGACAGCCCAATTGGTGCCAAATTCGAATTCCATAACAATACCTGTGACCACACCAATACCGAAGGTCAAGGCAAAAATTTTAGTCCAAAATTTAGCTAATACATGATATTGCTTCTTCTTGGTTTTTATGTAAAAACTTTCAAAAATCACCATCAATAATCCGAGACCGATACTCAATGGTGGATAGATGTAGTGAAACGCTATCGTAAAAGCAAACTGAATTCTAGCGAGAATTTCGGTATCCATAAATCAGAGAATATTTACCCATCTAAGTTAATAATATGAGCTTCTTAAATAGGTAACATAAGTTACATATTGTCAATTGTTATTTGAAATCATTGACGGATTCACCAAGGTCGTACACCGTCACATCTTTCAATGCCATTTCCAGAATACTGCTTCCCGCGGCACTTCTGTAGCCACCAGCACAATGGACGACAATGGGTTTGTCGGTTGAAATTGTTTGAGCCGTTTTTCGCAAATTATTGAGTGGGTGTGATTCGGCGGTTTCAAAGAATTTTTCGTCAGCGACCTCACTAGCATTTCTAATATCTATAATGGTGTATTGTTCCGGATGTGTCTTGAAGTCCTGTAAATTCAATGTTGGAGTTTTAACCAAGTCTTCGCCAATTAGTGTGATGACCTTCTTAAGTTGTTCTTCATAACCAATTTTTGCAATTCTCTCTAGAATATATTGTTTGGAATCTTCATTGTCGATAACAAGCGTAAATGCTTCCTCAGGTTGTACAATAGCACCTAACCATGTTTCAAATTTGTGCGCATCTGAAAGCCCTTGAATGTTAATGCTTCCAGATAAATGTCCTTTTTTAAAATCAGAGGCGTCTCTGACGTCAACAATGAGACCTGTGGCAGTAGCATCTTTTTCAAAAGGAATACGATCTATAGCTGGCTCTAAATTATTTGCACCGATTTTATTGATGTCGACATTAAAACCGAAATAAGATGGAATAAAGGGTTGTCCTTCAAGAATGGTATCCATGAACTCTTCCTTTGTTTGGGTTTTAAAAGCCCAATTATCGCGACGTTCAGTACCGAGAGTACTACTGGCCGCATCACTCAGATTCTTGCCACATAAAGACCCTGCACCATGGGCTGGATAGACCATGGCATCATCTGGGAGATTATTGAACTTTGTGGTGATGGTATCATACATCATCTCTGCCAGTTCTTCGCGTTTAGCCTTCATATTTCCCGCCTTTTCGCGAAGATCAGGTCGACCTACATCTCCAATAAATAATGTGTCTCCCGTAAACAATGCGGTTTCATCACCCTCCGTAGCCACTACCGTAATACTGTCAGGTGAATGTCCTGGAGTGTTTATGGCTTTTAAAACGCAATTACCGATGTTCAGGAGGTCTCCTTGGTCAAATTTTTGGTGCGGGTAATCTGCTCCCAACTTCTCACTATTGTAAATGGTAGCGCCAGTTTCTTTATGTATTTGCAAATGAGCACTCACAAAGTCTGCATGTGGATGCGTTTCAATAATAGCAACTATTTTGGCGCCAAGTACTTTGGCATGGTCATAATAAATTTTCGGATCGCGTTCAGGATCGATGATGGCCATTTCTCCATTGCTAACAATGGCGTACGAGTAATGAGCTAAAGGTTTATATTCAAATTGTTTGATGTTCATAAATGTTAAATTTTAATTTTAAAAAGGGCTTAGAGTAGTCACACAGAAAGCCCTTAAAGTTAATTTTAAATATTCTTTTTTGCTAGATACCAAGTGATTTTCTCCAGCGAATCGTCGTCTAAGCGCGCATTCAATTCGTCCAATGATTTTGGTGGAGGTACAATGGCCTTATCGCCTCTTTTCCAATCCAAAGGCATGGCTACTTTGTATTTATCTGAAACTTGCAAGGCATCCAAAGCCCTTAGAATTTCATCCATGTTGCGGCCTACATTGAGTGGGTAATACATAATGAGTCTGATTTTCTTTTCAGGATCTATAAAAAATACGGCTCTTACAGCAGCTGTTTCACTTTCGTTGGGTTGCAGCATTCCGTATAGTTTAGATACTTTCATGTCCAAATCAGCAATGATAGGGAAATCAAAATATACGCCAGTATGCTCTCTTACATTTTGTACCCAGCCTAAATGTGCATGGATACTGTCGATGCTTAAGCCTAGCAACTCAGTATTCAAAGCTTCAAATTCAGCCTTTCTAGTTGCGAATCCGCTCATTTCAGTTGTACAAACAGGCGTAAAATCTGCTGGATGAGAGAACATCACTGTCCATTTGCCTTCAGCAAATTCCGACATCCTAATAGGACCTTTGGTCGTTAAGGCTTCAAAATCAGGTGCTGTATCACCAATTCTAGGCATGGCGTATGTTGTTTCATTGAATTGATCTTTAGTATTCATAATAGTTTTAATTTATAATTAATATTTATACCATAAATTTAAACTATATATAAGTGCTAGGCAGTAACATAGGTTACATAGCACAGATGATACGAATTTTAAAAGAAGCTATAAACGTTTAGGAAAAAATCTACCAGTTCTATTCTTATAAGATCTATAGCTAGGGAACTTTTGCATGAGTTGCTGTTCTTCATAATTCGATTTAAAATAGAAGAGTACATACAACAATGTAGTGATGATTAATTTGTAGATGGAATTGGAATAAAATGCATAGCCAGCGCAAGTAAGTAGGATGCCCGTGTAAATGGGATGACGGCTATAGCGATAAAGCCCATAAATTATAAGTTCAGAATTTGCTCGTGGCGTTGGAAAAGGTGAGATCTTGGTGTTTAGTTGGATAATGGCTATAGCGACGACAATCATACCTATAAAAGCGATACTTAATGCCGAGGCCCTTTGGTAAAAGGAAAGTTCAAACTCAAAAAGATCAAAGTCCCATAGATACAATACAAACAATATAATTTGTAATGCGACAAACCCATAATCTTTTTTTTGTAATGTCATTTAAAAAATAGAGGTAAGACGACAGGTCATCCTACCTCCAACTTTAATTAAAATTTAATCTATCAGTCATCTATAC
>JAAEZI010000014.1:49677-53891 GCA_018222915.1 Algicola sp. | reverse complement strand
CATCTATACATCTTTCCCTTTCATCATTTTGTTCCAATACAAATACGGAAGCATGTATTTTTTTAATAACCATAATCTCCAGTGTTCTTTCGAACTATCAAAGATGAGCATTTGCTTCAATTTTGGATCTGGAGTGAAATTACCATCATAATCAAATTCTGCTAAGGTCATTTTGCCATATGCCGTAACTAAAGGGCAAGAGGAATAGCCATTATATGATTTAGTTCCTAACATATTACGAGCAATTAATAAAGAGATATTATCGACAACTACAGGAACTTGTTTCCTTATAGCAGCACCTGTTTTTGCAGTTGGTAAGGCTGCTACATCACCAAGCCCAAAAATATTTGGATACTTTTTATGTTGCAAAGAATGATGGTCTACATCCAACCAACCAGCGTCATTTACAAGATTTGACTCTCTTATAAATTTAGGAGCGGTTTGAGGTGGCGCTAAATGTAGTAAGTCGAATGGCATTTCAATGATGGTATCACCAGACTGTTTTTCTCCCAAAGAATTATCCTCAACAATGATGCATTGGTTTTCTTCCGGAGCCGTATTTCTAAAGTACACGATTTTTTTATCTGAATCAATTTTAAACGGAGCATAATAAGGCTTGAAATGCATGCCATATCTGTGAATGACTTGCATCAAAGTGTCTTTTATAGGCTTTACTCCAAAAATGACACTTCCAGGAGTTGCAAATACCACATTGGTTTTATCTGAAAGATGTTGCTTTTTGAAATAATCTGCAGCGAGATAAGCAATTTTTTGTGGTGCACCTCCACATTTGATAGGTGTTGTGGGTTGTGTAAAGACAGCATTACCACCTTTAAAATTTTTAATTTGTTCCCAAGTATGTATCGGATCTGTATAATTGCTACAAACGACACCCTTCTCCATCGCCTCAGGAAGTCCTTCAATAAGTTCGGGTGCCATCACCAAACCAGGCGCAACGACGAGATAATCATAGGTGATAGCTCCAGTTACTTTGGTATGAACGGTATTATGGTCTGCATCGAATGACGTTGCATAATCTTTAATCCATTTAACACCTTCGGGAATCAATGATGCCATGGGACGAGCCGTTTTTTCAAAGTCGTAGGTTCCAGCGCCTACCAATGTCCATGCTGGCTGATAGTAATGTGTGTCTGCAGGCTCAATAATTGCGATGTTCAACTCCTTGTTTTTATTTCTGAGTTGTGAAGCCATCATAATTCCAGCAGTACCGCCTCCAATAATTAAAATTTGATGATGTGTAGTCATTTTAGTTGCAGTTTTGATGTGATTATAAATTTAAAGCATATAATTAATGAAAAGTGTAACTTAGGTTACAGATGAACCATTTCTATTCCTGTAATTTCATGTATTATTTAAATCAGATCATTTTGTTACCTTTAAATGATGAGGTAATTTACAAGATTATTAATCTCTGTTAGTCATACCATAGTTACGCGACTAATATTTCAAGTGTTAGATGAACATATATGAATAAATATTTCGATGCCTTTAGTAATGCTTTTTTTGGTACCATAGATTGGACCTGGAAGTCTATTATTTTTGAGGTGCCTTGGTACACCAATTATTTTTGGGGCTTGATCATTATTTCTTTTGTGGTTTGGCTTCTGGAAATTGCATTTCCATGGCGAAAGAATCAATCGGTTTTTAGAAAAGACTTCTGGTTGGACGCCTTTTACATGTTTTTCAATTTTTTCATATTTGCTATTGCCATTAGTGGATTTTATAAATTGTTGCAGGTTGCTTTTGCCGATTTAGGAATTAAAGAAGATTCTCTTGCATTATTTAATCCTTCTGGTTGGCCAATGTGGATTCAATTATTAGTGTTTTTTATCATATTGGATTTTGTTCAATGGTTTACACATACCCTGTTACATAAATACCCTGTATTATGGCGCTTTCATAAAGTGCATCACAGTGTGAAAGAAATGGGTTTTGCGGCACATTTGCGTTATCATTGGATGGAAAACATTTTGTATAAACCTCTGAAAACTTTTGCCGTCATGATATTATTTGGTTTTGAGCCAGAGCAGGCGTACATCGTGCACTTTTTTGCTATTGCCATTGGACATTTAAACCATTCAAATATTAAAATAACTTACGGACCTTTAAAATACATTCTCAATAATCCTGTCATGCATTTATATCACCATTCCTATCACTTACCTGAAGGAACTTATGGTGTAAACTTCGGAATTAGTTTAAGTCTATGGGACTATATGTTTAAGACCAACTACATTCCAGAGGATAGCGGTACCATCGAACTCGGCTTTCCAGGTGATGAAAAGTTTCCGAAGGGATTTGTGGGTCAAAACACTTATGGATTTACTAAATCTAAAGATTAGCTAAGCGTTGTTGTCATTGATGTGGTTAATCACTTGATCTATCAAATCGTTCTTTTGAATCATTCCAGACGCACGCCATTTTATAGCACCTTTATGGAATAGTATAAAAGTTGGGACGCCTCTTACTTGATACTTCGCTGCCAGACTTTGATTTTTGTCGACGTCTACCTTAAGAATAGTGACTCTGTCGCCTAAATTGGCTTTCACCTCTTTGAGAATAGGTGACATCATTTTGCAAGGCCCACACCATTCAGCAAAAAAATCGATAAGAACTGGCTGTTCTCCATTGATGATATTTGAAAAATTAGATTTCATAACTGATTATTTAGATATTCTGATTCTACGCCCATTGTGAGGCTGTTCATTTCTGTAATTGTTCAACGGCATAAGTGCACGTAGTTGCTCTACTTGTTTCAAGGATACTGTAATTGGGTCCTTAAAGATAAACCATTCTACGCTTTCGCTACAAGGAGGAGTTGTTAAAGAACCTGTATAGTTAAAATAAGTCCGATGCTCTGGTAGGTTTAGGTTCATGTCGAAGGCTTGGTCTACCGTTGCAGTTTGGCCAGGAAGAACTGGTAAGAAACTCTCCAAGAAATCAAATGGTTCGCTACTTTGACCTTCTTTTGCCATCACAGCAATGACGGCGTATTCTTCATTATCACTCATATGTACTAGGTGCAATACCAATGGATACCTGATGCCATCAATCAGATGTTCGGCAGGTTCATGAAAATGAAACTGCTTTAAATCAAATCTCTTCTGATTTAGGGTCATATAGTCACCAGTGTCAAAGTTGTACTGTATGGAATGCCCATTATTGACCACATCATGTATGTGCGTACTCTGTGAATAACTGATATCTAGTGGTGCCAGAGTCGTATCGCTGTCATAATTAACAATGTTGATTGGTGATTGGTATTTACCACCACAATCGGAGTTGACCTCGATTTCCTTCCAATAGTTTGGTCCCGTTTCTCCTTCGTAACTCCAATGTTTATCTTTATGCGAAACAACGGTCTTTCTTCTAGAAGGTTCAATCTTTTGTGTGGTGTTTTGGCATCCAACGGCTAGGACGAGTAAAATTAGTGTAAAACGTATAGATTTCATCGTTTATATATGATAGGTCAAAGTAGTTTCCCAAACATGATTATTGATAAACAGATCATTTCTTTTTGCAAAAATATCGTGATATCCTGTTCTGATTTTAATGTGCTCGCTAATTTTAAATATGAGACCAGCAAACATCCAGTTTTGATCTAACTTTTCCGGTCTTAGCCGATTTCCGAAGTCTAAAAAAGCTTCATCGTATAAGAAAAGGCTTATGGACTTCCCTTTTAGAGGAATGGCCATCTGAAGTCTATAACGAAACCTGTTTTTGTGTTTTCGACCATCGATGTGATAGACATCAGTGTCTTGTAATACGAGGTGGTCGATGAAACGTTCTTCAAACCGTATTCTGTGACCAAATGAGAATTTTGAAAACTGCTGTTTGATCATTAATTGCTGAAATATATTCTGTTCATTCACATCAATAGGTGTACTGAATTCTGAAAATTGGAAGTTTTTGATATAGCTATAGCCCAATGCTATGTCGATATTATTTTCAACTTTATAATGAACTAGAGGTCGCAATACGATTTGTTCCCAATCGGATAAAAAATTAGTGCGTCGTACGTTCAATTCAGCATTGGCATACCAGTGTTGACTGATTGTTTTTACCACATTCAAAGTGTTCCAGTTACTGTGATTTTTCACCACCAACTCTTGTCCTAATGACAATTGGGAAAGCCATAGAAATGATAACAGAAAAAGCCTATTTTTCATGGGTTACTCTTTATAAGCAATGCG
>JAAEZI010000014.1:29696-49667 GCA_018222915.1 Algicola sp. | reverse complement strand
TTGGTCTGATGGATAGAGTGTAGTGATTTTGTCGAAAACGTCTTGCGCAATATCCTTCAATGGTTGTCCATGACATTGTAGGCACATGGAATTGGTAATAATGGGATAGTAATACGTGATATGACCGTTTGATTTTTCCTTGTGATATATGTCAGTTTCACCATTTATCAAGTGCTTTTTGAAATTCTTAATGATGACTAATTCTTCAGAATTCGCTTGATTATTTGGGTTTCTAGCGTTGTCTGAAACCCGTTTAATCGCGACATTTTGTACTTGGGCCATACTATCGGTAATAGGATACGCTTGTTGGTTGCAAAACGCGACAGCTTCGAGTGTTCCTTTTTTTTGAATAGTTCCCATTAAGTTTTTGCCGAGTTCCTTCTTGGTGTTTAAGGCATAAGTCAAACCTTTATTTTCTTTAGTTTCTTCCGAAGAATTATTGTGTTGTTCGTTTTTGATACCGTCATTTCGGTACTTCATTTTTCCGTGACTTTCTTCTTCGATATGTTGTTTGAACCACTCGGGTTCATCAATTTTGTGGTCGTACATGTAGTCGGCAATAAGTTTGATGTCCTCTTCGGAAAAAAGTTGATATGGCATCACGCCAAAACGTCGAACAGCACCTCGCATTTTTGAATTTTCTTCTGAAGGTTGCTTGACGAAATCCCAGATGGCATTGCCGAAGGCTTCTTTTGAAATATCATCATTCATATAGTGGGATTTGACGGCTACCATGGGAGGTGCTATACGTGCGTTATGTGCTGTTGTCGGATTGTGACAGACATAACAGTTTTTTTCCAATAAGGCTTTTCCAGGGTGCTCTTGATTGGCTGTAAGGGTTACTGTATCAATTTCTGATGTTGTCGTATACACCGTTTTTTTTGATTGGTTACAGCTAGTTATGGTGATAAGTAACGATAGACTTATGATGGTTGCAAATAGATGTTTTTTCATGATAATTAGCTTATTTTTCCTGAGGCACAACTTACATAGGATTTTACTTTAGAAATCATGGTGTTTCCTTCATTTATAGAAGGATACCCCAAATCCTTTAATTTGGTTAACACCGCTTCTCCATCATTTGGATGAATCATGCAGAAGGTTACTGCTCCATGGTTAATATCGATTTCTACACTTGAGATATTCTCTAATTTCGAGATATGTGAAGTGATGGTTTTTGCACAACCACCACATTTTAGGTTTTGAACTCTTATAGTTGTTCTCATACTTTAGTTTTTAAGCAATTTAGTGTCTATACGCTTATTGTGCAGTAACTAAAGTTACACAGAACGATGATTAAAGTAAATTAATTGAGAGGTGCTTTGGCGACTTGAATTGTGTGAATGTTTGGTTAATTCCAGTTCATATAACCACCTTTCAAATCAAAGATGTTTTTAAATCCAATACTGTCAAGTTTTCTGGCCGCTTTTTGACTTCTATTTCCCGATCTACAATAAATATAGATGGGTTGTTCTTTATCGTAACCATTAATTGCTTTGATAAAATTAGAGGTGTCAAAGTAATCGATATTCACAGCATTTTTTATATGGCCTGATAGGTATTCTCGAGGTGTACGAACGTCAATTAAGGTTATATTTTTTGAAGATATTGCAGCTTTGAAAGACGCTTTGTCCAAAATAGTTATGTGATCAGATTTTTGAGGATGACCACTGAAAAGTAAAGAAAGGAACGACATGTATACTAAAATTAATTTCATAGATGATTATCTCAACTGAAATAAGGATCAGTGTTATATTTTGAAAATAGTTGTGATTTTTTACGGATTTTCAAAAAAAAAGGAACTGCCAATCGAGACATCCCTTTTTACGATTATTACATCTTTTTAAAGTTGTTATTCGTTTTAATAATTAGGACTTTTGAGAGGGTGCAATGGTCTCACCTTGCCATTCCATCATACCGCCAATTAAATTGTAGGTTTTTTCAAAGCCTAAATTTTCCATTAATTGGCAAGCTTGTCCACTACGATTGCCACTTCTGCAATAAATATAATATGATTTACTTTTATCCAATTTTTGGATTGTATCCATGAATAAGGATGTGTCGAAAATATCGACCATCAAAGCATTTTCTAATATACCTTCGGCACATTCATTGGGCGTTCTGACATCCATAATGATGGCTTGATCATCTTGCGCAATTAACTGTCGCCACTCGGCTTGTGTGATATTTTTCATATTGATAATTATAAAGTTGTAGGACAAACAAAATCTGACACAGGAATATTGGTTTCTCGGATCGCTTTAAAGCCTCCTTGAACATCTATGAGATTATGAATACCACGGCTTTTTAAAATGGATGCGGCAATCATACTGCGATAGCCTCCAGCACAATGCACATAAAATTGTTGTTGCTCAGGGAATTCTGCTAAATAATTATTGATAAAGTCAAGCGGTGTATTATGTGCATCTATGATATGTTCAGATTTATATTCACTTTCTTTTCTTACATCAAAGGTCGGGACTTTGTCTTCGCTTAGGATCTCTTCAAAAGTCTCTGCAGAAATCGTACTTACCACATCATAGTCAAAAGCTGATGTTTTCCAAGCTTCAAATCCGCCTTTCAAATAGCCCAAAGTATTATCAAAACCAACCCGCGATAATCTCGTCACAGCTTCTTCCTCTCGACCTTCAGGAGCGACCAATAAAATGGGTTGTTTGACATCGGCAATCAGCGCACCTACCCATGGTGCAAAGCTGCCATCCAATCCAATAAATATAGATCTAGGAATGTGACCTTTGGCAAAATCATCTTGATGTCTTACATCCAAAACAATAGCGCCAGTTTCATTGGCAGCAGCTTCAAACGCTTTAGGCGAGAGCGCCTGAGTACCGCGTTTCAGGACATCATCGATATCATCATACCCTTCCTTATTCATTTTTACATTATCTGGGAAGTATTGTGGTGGTGGTAAGAGTCCGTCTGTTACTTCTTCTATGAACTCTTCTTTAGTCATATCTGAACGTAACGCATAATTCATTTCCTTTTGATTCCCTAATGTGTCAACTGTTTCTTTCATCATATTTTTACCACATGCTGAACCAGCACCATGGGCAGGATAAACAATCACATCATCAGACAAAGGCATTATTTTTTCACGTAAACTATCAAAAAGAAAACCAGCGAGATCTTTTTCCGTTAGTTCACCCATTTTTTGTGCTAAATCTGGACGACCTACATCTCCTAAAAACAAGGTGTCACCACTGAAGATAGCATGGTCTTTACCGTTTTTGTCACGTAATAAATACGTGGTGCTTTCCATCGTGTGACCTGGTGTATGCAAAGCCACAATTGTGACGTCACCTAATTTAAACTCCTGTCCGTCTTTAGCTATGATAGCGTCAAAAGTAGGATTGGCGTTTGGCCCAAAGATAATAGGAGCCTCAGTTGCTTTAGCCAATGTGATATGACCACTAACGAAATCTGCATGAAAATGTGTTTCAAAAATATATTTGATTTTGGCATCGTCCTGCTTGGCCCTATTTAAATAAGGTTTGATTTCTCTTAAAGGATCTATAATCGCAACCTCTCCTTTACTTTCAATGTAGTAGGCGCCTTGTGCAAGGCAACCTGTATATATTTGTTCAATCGTCATTTTGAATGTCTTTATTTACTGTGTAAAATTACTTTGTGTACAAAAATAACACAGTAACTCTTGTTACATATGACTAAATTTAATAAAAAAACTCCTGTTTGAGAATTTAACAGGAGTTTTAACATGACTTTAAAAGGTCTATAATAAGGTCGTCGGACAAACGTATTCAGATCGAGGTATTTCGGTTTCGGAAACCGCATCAAAACCACCTTTGACATCCACAAAATTATACCATCCACGCTGTTTTAATATCGACGATGCAATCATACTGCGATAGCCGCCAGCGCAATGTAAAATAAAGGGTTTGTCTTTCGGAAATTGCGATAAGTGCTGATTAATTTCATTCAGCGGCACGTTAAGTGCATCGATAATGTGTTCTGAATCATATTCACTCTTTTTCCTTACATCAATAATTAATGGTTTTTCCTCGTTATATCTTTCTTCAAGTGTTTCAGCAGAAATACGCATGGTAGTTTCAAAATCTTTGCCGCTATTTTTCCATGATGAAAAGCCGCCTTTTAAATAGCCTACAGTTTGGTCATAACCTACTCTTGACAACCTAGTGATGGCCTCTTCTTCTTTACCAGCATACGTAATCAGTAAAATTTCTTGTTGAACATCTGGGATCATTTCACCTACCCATTGGGCGAAATTACCATCTAAACCAATGTTGATACTGTTAGGTATAAATCCTTTTGCAAAGTCTTCAGCGTCACGGGTATCAAGCATCAATGCACCTGTTTCATTCGCTATTATTTCAAATTCATCTGGAGACAAAGATTTAGTAGCTCGATCCATGATAGTATCTAAACTTTCATATCCTTGAATATTCATTAACACATTTTGTGGGAAGTAACCTGGAGGTGCTGTAAGTCCGTTTAATAAAACGTTCTTAAACTCCTCTTTGGTCATTTCTTGTAATGCATAATTGGTTCTTTTTTGATTTCCTAGTGTGTCTGTGGTTTGATCACTCATCATTTTACCACAAGCTGATCCAGCGCCATGATTAGGATACACGATCAAATCATCACTAAGAGGCATAATCTTAGTGCGTAATGAATCATATAAATGACCAGCTAACTTATCCTCTGTGAGTTCTGATACAACATGCTGGGCCAAATCTGGTCGTCCAACATCACCAATAAACAAGGTGTCTCCAGTTATGATACCATGCTCTTTTCCGTTTTCATCTATTAGAAGATAGGTTGTGCTTTCCATGGTATGGCCAGGTGTATGGATTGCTTTCACTTTATAGTTGCCTACTTTAAAGACTTCGTTGTCTTTAGCAATAGTAGCTTCATAAGCTGGTTTTGCTCCTGGTCCAAATACGATTTCTGAGCCTGCTTTCTTTCGTAGATCTAAATGACCACTTACAAAATCGGCATGAAAATGTGTTTCAAAGACATATTTGATTTCGGCATTATCTATTTGAGCACGATCTATATAGGGTTGCACTTCTCTTAATGGGTCAAAAACAGCAGCTTCGCCGTTACTTTCAATATAATAAGCAGCATGAGCAATGCATCCTGTATAAATTTGTTCTACTTTCATTTTATTTTGATTTAATTGTTAAACAGATTAAAAGTAGTAACTATCTAATTATGTTAAGGTTACATTGGTTACACAAGAGAAAATATTTAAAAAAAAATGACTTTTATCATAAAAGTCATTTTTTCTAAATGTGTAAGATAATTTATTGTTCCACAAAAAACTCCATGTAAAAAATGAACACAGCCATGACGAAAATAAAGTAGCCAAAGCCTTTTTTTAGTTTGTTTCCATTGATAAAGTTACTTAAGTAACTTCCTACGAAGATACCAACAAAAGAAATTGCTGTAAAAACAGATAAGAACGTCCAATCAATAGCCATAGTCATCGCATCACCGAGGAAAAAACCGAGCAACGACTTAAATGCGATAATAATTAAGGATGTACCAACAGCAACTTTCATTTCAACGTTGGCCAAAATTACGAGTGCTGGGATGATTAAGAAGCCACCACCAGCACCAATCATTCCAGTAATTGCGCCAACGATAAGGCCTTCTACTAAGATAAGAGGATAGTTATACTTTACCATACGATCGCCTATGGCAGGTTTGTCTTTTTGCTCTTTTAACATAGAAATTGCTGCAGGTATCATAAGGATTGCAAAAAGACCAAACATGGCCATTCTTCTCGTAAATTCAAAATCGGCAATATGAAATAGAACATTTGGCAATGCTGGAACAACATAATGTCTAATAACCGTAACACCAATAATTGCTGGGATACCAAATACTATAGCAGTTCTCCAGTCTACATATCCCTTAAAATGTTGCTTTATGCCACCAAGCAATGCGCTTGCTCCTACAATAAAAAGTGAATACGCTGTAGCTGCTTTTTCGTTGATAGAAAAAAGATAGGCCAACACTGGTACGGCTAAAATGGATCCACCACCACCAATAAGGCCTAACGAGATCCCAATAACTAAAGCACTTATATATCCAAAAATTTCAAGTAATTCCATAATGAGGTAAAAATGTTGATGCGAAATTAAGATACTATTCGCCATCAAGAAGTAACTTTGGTTACATAGCTAATCTAAATTGATGATTTTTATATAATTTCTATGTAATTCTATTTTTCCAAGAGTTTCTAATTTTTTAAGAAGTCTTGAGATAACCACTCTTGAGCTATGTAATTCATAAGCTATTTCTTGATGAGTGTTTTCGATAATGGACGTTTTATTAATTCTTGACTTCTCCCTTAAATATGCTAAAATCCGTTCATCCAGATTGTCAAAGGCTATACTATCAATGGTATGGAGCATTTCATTGAGCCTATTATGGTAACTTTCAAAGACGAAATTTCTCCACGATTTGTATTTGGCTGTCCATTCCTCCATTTTTCGGATGGGTATCATGATGAGTTTCGCATCTGTCTCTGCAATGGCGCGGATTTCACTTTTGGTTTGACCCATACAGCAAGACATTGTAACAGAACAGGTTTCTCCACGTTCCAAATAATAGAGGAGTAGTTCATTGCCATCATTATCTTCTCTGAGTACTTTTATCGCTCCAGAAATTAAAAGCGGCATTCCTTTTACATAACTTCCAATATCCATGAGTTTATATCCAGCAGGAACCTCCTTAAATGTTCCTACCTGTAAGATGTCATTTAAAAGGTCCTTTTCAAAAAGGTGGCCGTAACTTTTCTTTAGTTCTTCTATCATTTTGACTGTCAATTATAACGTATATTTTACAACTATAGCATTAACTCATGTATGAGACCAAAAAGGTAAACAAATCGCTCATAGGTATAAAATTTCTAATTAAAATAATTTCTTTACGCTTCTTCCATATGCTAAATTTCAAGGGCATCGTAAAACATTCTGTAAAGTTATGTATTGAAATGACCATTTAAAGTAACTCAGGTTACAAAAGGATTTAAGCAACTAGGTTTTTGTCAGAATTTAATGGTACATAAAGATTCCTATGGGTTTTTTATTTTTGTGACATGATAGATAATTTTGAAAACGAATTCTTCGGTATAGGTATTCAGAACGGCAAAACGCCAGAAAACCTCGGAGTATTATGGCGTTCAGCACAAAATTTAGGTGCCAGTTTTATATTTACGATAGGGAACCGCTATGCGAAACAAGCCTGTGATACTCATAACGCTGTTAAGTCAATGCCTTATTTTCATTATGAAAATTTTGAAGCCTTTTATAAAAACCTCCCAAAAGGAGCAAGGCTGGTTGGTGTAGAGTTAACTGAAGATGCTGAGCCACTCGAATCATTTCATCACCCGAGGCGCTGCGTCTATTTGTTAGGTGCAGAAGATCATGGTCTATCTAATGATGCCATTAATAAAAGTCATTTTTTGGTTAAGTTTAAGTCAGAATTGAGTCTCAATGTCTCAGTAGCTGGAAGTATTGTGATGTATGATCGCGGTATTGCAAAACCGCGACAATGATTATTTTCAATCTAAAAAATTACGAAATGGCAACGATTTAAGCAGAATTCATTATTAAAGGTTGTAACTTTGCGAAAAATGTAACAATGCACAAAGCAGGTTTTGTAAATATTATCGGGAATCCCAATGTGGGAAAATCCACTTTGATGAATGCTTTTATCGGAGAGAAATTATCCATTATCACGTCCAAGGCGCAAACCACACGTCATCGTATTCTCGGCATTGTAAATGGGGAGGATTTTCAAGTCATTCTCAGCGATACTCCGGGAATTATCAAACCAGCCTATGAACTTCAAGAGTCGATGATGGATTTTGTGAAGTCGGCCTTCGAAGACGCAGATGTGTTATTATACATGGTGGAGATTGGAGAAAGTGAGTTGAAAGATGAGGCTTTTTTTAAGAAAATCACCAATTCTAAAATTCCAGTATTACTACTTCTAAATAAAATTGATAAATCAGATCAAGAACAATTGGAATCGCAAGTCCAAATCTGGTCTGAGAAAGTGCCAAATGCTGAAATTTTTCCTATTTCGGCATTGGAAGGCTTTAATGTGAACGAAGTTTTTAATAGAATTATTGAATTGCTTCCTGAGTCTCCCGCATTTTATCCGAAAGATCAGTTAACAGATAAACCGGAACGATTTTTTGTAAATGAAACAATCCGAGAAAAAATCCTCATGCACTATAAAAAGGAAATTCCTTACGCTGTTGAAATTGATACCGAAGAATTTTTTGAGGAAGACCAAATTATTCGAATGCGTTCAGTCATCATGGTAGAACGAGACACCCAAAAAGGCATCATAATTGGTCATAAAGGATCTGCTTTGAAACGCGTAGGTGTCGAGGCTAGAAAAGATTTAGAAAAATTCTTTGGCAAGCAGGTGCATTTAGAATTATACGTTAAGGTCAATAAAAATTGGCGAAGTGATCAGCGGCAACTGAAACGTTTTGGTTACAATCAAAGGTAAACTCTAAGAATATCATGTTATTGGCATAACGATGTGCCATGGTGACTCGTTGTTTTTACAATTAACTTATCGTTTGGATTGAATGTCTTGACCATTTAAAGTTTCTTTCATAAAATCATGCAATCGTTGCATTTCTTCCGCTCCTGTTTTTTTTCCTAGTCGGCCTCCAAAGTAAAGAGCAAACCACAAAAGAATCATCAGTAACGTTAAGAATAGTGGTATGGCATAATGGCTACCTAAACGCCAATTCACATAGGTCCATATTCCAAATCCTATGAATAAACCAGCAACCATAAAATGTAAAAACATGAACATGGTCCACACGGTTGGATTGGGACCAAATAAACCATAGATGGTACTCGTTTCTTCTTGATCGTTTTTATTGATTTCTAAATGCAGTTGAGGCGACCAGAAATGTTGTTTCTCCTTCGGAATTTTAATAAATACGTGATCGTCTATTCGGGAAACGATAAACGCTGATTGCTCCTTATCAGCCGCTTCAAAAAGCTTTAACAAGCGATCATTTTCTTGATGAATGATCAGTTTAAATCGCGGTCGTAAAATGATCTCGTTAACGTTCGACATTTTAATTTTGAAATAGTCATTCAAATTACTATTTTTTGTGGAATAATAGTTAACATATAATCTTTAACTTAAAAATCACACTGCATCAGGACTTATTTAGTATTTTTGCAGACTATTCCGAAGGAAACTATAAGTTATGAGTAATATTGTCGCCATAGTAGGTCGTCCAAATGTTGGTAAATCTACTTTTTTTAATCGCTTGATACAGCGAAGAGAAGCCATTGTGGATGCCGTTAGTGGTGTAACACGTGACAGACATTATGGAAAAAGTGACTGGAACGGGAAAGAATTTTCCTTAATTGATACAGGCGGATATGTCAAAGGAAGTGACGATGTGTTTGAAGCTGAAATAGATAGACAGGTTGAATTGGCAATCGATGAAGCTGATGCGATTATTTTTATGGTGGATGTAGAAGCTGGTGTCACAGGCATGGATGAAGATGTTGCAAGGCTATTAAGAAAGGTAGACAAACCTGTGTTTTTGGCCGTCAATAAAGTGGATAATAACAAACGAGCAGAAGATGCCGTAGAATTCTATTCGCTAGGATTAGGAGATTATTTTACAATCGCCAGTATTAACGGAAGTGGTACAGGTGATTTATTAGATGCTTTGGTGGAAGCTTTACCTGAAAAGGACGATGACGATGTAGAAGAAGAACAGTTGCCTAGGTTTGCAGTTGTGGGAAGACCCAACGCTGGGAAATCTTCTTTTATCAATGCGTTAATTGGTGAAGATCGCTATATCGTTACTGATATCGCCGGAACGACTCGAGATTCGATTGACACAAAATACAACCGTTTTGGCTTTGAGTTTAACCTGGTTGATACGGCTGGGATTAGACGAAAATCAAAAGTGAAAGAAGATTTGGAGTTCTATTCTGTGATGCGTAGTGTACGAGCTATTGAACATTGTGATGTTTGTATGCTGGTTTTAGATGCCACGAGAGGATTCGACGGACAAGTACAAAATATATTTTGGCTAGCAGAACGCAATCGTAAAGGCATTGTGATATTAGTGAATAAATGGGATTTGGTGGAAAAAGACACACAGTCCACTAGAGATTTTGAGCGTGTGATCCGAAAGGAAATAGAACCATTTACGGATGTGCCGATTGTATTCATATCTGTACTCAACAAGCAACGTATTTTCAAAGCGATTGAAACAGCGGTTGAGGTCTATAACAACCGAACGAAAAAAATAAAAACCAGTAAGTTAAATGAGGTCTTACTGCCGATTATAGAAAATTATCCACCTCCAGCGTACAAAGGAAAATTTGTGAAGATTAAATACATCATGCAATTACCAACTCCGCAGCCACAGTTTGCATTCTTTTGTAATCTGCCACAATATGTAAGAGAACCTTACAAACGTTTTTTAGAAAATAATTTAAGGGAACATTTCGATTTTAAAGGTGTGCCTGTAAGTGTCTACATGCGTAAAAAATAATTGAAACAACCTAATATGAACAAGACGTATTTTTTAGTGATAGCCACACTGCTTTTGGCAATGTTTAGTGCTTTCACCCAAAATACGCCACCCACAATTACTGTTACAGGGGATCAAGATTATTGTGCCAGTGCACCAATGCCTATCGTGACTAGTGTAGATATTTCAGATCCAGATGTAGGTGATGCCACACTAGAAAACGCTTTTGTTCAAATTTCTGAAGGTTATAGTGTGAATCAAGATATCTTGGTGTTGAATGGTACATTTCCGAATATTACCGCTACTTGGAATGTTGCTGAAGGTAAACTCACACTAGAAGGTCCAGCCACTTTTACAGAGTTTGAAGCGGCAATTAGTAGTGTCACTTTTCAAACAACACAAGAGGTATTTACCCAAGATAAATTTTTCTCAATTAATTTGGGCGACGCCAATTTTTTACCATCTACGGGACATTATTATTTGTATGTATCTGATCCAGGCATCACTTGGACGACGGCACGTAACAACTCAGAAACGCAAACATATTTTGGTCTTCAAGGATATTTGGCCACCTTAACCAATGCTGAAGAGGCACAATTTGCTGGTGAGCAAAGTCCAGGATTAGGATGGATAGGGGCGAATGATGCTGAAACCGAAGGTACTTGGAAATGGGTCACAGGACCAGAAGCCGGACAAACCTTTTGGATAGGGCAGTTTAACGGTGGACCACCAAATGATGAATATTCCAATTGGAATGTTGGTGAGCCTAATAATTTTGGCAATGAAGATTATGCACATATCACAGATCCATCTATCGGAAATATTGGTTCATGGAATGATTTGCCTAATCAAGGCGATCCTTCGGGACCAGGTAATCCCTATTATCCCAAAGGCTATTTGGTAGAGTTTGGTGGTATGCCAGGAGATCCTGAAATTAATTTATCAGCAAGTACGTCCATTATCACACCGAGAATAGAAACGAGTTCCAATCAAGCTTGCGGTGAAGGTACATCGATATTAAGTGTGAATACGAATACACCAAATGTTTTGTGGTTTGCTTCAGAAACGGCTTCGGAAGTTTTAAATTCTGGAGATACTTATGAAGTTGCTTTAACCGAAACTACCACTTTCTGGGTGATGCCTCTATTCGATAACTGCAGTAATGGAGCACGTTTTCCTATTACAGCTAATTATGTGCCAAGTCCAGATGCTTTGGATGTGACAATTGCTGATTGTGATGATGCTATTCAAGATGGTTTTATTGCTTTTAATTTAAGTTTGTATTTTGAAGATATTACCAACGGTGTGACCCAAGATCGCGACGTAAAGTTTTTTGAAAATGCCGATTTAACTGATGAGATTTTGGAGTCAGAAAGCTATATAAATACCACGAATCCTCAAACGATCTATGCACAGGTTATCGACACGGCTTCTGGTTGTACAAGTACCGCTGAAGTCTTACTTCGCGTCAATATGAATGCTTTAAACTCAGCGATCTTGACCGTCTGCGATGACAATTCAGAAACCGGAGTGGTAAGTTTTGACTTGTCACAAGCAGAAACCCAAATTTTAGCTGATAACCCTCAAAATTTAGATATAGCATTCTATGAAACCTATGATGATGCTTTTATGCAAGTGAATGTGCTTCCAACTAATTTTACCAATACGATGCCTTATAATCAAGTCATTTATGCTCGAACAGAGGATAATGGGTCTTGTTACGGAATTACACCGGTTGAATTGGTAGTCAATCCTTTGCCTAACATTAACGATCAAGAAGTCTTATTGTATTGTCTAAATAGTTTTCCGCAAACTATTACGCTCAGTGGTGGGATTGAAGGTGATATTCCAAATAATTATTATTACAACTGGTCAACAGGAGAAACAACCATTGCTATTGAAGTTAATGAAGTAGGAACGTATACGGTAGAAGTGGCTTTTGTGAATGGTTGCTCCAAAACGAAAACCATCATTGTGGAACCTTCTAATATAGCTACTGTGGATACCGTCATTGTTGAAGATCTCAACGCAAATAACGTCATCACAGTGTTGGTGTCAGGAGAAGGTGAGTATGAATACGCGATTAACGATAGTTTTGGACCCTATCAAGCTTCAAATACTTTCAGTAACCTCGAAGCAGGCATTTATACGGTTTACGTGAAGGATACTAAAAATGATTGCGGTATTGTATCAGAAGATGTTTCCGTGATTGGCTATCCTAAGTTTTTTACTCCCAATGGTGATACATTTCATGATACATGGCAATTAAAGGGTGTTTCAGAACAATTTCAACCTAATAGTAAAGTGTTTATTTTTGACCGCTTCGGAAAACTGTTATATACTTTAAATTCTCCATTTGACGTTTGGGACGGGACGTTCCAAGGACAGCCATTACCGTCATCTGACTACTGGTTTTCGGCGACCCTAGAAGACGGTAGGACTTTTAAGAGTCATTTCACTTTAAAACGATAATCAATCCTTCTTTTTGATGCATACTAATAACGTGAGCCTATTAAAATTTGTGTTAAAAAGTAAAGTAAAGTTTACATAATGTAAATAATTGTTTACTTTTGTGATGTAATCAAATCAATTTATTATCATGAAAAGCAACTATTTATTGTCGAATAAATTTAAATTACCAGGTTGGATTCTGCTTATTGTTGGTCTAATAACAGGTACAGGATTCATATTATCAAACTTAGAAACGGATATGTTAACAATGAAGGTATTGGCAATCATTGGTGGTGGTGATTCGGTATTGGTAGGTTCATCGGTTGAATCGTCAAGTGATTTTTTTCAGATTATTGAGAACAGTATCGTAGATGAGTTAATCACTATCGCCATTATTGTTGGTGGATTTTTTGTAGGCTTCTCTAAAGAAAAAGTAGAAGATGAGTTTATTTACAAGTTGCGTAATGACTCTTTGGTTTGGGCTGTGATATTCAATTATATTATTCTCTTACTTACCGTGATCTTTGTCTATAATTTTTCATTTTTTAATGTGTTAGTTTATAATATGTTTACACCCTTACTGTTTTTTATTATGAGATTTAATGTGTTGAAATTAAAGGCGAATCATGAAGAATAACATCAAAATTGAACGTGCTAGATTTGATATGACTCAAGCAGACCTTGCCGAAAAAATTGGTGTGAGCAGGCAGTCTATTAATGCTATCGAAAAGGGAAAGTATATTCCATCAACATTATTGGCTCTAAAAATTGCACAATTGTTTCAATTGTCAGTGGAGGACTTATTTTTTTTGGAAGACCATGAATAAGTTATTTTTATAATAAATTTAAGAAAATTCATACGAAAACGGTTTTATATTCGTTTCAACAAATGCTACTAATCATCAATCAATCAAATTCATGAAGAAATTCTTTTTTTTCATCTCATTACTCTTTTGTATTTCTACTGTATCAGCACAATCAAAATCTATCAAAATAAACGGAACCGTATTATCCGGAGATAATCAGAGTCCGTTGGAATCTGCAACCGTTTATTTGGAGCGCATCAAGGACAGTAGCCTGGTAACCTATACCATCACGAATAAAGAGGGTCAATTTGAATTATTGACTGATACTAATGACGACAAGTTGAACTTATTTATCGATTATGTAGGATATCAAACATTTTATAAGCAGTTACTTATAGATAAAGAGCTCATTGATTTAAAATCTATCGAGTTGAATATTAGTAATTCCTTGGATGAGGTAGTCATCAAATCTAGAGCTCCAATCACCATAAAAAAAGATACTTTAGAGTTCAATGTCAAATCTTTTAAAACAAAAAAAGATGCTAATGTTGAGGATTTGTTGAAACTATTACCTGGTGTTGAGGTTGATGAAGCTGGTAAAATTACGGTAAATGGAAAGGATGTTAGTAAGATATTGGTGAATGGGAAACCGTTTTTTGGCGATGATCCTACCATCACAACCCGAAATTTAACAAAGGATATCATTGAAAAAATACAGATTACCGATACTAAAACTAAATCAGAGGCTTTTGCGGGTGAAGAAGGTGATAAAGAAAATAAAACTATTAATTTGACCATAAAGGAAGAGAACAATAAAGGAATTTTTGGAAGGGTGGCTGCAGGAGCAGGAACGGATGAGCGTTACGAATTTGCAGGCATGGTAAACGTCTTTGACAATGATAGGCGCGTGAGCGTTCTGGCAGGTGGTAATAACACTAATTCTCCCGGTTTTAGTTTTGGTGAAATTCAAAAAATGTTTGGAGGAGGCTATAGCATGAGTATGAATAGCAATGGCTCCTTTGCTATCGATGGTAGATCTTTTGGTGCAGGACAGGGCATCACAACTTCTCAAAATGTTGGTGCAAATTATGCCGATCAATTAAGTGAAAAAGTAGAGATTTCTGCAGATTATTTTTATTCAGGGAGTGATTCAGAAAATGAAACGATAACAGAGCGTGAAAATATATTACCTGATTCGCGATTTTTTTCCGATTCGCGATCTAAAACCGTGAGTGATAGTCAGAATCATAGTGCAAATTTAGGTTTTGATATAGAAATAGATTCTACATTTTTAATGAATGTCAAACCATCCTTTAGATGGTCTAAAGCAACAACTTCTTTTTCACAAGAGGAAGAAACGCGAGATGAAGCTAACAATCCAACCAACGCATCAACAACCGCCTCTTTTGTGGAAAATGATGCCAAAACCTTTCAGAATGAATTTGATCTGACCAAACGTTTTGGAAATAAGGGTGCTTTTTTAAAGTTTGAAATGGATAATGAATTCAACGACAGAAGCTCTGATGATTTTTTAACGTCTGAAACGAATTTTTTCAATGCCGTAGATGAAGATATTTTAAGAGATCAATTGACCACCTCCGAAATGGATTATCGCAGATTACGGCTTTCATCAACTTATCGTTTACCACTAAAGGCCAAAGAGCTATTTTTAGATTTTAGTTATGATTTTAGAAATGAAAACAGAACCAATCTGAGAAGTACCTTCGACAGAAATGAAACAACAAATGACTATGACGATTTTAATTTTGATCTGAGTACCGATTTTCAGTATTTAAATCAGGAGAATACACCATCAGCTAGAATAACCTTACGAAAAGAAAAATGGTCGACGAGCTTTAGAACAAGTTACGTCTTTAGAACACTGGAAAATAGAGATTTTCTTAGACCAGAATTGAATCTGAAGCGCCGATTTGAAGCTGTAGAATTACGCGCTTATTTCAATTATAGGTTTAGTGACAAAGCATCGATGTATAGTGGTTATTCATTAAATAATTCACCACCAAGTCTTAATCAACTACAACCATTTCAAGATGTCTCTAACCCGTTAAATACCGTTACGGGAAATCCGAATTTGGAACCCACCAATAGCCACCGTATTTATGCAGGATACAATGCGTTTGACTTTCAGAAAAAAACAGGCGTTTATAGTTACTTGAGTTTGAATTTCAACAATAATCAAGTGGTGTCAAGAACCATCGTAGATCCAGAAACACTAAAAAGAACCACGACATTTGCTAATGTCAATGGTAATTATGATGTCTACGGAAATATCAATTACAGCAAATCTATTAAAGCAGATTCCTTAAAGACTGTCAAATTAGATATCGGAATCTCTGCGAACTTGAATCGTAATGTGAACTTCAATAATGAAGTGCAATATAAAAGTAATGTGACCTCACTTACACCAAGTTTGGAATTGCGTTTTAATTGGAAGGAAGTCATGGAGTTTAGACCGAGATACCGACTCTCTTATACAACTAACACCTACGACATACCGACGTTTGAAGATATCAATTTTATTAGGCATGATTTGGATTTAAATTTAACCACTTTTTTGCCCAAACATTTCGAATGGACCAATAGTGTTGATTTTAATTACAACCCGAATGTTGCGCCAGGTTTTCAGAAAAGTGCCTGGTTCTGGAATTCTACTTTGGCTTATTCCTTCATGAAGGATAAGGCGATTTTAACGTTGAAGGTTTATGATTTACTTGATCAAAATACCAATGCAAGACGTCGTGCCACAGAAAATTACATCCAAGATTCGCAAAGTACGGTATTGCAACAATATGTTATGTTGAGTTTTAGTTGGAAATTTAATAGTTTAGGCTCTAAAGGGGAAACTGGCTCGAGCAATTTCTATATTCTCGATTAATGCCATTGCTCCATAATAGCAACTAAGCCCTTTTTCATTCCTAAATAGTATTGACCCTCTTTAAAGTTGGGAATCATCACACTGTCAATGATCTTTTGACAGACAGAATCTGTGAGGACATTAGTCGTGCCATTACCTGTTGACAACCAAATCTGACGCTGATTTTTGAGGAGTACGATGACGAGACCATTGTCCTTGTTGGCTTTACCTACACCCCAATAATTTCCGATGGCACTACTGTACACATGAAGATCTTCGTAAGGTGCAATAGAATCCACGGTAAGAATAGCGATTTCATTTGATGTTCTTTTTTCAAAGTCAATGATCATTTGACTGAGAGTATCGATTTGATTCATGTTGAAGACATTTGACAAATCGAGCACCACTTGTTGTAATTCATTTTTAGGAAGTGAACTGTAGTCTACTGGGATACGAGTCTCTTGTTTGCATGCACAAACTAAGAATAGAACGCTAATGATAAAAAAGTGTTTCATTTACTTAATTACCAACTACCACCAGCACCTCCGCCAGAGAATCCGCCTCCTCCGAAGCCTCCGCCGAAACCTCCACCAGAGAATCCGCCTCCAGAGCTGCCTCCGCCAAATAGTCCTCCACTAGAACTTCCGCCTCCATAGCTGCCACGACCCATATTGCTCAGAATGATAGCGTCCAAAATACTCGTGCCGTTGGTTCGATGACCACCGCCTTTTCCGCCACCTTTCCTGTTTTTGGAGATAGCAATGACAACACTAATTGATAAGAAGGTGAGAGAAAGAAAGAAAGCGTTTAGAGAAGCAGTAACATTATCCGATTTGCGAGTCGAGTGATAGTGTCCTTGTAAGACCTCAAAAATAGCGTCAGACCCTTTATTGAGACCTTGGTAATAATCACCTCGCTTAAATTCAGGGATGATGACATTTCGTGTAATTTCACCAGTAATTCCTGCAGTAAGACGGTCTTCAACACCATAACCTGGTGAGATCCATATTTTGCGATCGTCACGAGCAAGTAGAATAAAAACCCCATTATCTTCCTTTGCTTGGCCAATTCCCCATTCATGGGCCCATTTGGGTGTTAAAAGTCCGATGTTTTCGCCTTTGGTACTCGCTATGATGGCAACCACAATTTGAGTGGATGTCGTATCCGAATACCTGATAAGTTTTTCCTCTAAACTTTGCTTTTCACTAAGTGTTAATAGGTTAACATCATCATAAACACTGGTTTGATTTTCAGGAATAGGCGGAATGTCAAACTGTGCATTTGCCGTAAACCAAAAGCTATTTAAAACGCTGATGACTCCAACTAATATAATTTGTGCTTTAGACATTGATTTATCCTTTAGAAATATCATCTGATAGTTCATTTATGTTACCATGATGCCAAGGGAAATGAGCCTCCAGTTGTTCTCCAGCCTTCAAAACACCTTCAACCAATCCTTCCTTGAAACGCTGTTCTTTAAAATGATGTTGCATCGTGTCTCTGGTACTATCCCAAAAACCATTTGGGACTACATCATTGACACCTTGATCACCATAGATTACAAACGTTTTGGTTTCTACGGCAACATAAATTAAGACACCATTACGAAGCTTGGTATTATCCATTTTCAGGTAATGGAACACTTCCATGGCGCGCTCAAACGGATCCAATTTGGAAGACGCTTCTATGTGGATTCTAATTTCTCCTGATGTTTTATGTTCCGCTTTACGTATTGCTTCGATAATCTCTTGCTCTTCTTTAGCGGTGAGAAATGCCTCGACTTTTGATACCATTACTTACCAAAGTCAAATTCTACATCCACTGGTTTTTCTGCACCAGCATCTGCATCATAATAAGGTTTCTCATCATAACCTAATATACCGGTCATAAGCGATTGTGGTGCTTTCTGAACATATTGGTTGTATGGTTTGATAGCTTCGTTGTAGCGTGTTCTAGCCGTTTGAATCGTGTTTTCTGTACTAGTCAATTCATCCTGCAGTTTCAAGAAGTTTTGATTGGCTTTTAAATCTGGATATTTTTCGACTACTAATAATAAGCGAGACAAAGCACTGCTTAATCCGCTTTGTGCTTGATTAAATTTTTCCAAACTCTCCGGACTTAGATCATCCGCATTATTAATATTTATTTCTGGCTTAGTGGCTTGTGCTCTTGCTTTAACAACGGCTTCCAAAGTGCTTTTTTCAAAATCGGCTGCGCCTTTAACCGTGTTCACTAAGTTGCCAATCAAATCATTACGACGTTGGTAAGACGTTTGAACATTTCCCCAAGCTTCATTGACGTCTTCGTTGAGGTCTACAGAGGTGTTTTTTACATTAACACCCCAAAGCACCAAAAGTATGATAACAACAATTGGTAGGATCCATTTTTTCATAGTGATATAGTTTTAAAGTTGTGATTTAATTTTAATAAGCTGTGCCTTGATGCCTTCCAGTTTATCAATGATTTGAAATTTATCTAAGGATTCTTTCTTCTCTTCTTTTAAATGTGTTTTGGCACCTTCCAAAGTGAAGCCACGCTCTTTTACCAAATGATAAATAAACTTTAGATTCTTAATATCTTCAGGTGTAAATTTTCGATTGCCTTTGGCATTTTTTTTGGGCTTTAAGATATCAAATTCCTTTTCCCAAAATCGAATTAATGACGTATTTACATCGAAAGCCTTGGCGACCTCTCCAATTCCATAATAACGTTTTTCTGGAAGATCAATGTGCATGGGCTTAGTCTAAAGATTGATTTTCTAATGAGGCTTTTTCCAGTAATCGTGCATATTCTTCCGCAGTTAAGTTGCCGTAATAGAAGTTGATAGGATTAATGCGTTCACCATCCTTAAAAACTTCATAATGCAAATGAGGCGCTTCTGATCGTCCAGTGCTTCCAACATAGCCAATCAAATCACCGCGTTTTACTTTTTGATTCGCACGTACGTTGTACTTATATAAATGCGCATATAACGATACATAGCCGTAGCCATGGTCTATTCTAATGTGATTTCCATAACCAGAGGAATTACTGTCGGCACGTGTCACAACACCATCTCCAGATGCATAAATTGGTGTGCCTCTTGGCGCTGTAAAGTCCATACCAAAATGAAACTTTCTGACCTTGGTGAAGGGATCTGTTCGATACCCATAGCCTGATGCCATATGTTTTAAGTCTTTGTTTCTCACCGGTTGAATGGCAGGAATTGAAGCTAGAAATTTTTCCTTGTCTTCCGCTAAGACAGCAATTTCATCTAAAGATCTTGATTGGACGACTATCGCTTTTTGTAAAAC
>JAAEZI010000014.1:0-29651 GCA_018222915.1 Algicola sp. | reverse complement strand
CATCCAAACGCTTATTGCTTTCAATGATGAGTTTGGAATTGTCATAGCCTTCATATTTTTTATAACGATTTACACCTCCGAATCCAGCACGACGTTGTTCTTCTGGTATTGGATTAGCCTCAAAATAAAGTCTGAATATGGAATTGTCACGTTCTTCAACGCTTTCCAAAGCAGCGAAGGCATTGTCTACACGTTTGTTAAGTAAATTGTATTGTAATTGTAAATTGGTAAGTTCATGTTTTAAAGCACGCTCTCTCGGTGATTCAATAAACTGACTGGCCATAAAGACAATCAAAAAAGCAAAAAGAGCCGACGCCAATAAAAACAACATGGCAAACTTAATTGTCTTGCCTTTCTTTCGCTCTATTTTGCGATAAGAAAGTGTTTCAGGATCGTAATAATATTTTACTTTAGACATATCTTAAAAAGTTCTATTTTTGCAAGAATAATAGAACGTTTCACAAATATATAAATTGTTTCCTATTTATAGTAATTTAAAAGGAACAAGGTTTTTTAACAATCAACGCATGAAGTCTCAAGACATCAGAAGTACATTTTTAAATTTTTTCAAAGACAAAAATCATAGTATTGTCCCTTCGGCACCCATGGTTCTGAAAGATGATCCTACCTTGATGTTCGTTAATTCTGGTATGGCACCTTTTAAGGAGTTTTTCCTCGGAAATGCTCAGCCCAAAAACAATCGAATTGCCGATTCTCAAAAGTGTTTGCGTGTTTCAGGAAAGCATAATGATTTGGAGGAAGTAGGTTATGATACGTATCATCATACGCTTTTTGAAATGCTTGGCAACTGGAGTTTTGGTGATTACTTTAAAGCTGAAGCCATTGCATGGGCTTGGGAACTACTCACAGAAAAATTCGGTATTGATAAGGATATTCTGTACGTGACGGTATTTGAAGGAAGTAACGACGCAGATGATTTGCCAATGGACCAAGAGGCCTACGATATATGGAAACAGTACATTTCTGAAGACCGCATATTAATGGGTAATAAGAAGGATAATTTTTGGGAAATGGGTGATCAAGGACCTTGTGGCCCTTGTAGTGAGATACACGTAGATATACGCTCTGCTGAAGAAAAGGCGAAAGTGGATGGTAAAACACTAGTTAATATGGATCATCCGCAGGTTGTTGAAATATGGAATTTGGTCTTCATGCAGTACAATAGAAAAGCTGATACCTCCTTAGATATCCTACCTGAAAAGCACATAGATACTGGAATGGGGTTTGAACGCTTATGCATGGTACTGCAAGGTGTTCAGTCTAATTATGACACCGATGTTTTTACACCAGTAATTCGTGAAATTGAAACGATCACCAATAAGGATTATGGGAAAGACGATAAAATTGATGTTGCCATTAGAGTGATTTCCGACCATGTGAGAGCGGTTGCCTTTTCCATTGCTGACGGACAATTACCTTCCAATAATGGTGCTGGCTATGTCATCAGAAGAATTTTACGTCGGGCGGTACGTTATGGGTTCACCTTTCTTGACAAAAAGGAACCTTTTATTTTTAGGCTCGTTGAAGTACTAGTGAATCAAATGGGTAAAGCTTTTCCTGAATTGAAAGCTCAAAGACAATTGATTGAAAATGTGATTAAGGAAGAAGAAGCGTCATTTTTAAGAACCTTGGAACAAGGTTTGGTCTTGTTAGATCGTATTATCGAGAATTCAAATACAAAGGAAATTTCTGGAGCTAAGGTTTTTGAACTAAAAGATACTTATGGTTTTCCAGAAGATTTAACCGACTTAATTCTTCGAGAAAACGGATTTACTTATAACGTAGAAGATTTTCAAAATAAACTCAAAGCACAGCAAGAACGTGGAAAGCAAGCGTCAGAATTAAAATCTGATGATTGGACCGTTCTAATTGAAGATGAAGAGCAAGAGTTTATAGGTTACGATACGCTTGAAACGCAAGTGAAAATCGTCAAGTATAGAAAAGTGACGTCAAAAAAAGATGGTGAATTATATCAACTTGTATTTAATATAACGCCTTTTTATGCAGAAGGTGGTGGTCAAGTAGGAGACAAAGGCTACCTTGAAGATGCGCATGGTGATGTAGTTTACATCGTTGATACCAAGCGTGAAAATAATATCGCGGTTCATTTTGCTAAGAATTTACCAAAACATATTCATGAATCTTTTAAAGCAACGGTTGATGCGAAACAGCGTTATCGCACAGAGTGTAACCATACTGCCACGCATTTATTACACCAGGCGCTTAGAGAGGTTTTAGGAACACATGTAGAACAAAAAGGTTCCGCAGTACATTCGAAATATTTAAGATTCGATTTCTCTCATTTTTCTAAATTGACGGTTGACGAACTTCGTGATGTGGAGAACTTTGTCAATAGAAGAATTGATGGAAAACTACCTTTACAAGAACAACGCAATATCCCCATGGAAGAAGCCATTAATGAAGGTGCTATGGCACTATTTGGCGAAAAATATGGTGATACCGTTAGAACGGTTCGTTTTGGACAGTCGATAGAATTATGTGGCGGAACACATGTTAATAATACAAGCGATATATGGCACTTTAAAATTGTTTCTGAAAGTGCTGTGGCCTCAGGAATTCGTCGAATAGAAGCTATTACAAGTGATGCTGTAAAGGATTTTTATCACGAAAATAACCGTGCGTATTTTGAAATGAAAGATTTGCTCAATAATGCGAAAGAGCCAGTGAAGGCTTTAGAAAATTTGCAAGAAGAAAATCTACAGCTTAAGAAGCAAATTGACCAACTTTTAAAAGAAAAGGCTAAGGCTGTTAAAGGCGACCTTAAAAATGAGTTGAAAGAATTGAACGGCATTAATTACTTGACTAAAAAATTAGATTTGGATGCCAGTGGTATCAAGGATGTTTGTTTTGAGATGGGAAGTCAATTCGATAATTTGTTTTTACTCTTTGGAGCTGAAAATGATGGAAAGGCGATACTGTCTTGCTACATTTCAAAAGAACTGGTAGCAAGCAAAAACCTGAACGCTGGACAAATTGTTAGAGAACTTGGAAAGCACATCCAAGGAGGTGGTGGCGGACAACCATTCTTTGCAACCGCAGGAGGAAAGAATCCACAAGGCATTGAGCAAGCCTTAGAAGCAGCAAAAGACTATATCAAGTGAATTTTCATACCTCAATACCTTTAAAAACACAAGCTTTTGACCAGATCGATTATCATTCAAAAGTGCTGCTTTTAGGGTCTTGTTTTTCGGAAAATATAGCTGATAAATTTGATTATTTTAAATTCCAAAATCTTAGAAACCCGTTCGGTATTTTATTTCACCCGTTAGCAATCGAACGATTCATCACGAATGCTATCAATGAAAAAACCTATACGGATAAAGACCTGTTTTTTCACAACGAACAATGGCATTGTTTTGAAGCACATTCGCGATTGAGTCATGCCTCTAAAGATGCTTTAATTGAAAATTTAAACAGACATAGAAAGCAGACATCGCAAGAATTAGAAACAGCCACACACATCATCATCACATTGGGAACGTCATGGGCCTATCGTGATATAGCTTCTGATCAATATGTGGCGAACTACTATCTATAACCCAAATATCTGAATCGTTGCAAGCGATAATCAGTTTGGTAAGACATATGAATCCGAAAGTTACTTTTATATTTACGGTGTCACCAGTAAGGCATCTAAAAGATGGGTTTATAGAAAATACGCTGAGCAAATCACACTTGATTGCCAGTATCCATGAGGTTGTCGATCCTAGGCATCACCACTTTTATTTTCCTTCCTATGAAATGATGATGGATGAACTTCGTGATTACCGATTTTATAAGGAGGATATGATCCATCCTAATACAACGGCTGTCAATTACATTTGGAAACGTTTTAGTGAGGTTTGGTTATCCAAAGGTGTAGAAGACACGATGAATTTGGTTGATGAGGTCCAGAAAGGTCTTGCACACCGACCATTTCATCCAGATTCGGAAGCACATCAAGCATTTCTTGAAAAATTAAAGGTTAAGCAATCCCTTTTAGAATCTAAGTTTTCGCACATGACCTTTTAAAAATACGTCATTTGTCGTATTGTCTCACCTTCCATTAAGTTGCACATTTGTCTCATTAATAACCATAAATCATTCAACAATGAGAAAATTTAAACAACTTTTAGTAATAGTTATGACCCTATCCGTTATGTCAATCACATCCTGTTCTAGTGATGATGATGGAGGCGGACCAGGTAATGCGCCTTCTGGTGTATTAGTAGCTAAAGTCGATGGTGCTTCTTACCAATCTATGGAAATATCATCATCAGCCACGATTGCCAATAATGGAAACAATTTAATCATCATAGCTACCAATAGTGACGGTAAAGCATTTTCATTCACTATTTGGGGTTATGAAGGCGTTGGAACTTATACCATAGGTGGTGATATCAATATAGCCAATGTAGCTTCCTATACTGAAACAGATGTTGACTTGAACAATCCGCAAAATTCAACAACAGAAATTTGGCAAGCACCATTTGATGATACTGTTGCAGGAGAGCTCAACGTATCTGAGGAAACTGAAACGAACCTTAAAGGAACTTTCAGTTTTACGTGTAAAAACGTTAATGGTGATCAATCGATAAAGAATATCACTGACGGTTCATTTGATTTAGGGATTCAAGTCAACTAAGATATTCAAAACATGAAAAAGCTATTAATTCAATTCAAGAGCTTAGTGATGGTTGCACTCTTAATGGGTGCGACTTCACTACACGCTCAAAAAGCAGAAGCTCCAGATCAAAGCTATAATTTAGGTGCAAAAATCAACGAAATGACACTTACCGTTGGAGGTGTCTTGGTGGTCGCTACCAATGATGGTTTGGTAGGAATAAAACCTACAGAAAGTCAGCCCGTATTCACATTCAATAATTTTGGAAAGCTGAAGCCGGAAGAGACAGACTTTATACCTAATTCGCCTTATATCGTAGTGTCTCAAGGTGTCGGTTCGAAATTAGCTGGATTAACTAAGACCAAACGGGCTGTCATTGATTATGTACAAGGTCGTGTAATTTTTAATTCAGAAGACGATAGTTGGAATCAAATTTATACTTGTAATGTCATTTTGCCACAAAATAAATTGATCGTCAGTGGAATTCAGAAAATTGGCGATAAATTTGAAAAAATGACGCCAAAAGTTGCCGTTTATGATTTGGCGACTTCTAAATTAGATTACAGTTTCTTTTTAGACAAACCTGGACGCGTTGGTGTAGGTAAAGATTTTAGTGTAACTGGAACGCCTTTATTACTAAAAGAGTTTTTAATCATACCGACTGCGCAAGGATTGTTGGCAAAATCACATAGCGGTGACGATTTGTGGCAAACCAAAATTAAGAATATCAATTGGATGGTTTCTGACGCTTCTGAAAATGAAATTTATGGATTTGAAACCACGTCCAATGGCAGCAATACGAGAATTCACAAAGTTGGTAAAAATGGTGCAGAACTTTGGGAAGATGATCGCAAGGTAAAAGGCATTGTGTCCAACTTCGAAATATTACCTCAAGGCTTAGCTGTAGTTAGCAACAAGAGCGATGGTGGTAGTAAGAGTGTGTTGTCACAGAAGAATGAGTCCGTTATTGCTTTTCTCGATGCTAAAACTGGAGAGGACTTATGGGATAAGGCTCCAAAAACGAAAGGTTATGTTCAGCATTTTTATGTGATGGATGATGGCATTCTTTTTGGGATTCAATCTGGAGGTATTAATAAAATTTCATTTGATGGTCAGACGGTATTTAAAAAGCCGTTAAAGACAGGTGAGAACATTTTGGTTATGGCGCATTCGCCTCAAGGACTCATTTATATTACAGGTGAAGATGCTAATATTGTGAATTTAAATACGGGTGAACAAGTATGGGAGAAACCATTGAAATATAAGAATTCACCAACCGTAGCTTCAACATTTGATAGTGAAAATAATCGTTATTTGATCGCTGCCAATGACATCATTTATGCCATTGATGCGGAAAGTGGGAATATCGATGAATTGGCAACATTTGATTTTGAAGAAAAGGAGTCTCCAGATACGATGGAGATTCGAAATGGAAACGTATTTTTAAGCTCATCTCAAAATGTGATGTTGTTAGATACTCAAGGTAATAAGAATTACCATGAATATTTTAAATCGCCATCTAAGAGTGGTTTTATGAAAGCGCTCACGGCAGTAACGGCAGTCGCCTCTACAGCTTTGGCTGCGGCTCATGCTTATAAGGCTGGAATGAATAAAACTGGTTATGGCAACAGTTTGAGAGATTACAATGATTTTGGGAAGGAAAATAAAAGAGCTGCAGACATGTTCGCATCCATTGGTGACGCATCATTTAAAATGCTTTCTCAAAGATTTAAAGCGAGTTCAGCAACAGAAAATTCACAGTTTATACTAACGAAACTTGATTCTGGTGTTGGATTAGTAAAGGTTAATAAAGATACAGGAGCCGTTGAAAAGGAGATTGTTTTGAAGAATAAAAAACCAGAATATCAAGTAGATGAATTAGGTGGCTTTTTATTTTATAAAGCCGACGATGAGACTGTTTATGCCTACAATCTTAATAATTAAATCTTGTTGTTGAGATTATGATTAGGCGTAATTATTTATCGATTACGCTTAATCTTTTTTAATTGCTTCTTATCGAAAAAATCCTACAATAACATGATGAAGTCTATATATTAGCAATGCTATTAATCAATTTTCATAAAAGAGCGTCAGTTTGTTTTGTTGTCCTAAAGGGTCTATCAAATCTGATGCTTTTTTTATACCCTAGAATGAAATCAGTACTTTCTTTTATTCTCTTTTTAGTTTTTTTAAATCAACAAATTACGGCTCAGAATTTGGATGTCATGATAGACGATTTAAGTCATGAGTCTAATGATTCTCTCATCCAAGTAAAAGCTGAAAACCTACTAAAGCTGATCAATAAAAATGAGGATAAAAGCTCCTTGGGAATCGTTTATTATTATTTGGCGATTGCAAATGATCAAACGTCACCGTCAAAAGCGCTTGAATTCTACAAAAAAGCAAACCCATATCTTGAAACTTACCATCAAGAGTTTATAAAAGATGCTTATTATAGGCAGGCCAATATCCATACCCTTTTTTCTGAATTTCCTGAGGCGATAAAAATGGCACTAAAGTCCTTGGAGTACAATCAAATTCAGAATAATGAAGCAGAGGTACAACGAGATATGTCCTACATAGGGTATATTCATGATCGTATGTACGAATTTAAAGCGTCCATTACTTGGAATCGAAAAGCATTAAAATTAGCCAAAAAACTAAAAGACTCTATGGCTATTGCCTTATGTTATGGACGTATTGGCATTGCTTACGACGAATTAGCAGAGAAGGACAATTTTAATAAAAAGCTTTTTGATAGCGCCTTGTATTATAATATCAAAGCGGCAAAATTATCTGAACAATCTGGTAATCTAGGCTTTGCGAGAACGACCTATTCAAATATAGGTAATAGCTACAGTAAATTAAAAGACTATAAGAAAGCTGAAGAATACACCTTAAAGTCCTTAGCAGTTCCGGGTTTTGAAGCTTTAAAGGGCGTTACCTTGGTGAATCTTGGTAAGATATACTTAGAAACGGGACGTTATGAGGCGGCAAAAAAAATCTTGGATAGTGCCATGAGGAATACCTTGACCTATGGTACGAGAAAATACCAACTTGAAGCTTATTATAGAATGCACGAACTGGATGTAAAGAAAGGGGATTATAAAAATGCTTTAAAAAATTATATCGATTATAAGTCTATTGAGGATTCCCTTTTGAATGAAACCAAGACCAAACAAATCGTGGAGTTTCGTGAGCAATATAAAACGGCTGAAAAAGAGCGACAAATACTCATGCAACGTGCAGAAATAGCTGAAAAAAATCTAACTATTCAAAAGCAAAACTATGAGATATACAGTGCTATCGGACTAGCAGTGATATTAGGTTTAATAGGGTTTTTATTTTACAAACAACAGCAATTAAAAAATAAACAACTTAAAAAAGAGAATGAACTGAAAGATGCCTTGATAAAAATTGAAACACAGAATAAATTACAAGAACAGCGTTTGCGTATCTCAAGAGATTTACATGACAATATTGGTGCTCAACTCACATTCATTATTTCATCAATCGATAACCTAAAATATGGTTTTAAAATTGATGATGATAAACTAACTCAAAAACTAGAGCGGATTAGTGCCTTTACAACGTCTACCATTTACGAATTACGAGATACGATTTGGGCCATGAATAAGGCCGAAATATCCTTGGAAGATTTACATTCGAGAATTTCAAATTTCGTTGAGAAAGCCAATTTAACATCAGATAGCGTTCATTTTAAGTTTCTGTCAAACATGTCAGATATGGCGCAGTGCAAATTTTCATCGGTTCAAGGCATGAATATTTACCGTATTGTGCAAGAGGGACTGAATAATGCCATTAAATATTCTGAAGCCAAGCATATTACCGTGACCTTCAACAGAGAGGCTGATGTTAATAAAATGACCATCGTTGATGATGGGAAGGGATTTGATATGGTTAAGGTGCAATCAGGAAACGGCTTAAATAATATGCAAAAGCGCGCTGCTGAAATGGCAGCTGAGATTCAAATAGACTCAAAAAAACAGGAGGGAACTTGTATTACTTTGACTTTTTAAAAGGTCTTTTTTTATGTCGAAAACCGTAATTGTGAACTGTAATTTTAAACCAAAGAATTATGATAATTAAAATAGCCATTGTCGATGATAATACGTTTCTCATCAACGCTGTAAAGGAAAAACTGTCATTTTTTGAAGATTTTAATCTGAAGTTCACAGCCAAAGACGGTTCAGATTTAATGAATCAATTGGAAGAAAATCACAATTTAGATCTCATTTTAATGGATATCGAAATGCCTGTGTTAAATGGCATTGAAACCACTGAGATTATCAAAAAAAAATACCCACATATCAAGATCATTATGCTCACAGTTTTTGATAACGATGAACATATTTTCAATGCGATAAAAGCAGGTGCTGATGGCTATTTGTTGAAGGAGATTAATGCCAAGGATTTGCATGATGGCATTCTTGACACTTTAAATGGCGGTGCTGCGATGAACCCATCTATTGCTTTAAAAACCTTAAAATTATTACGTAATCCATTCAGTATTGAAAATGAAAAGGACAAGGAGGATATCAAATTATCCAATCGCGAAACCGAAGTTCTAGAGCATTTAAGTAAAGGGCTTAATTACGTGCAAATAGCTGAGAATTTGATATTGTCAAAAGGAACCATAAGAAAGCATATTGAGAATATCTACCGTAAACTACAAGTTCACAATAAGTTGGAAGCTGTTCAAAAAGCTAAAAAAAATAATCTTATTTGATTTTGACACTATCCGGCACCAATACGGTGTAGTCTCCATGATTTCGTATCACATCTCTCACAATCGAAGAGGAAATGTAAGAGGTTTTCGCTGCAGTTAATAAAAACACGGTCTCAATTTTAGAGAGTTTTCGATTGGTGTGCGCAATGGCTTTTTCAAATTCAAAATCGGCCGGATTTCTTAAACCTCTTAGGATAAATTTGGCATTGATTTCTTGGCAGAAATCAACTGTAAGACCTTTGTAAGTAACTACTTTTACTTTTGGTTGGTTTGTGAAAGCATCTTCAATGAATTTTTTTCGTTCTTCTAGTGAAAACATATAGGTTTTATCCGAATTGATACCTATGGCCACCACAACTTCATCAAATAGTTTGATACCACGTTTGATAATATCATAATGCCCATTGGTTATTGGATCGAAAGATCCTGGAAATAATGCTCGTTTCATAAATTTTTTAAAAGCGATGCGTGATGTTTAGTTGTTAAAGATAATTATAAATTATTTGAGTGCTTCTTCAATCGCATTTTCAAACAAATCCTTGAGACTAATACCTGCTTCCGCAGCTTGTTGTGGTAAAATACTGGCACCAGTTAATCCAGGAACAGTATTCACTTCTAACAGGTGTGGTTCACCATCCATAAAGATATATTCGCTTCGGCTAAACCCTCTTAATCGCAGTACTTCGTAAACTTTTTTAGCAGTGGCTTTTACTTTTTCTGTTAAGTCGTCATCTATACGAGCGGGTGTTATTTCTTGCGATTGTCCAAGGTATTTTGCTTGGTAATCGAAAAAATCATTATCGGATACAATTTCAGTAATTGGCAAGACTGTTACATTTCCTTGGAAACTGATGACGCCTACAGACACTTCAGTGCCATCCAAATAAGATTCAATAATTACTTCATCATCTTCTTTAAAGGCAACCTCAAGCGCCTTTTTTAGAGCTTCTTTCTTGTACACTTTAGTAATTCCAAAACTGCTACCAGCTCTGTTGGCTTTAACAAAACAAGGTAAACCAACCGCTGTAACAATAGCCTCTTCGTCTATGGTATCACCAAGATTTACAAAATAGGATTTCGCGGTTTTGATGCCATAAGGTTTTAAGGCACTTAGACAATCGCGTTTGTTAAAAGTTAATGCTGCTTGATACATACCACAGCTCGTATGAGGTAAATTGATTAACTCAAAATAACCTTGCATAAAACCATCTTCTCCTGGAGATCCATGAATCGCATTAAAAACACAGTCAAAGGTTATTTTAGTTTCATTCACCATGACCGAGAAATCGTTTTTATCTATCGGGAATTCTTCATTAAAATCGTTTACAAACACCCACTTGTCTTTAAAAATATGAATGCGATAGGCATTGTATTTGTTTGTGTCGAGGGTATCAAAAACCATTTGGCCGCTTTTGAGCGAGATATCATATTCGCTGGAGTAACCTCCCATGATGATGGCAATATTTTTTTTCATTTACACTGAATTTGTTTTCAGATTCGTTTTTCATCAACAATAAAACCGATGAATTATCAGTTAAGCTAAAATACCAAATAAACCCATAAAAAAAACCCTTTCGTTTTTATATATTTGTCGCAGTGTAAATTTATTATACGATTTCATGAGTCTTGTACAGTTTCTTAAGAGTAAAACATTTTTAAAGCAGTTGGCTTTGGCTGTTATCGCCTTGTTAGTGATAGTATTTCTAACAATGCAATGGCTCAAGAGTACCACTAATCATGGAGAGTTTATAACGGTGCCTGATTTAAAAGGGAAAACTCTAAGTACTGTTGAAATTGAATTAGATGATAACGATCTGGTTATGGAAATTCAGGATTCGGCGAATTACAATCCGAAATATCCTAAGTTTTCAGTGATAGAACAGTATCCGAAAGCCGGTGCGCAAGTGAAAGAAGATCGAAAAATATACCTTACTTTAAATCCGTCAGGATATCGAAAAGTGGCTGTTCCGAATATTGTTAGAAGAACATTCCGCCAAGCCAAACCAACATTGGAGACTTTAGGTTTTGAAGTTGGAGAGGTGACTTATGTGGATGATATTGGAAAGGATGAGGTGATTGCTATAAAACACAAAGGAACCTCCATTGAAGCAGGTGATTTACTACCGCTCACCTCAAAGATCGATGTCGTTTTAGGCAACGGAAAACGCGGATCTAATTAAGTCATGACTACAGAACATACGACAGAAGAAAAGAATGATGATGAATTATTCGAGCATCATGCTTTTACAGTAGATAAAGGGCAATCACCCTTACGTATTGATAAATATTTAATGAATCGTATTGAGAATGCGACTAGGAATAAAATTCAAGCGGCTGCAAAAGATGGGAGTATTTATGTAAATGATATCCCTGTTAAACAAAATTACAAGGTTAAACCACTAGACAAAATTAGAGTTCTTCTGGAACATCCTCCTTATGAATACCTGCTAACTCCAGAGAACATACCTTTAGATATCGTATATGAAGACGATACACTTTTGGTGATTAATAAACCCGCAGGTATGGTAGTACATCCTGGTCATGGTAATTACTCAGGAACCCTAATAAATGCTTTAGTCTATCATTTTGAAAATTTACCGAACAATTCAAGTGAGCGTCCTGGTTTAGTCCATCGTATTGATAAAGATACAAGCGGACTTTTAGTAATTGCCAAGACAGAGCAAGCTATGACGCATCTTTCTAAACAGTTTTTTAATAAAACTAGTGAGCGCGAATATGTGGCCTTGGTTTGGGGCAATGTCTCAGATGATGAAGGTACCGTTGAAGGCCATATTGGTAGACATCCTAAAAACCGATTACAAAATACCGTTTTTGAAGGCGATGACGAAGATAAAGGGAAACCAGCTATAACACATTATAAGGTTATAGAGCGCTTGGGTTACGTCACCTTGATATCTTGTAAATTAGAAACAGGTCGAACCCATCAGATTCGGGTTCACATGAAACATATTGGTCATACTTTATTTAATGATGAACGCTATGGAGGTGAGCGCATTCTAAAAGGAACAACATTCACGAAATACAAACAATTTGTTGAAAATTGCTTTAAAATTTTGCCGAGACAAGCGCTTCATGCAAAGACCCTAGGATTTAAACATCCCAAAACTGGTGAACAATTGCGTTTTGAATCAGCCATTCCAGAAGATATGCAATTGTGTATTGAGAAGTGGCGACATTATGCCAAACATCAAGAATAAAATTAGATTTGCATACATTGAAAAAAATGTTAAATTTGTGTAAGAATTTTATGATAATCATATGAAAAGAAGAGACTTTATAAAGAAATCCGGACAAGCATTAGCTATCACGTCCGTAGCAAGTATTATTGGTTTATCCGCTTCATCTTGCTCTTCAGACGATTCAGATTCGTTTGATGATGGGTATTATGGTGACGGCTATTACGATGATGGTTATTATGATGACGGATATTATGATGATGGCTATTATGATGACGGTTACTACGACGATGGCTATTATGATGATGGCTATTAAACGTGCGTAAGCGATCTATCTATGGATAGGTTGACAATGATATGGTGTTTTTTAAGTTATACGGACTCGTGTAATTTAAAAAACACTTTTATTTCAAAGAGGTTTGTTAACTTGCATCCCTTTAACAATTAAAACATTCGGATGAGCTCGCATGCCAATGCCCCAAAAACAACAATTCTAGTATACAAAAGTTACGGTGGAATTGGTGATATCTTTTTTACAATTCCTTCGTTATACCTTTTGAAACAAAAATTTGAAGAAGTCACATATGCGACCCAGCCGAGACTTGTTAATTTCTTTAAACGTTATTTAAAAGGTATTGCCGTAGTAGATGAAACTCTAGTTGATGCCACGTCCTACGATACCGTTATTGAACTTGGGAACTATCCACGCTTTAATAATGATGCCGAAAAACAGCCACAGATTGTATATCATACCCACAAACGAGTCAAACAGCATTCCATCGAGCATTATAAAGATGGTATTGTTTCAGAATTTCCTGATATAAAAAAAACAGGCGACCCTTATCCTTTTTTTGATAGAAGAGAGGCGAACGAGCTATATTATACCGTACATCCTGGGGCTGGTTTTATTTTGAAAGCTTGGCCAATAGATTATTACGCAAAATTGATAGAACTCATTCATGAGCAATATCCGCAATTCAAAGCAAAAATTATTATTGGACCCGACGATCCTAACCCAGAAACGTATTTTACAAAAGAGGAATTATCTTATGAATTAATAACTGGCGATATTGATGAGGTCGCTCACGAGGTTTCTGGTGCGCAGTTCCATATAGGAAATGACGCGGGAATTACCCATTTAGCAGGTGCTTTTAATATTCCAATATTGACTATTTATGGTCCAACAGGTCCAGGCTCATGGGGCGCTTTTTCAGAAAATGTTGAGCTCATTTGGGGAAAACGAGGTCATTGTAATTTAAAATGTAATTATAATGTCATTATCAATTGTGGCGATAGGGTTTGTCTTAATAAGGTTTTACCTGAAAAGATGATGATGTTGCTCATGAAATTGCTACATAAAATCTATAAGACATCTACAACAAGTTTCTTTTTGAATCCAGATTATTCGATACTAATCGAAGACGATAGTTATATTTTCAAAAGTGAACAGCAGGAATACTTATTGGAGGTTAAGGATTTTGAAAGTAGAAAATTCCTAGCGAATCATTTAACAGATACAGGCATAATTATTGAAAAAATGCCAAGTCAGTTTGAAGAAACTTTTGAAGCTTTTGTTCAGTTAAACGTGTTTATTCCGAACCCAATTATAAATTTAGAGACCACTAATTCCAATGCTTAAATTAGATAATGTGACCTTGTTGGGTGTTGATTGTGTAGACATTCACAAGTTGATTTTAGCTGCTAATATTTCAGAAAAAGCCATCCAATTTCATTCAGTAAAACTCCTTACTCATTTTGACGTTGCGGATGATCGTATCGTAACTATAGAGCCTATTACCTCTCTTGAAGCTTATAGTGAGTTTATGATTAAGGAGCTGCATAAGTATGTTGACACGGCGTTTGTTCTGATAATCCAAGCAGATGGTTTTGTGCTCAATCCTAAGCGATGGTCAGAAGCGTATTTGTCTTACGATTATATTGGTGCTCCTGTGTCTTGGGGAATGGGGAATGGTGGTTTCAGTTTGCGCTCAAAGAAGTTGTTGCAAGTACTTGCAAATGAGCAGGAATTCAAAATTTGTCATCCAGAAGATCTCAGAATATGCAAAACCTATAAACCACTATTGGAATCCAAAGGCATCGTTTTTGCCCCTTCAGATTTGGCTCAAAAGTTTAGTGTTGAGAATAATACATGGAATGGGCAATTTGGCTTCCACAATGCCGACATCGCGCTTTGGGATAGTGAGGAGTATACAACAACTGAAGAAGAACGACAATTTGTTGAAAGCATCCGGGAAGAAAAGGACCATTCTAAGACGATTCTATTAAGTTACGTGGTGCAATTGTATTTGGAAGATAATACGTTAGATCCATTAGAAGAACTCATAAAGATTTACAGTGGTTACAGTCGTGATTTATTGAAAAAAATACACTTTGTATTCGTGGATGATTGCTCGCCAATACCTATAGAAATCCCTGAGGATACCTTTCTAAACTACACCTTACTTCGGATAAAGACAGATATTACATGGAATCAAGGTGGTGCTAGAAATTTAGGGGTCAAGTATGCTAAATCTGAAAATATCATTGTAACCGATTTAGATATTGTGTTTCCTGAAAATTTATTGGAAAGGTTGGTAGACTATCAACTTCCTAACAATGCTGTTTTTAAGTTTAATACCATGTCTAATTTTAAATTGGTCAGACCGCATGTCAATGTCTTCTTTATGTCTAGAGCCACATTTATGAAAAGTAATGGTGTTGATGAAGCTTTTTCTGGGCATTATGGTATGGAAGATATTTTCTTTTTCTACTTGCAAAAGGCTTTAGGTACGAAGTTTTACCTTTACAGTTATTCTAATATTGTTCATAAAGAGCATAAAGATTCTGATAAAACTCAACACAATAGGTTGATACGTACACAAGGTGTCAATGAAAAGCTAATTGATGAAAAGTTGAAAATTATAGAATCGTCTGATCAACCATTGGATGCAAGAAGTGAGTTATATCTCAATTTTGAATGGGAGCTCGTCAAAGAACACCTACAAAAATAACCGCTATAAATTTTTCTTATTAGCCTATAGAAATATTTAAAATAATCGAGTTGAAAAGATGGTTTGAGAATTGTAAATTTGACTCAAACTTGAATACATGAAACTCGTATTATCACCAGCAAAATCTTTAGACTACGATAGTAAATTGCCAACAGCGACTTCAACGCAATCCTGTTTTTTAGGAGAAGCAGAACGTTTGAATAAGTTATTGAAAAAGAAATCAGCTAAAAGTTTGTCTAAGCTCATGCATATCTCTGATAATTTGGCACAATTAAATTACGAGCGCAATCAAGAATGGGAATTACCTTTTACATCAGATAATGCTAGACCAGCAATATATGCGTTTAACGGCGATGTTTATAGAGGTTTAGATGCCTACACGATTGACACAAAAAAACTCGATAAGTTGCAAGATACAGTCCGCATTATTTCAGGACTTTATGGCTTACTAAAACCATTGGATTTAATTCAGCCTTATCGCTTGGAAATGGGTACAAAATTTCCAGTCGGAAAACATAAAAATTTATACGAATTCTGGAAAAAACAAATTACAGAACGTCTAAATGAGGAACTTGAAGAAGAGGAGTTATTTCTGAATTTAGCGAGTAATGAATACTTTAAAGCTATAGATACCAAAGCCTTCAAAGTTCCTGTGATTGATATCAAGTTTCAAGAATTTAAATCTGGTAAATACAAGACTATTGGCATTTTCTCTAAACAAGCCAGAGGTTTAATGACCAGATTTATCATAGATACCAATGCTGAGACCTTGGACGACATCAAAGGTTTTAACTATGATGATTATCGATTCACAGAAGATTTGTCTTCAGAAAACCAATTAGTGTTTACGAGGTAATTAGGCCTTCTTATTTGGATTGATTTTGTCTTCCGTCTTCGGACGCTTCTTAATCCTTGGACGTCGAACGCCAAAAGTGCCTCTGTGAATTTTTCCTCTTTTCGATTTTTTATCGCCTTTACCCATAAATTTAGTCGTTTTAAAATGTGTGTTCTTAAGATACTAATTATTTTAAAGTTACTTTAGTATTTTAGCGTTTTATCTTAGAAAATACATGTACTACTATTTAATTGTCGCCTTTCAGGCTTTTTGCATCTATCATTGGTTTAAGAATAAAAATGATTACTATTGGGTGTTTTTAATCTTGTTTTTACCGCTTGTTGGGTGTATTATTTATTTGATAACTCAGGTTTATAACAAAAGGGATGTAGACAAATTGCAAGAGGAATTTACCACCATAATCAACCCTAGTAAAAAGATTAAGGACTTGGAAAATATCTTGGCATTTTCAGAAACGTTTCAGAATAGAGTCAATTTGGCCGATGCCTTATACGAGAATAAAGATTTTGAAAATGCTATTAAACATTATGACATAGCCATTTCTAAAGATTTTCAAAATGATACCTATGTTGGCTTTCAATTGATAAAATCTTATTTTTTCTTAAATCAATATGATAAGGTCATCGCTATTGCGAAAAAGTTTGAAGATCACAGAGAGTTTCAGGGAAGTAAAGTACAGTTTTTTTATGGCTTGTCATTGGCAAAATCTGGTAATATCAAGTTGGCAGAGGCGCATCTAAGTGCTATTGATCAGCGCTATTCAAATTATGAAGAGCGACTCGTGTACGCCCATTTTTACTAGAACAAGACCAAACAGATCAAGCCAAAAGCATCCTCAATGCTATAAATGATGAATCGCAACATATGACTGCTGTTAATAAACGTAAGTATAAACAAACTATCAAGCAAGTGCAGCATCTTTTAAATTCGCTATAAGTGTTTTTGCATGAACACCCATATAAACCTTTCATAACCCATTCTACGAAAAAGCTCATCGTGGGTACCTTACCACCTCCCAGATTCAGTACAGGAGAATTACTTCCGAAAGATGTCGATTTCTGCTATGGCAGTTATTATAATTCTTTGTGGTTATTTATTGATGAGATTCATCAGCTAGGTTTGAGATATGATCATTCTAAAATAGCTGTGAACCAACGCAAAACGTTTTTAAAAGATCATCATATAGGTATTTGCGATATTGTTCAAAGCTGTGAACGAGAAAAAATAGATGCATCCGATTTAGGAATGCAAAATGTACAATTAAGAGATGTTGTTGGTTATCTATTGAAATATCCGCTCATAGACACCTTGTTATTTACAGGTGGTAATAGTAAAAATGGTCCAGAATATTTCTTTCGTAAGCATTTAAAAATCTATCATCTGAAATTAAATCTACAGAGTTCTGAAGTACCAAGAATTCATCATTTTAAATTAGGGAATAGAATTATTAAGACCGTTTCTCTAACATCGTGTTCTGGTGCGGCAAATATTTCCATTAGTCGATTGCCACTATACCGTCAATTAAAAGCTAAAAACCCAGACTTTAATACCTTCGATTTCCGTGTGATGCAGTATCGGGAATTTTTTTAGTCAATACTTAGGATTTCAGCCATTTTTTCAGAATAGCAATTTGACCTAAATGATAATGCGTGTGCTCGATAATACCTGTAATATTATCGTAGTAAGAACCGTATTTATCATCCACAAAAGTGGAATGAATGCGAGCTTCCGGTAGCACCTCGATATGTGTTGCTAATGCTTCTGCATTATCTAAAATAGTTTGGCACATTGATTCCCATTCTTGAGCACTCGAGATTTTTGGATGGTCATAGCTGAACTTGTCTCTGATTACTAAAGGCTGGCCCTCGAAAACTTTCAAAACACCAGATATATAATAACCAATATGATATGTTAAAGCTAGAATTGAATTGGTGTTTTTAACTTGTAAATTAGCTTCTTCCCAGCTGATATTTTCTAATTGCGTTTTCAGATTAGAGCTGGTCCAATTCCCACCAAAAAATACACCTCTGAAGTGACTTGCTAAACTTTTTGATAATTGCATAACTAATGTATAGGATGTTTGAAATTAAAAAAAATTATCGAATTCCATCAGATTTTTTATATTTACAAATGATAGAAAATTTTCTACATTATGTTTGGATTCATAAAAAGTTTGATGTGTTACACCTCAAGACAACACAGCATCAAAAATTGGATATTTTAGCAGTAGGTGCGCCCAATCCTAATTCTGGTCCTGATTTTTTCAACGGACAAATAAGAATTGATGACCAATTTTGGGCTGGAAATATTGAAATCCATGTAAAAAGTAGTGATTGGTTTGTGCATCGTCATGAAAGTGATCCTGCTTACGATAATGTCATTCTTCATGTGGTATACGAAGACGATACCTCCATTTTTCGAAAAGATAATTCAGTCATTCCAACACTTGAGCTAAAACCCTATTTACATCCCTCACTAATGGAAAGATTTCATAAGTTATTTAGAACTAAGAAATCATGGATTAATTGTGAAGAAGATTTTAAGGAAGTTAGTGAGTTTACTCGATCGCATTGGTATGAGCGATTATTCGTAGAACGTCTTGAACAAAAATGTCAGATGATTCATCGCTTGATGACCGATTTAAATCAAGATTGGGAGGCCATTCTTTTTAAAATGTTGACCAAGAATTTTGGATTAAAAGTGAATGGTGACGCTTTTTTTAGTTTGGCGAATGCGATAAATTTCTCAGTCATTAGAAAATTACAGCACAATCCAATGCAACTAGAGGCATTATTGTTTGGTCAAGCTGGTCTGTTGGATATAGAAAGTGATATCGCATACCAACAATCCTTGTCATCAGAATACCGCTATTTAAAGCAAAAATTTCAATTGAAAGAAGAAGGCATGATTCGTATGCAATTCTTTAGATTGCGACCCTCTAATTTTCCCACTATCAGGTTATCACAATTGTCTCAACTTTACAGTCGCCAACATCAATTATTTTCAAAAGTGATGGAAATTGAGACACTTTCTGAGTATTACGAGTTGTTGCAAGTGCCAACATCGCCTTTTTGGGATAATCACTATACGTTCAGTAAAACAGTAAAATCCAGTAAAAAACGAATGACCAAGGCGTTTGTGGATTTGCTTTTAATCAATACAATACTGCCTATGAAGTTCAGCTATGCGCGGCAACAAGGACAACATATGAACCAGCACATTCTAACAATTTTACAGGATATTAGCAGCGAAAAAAATACCATTGTTAAAGGTTTTGAACGTATTCATAAGACTTCAAAGTCGGCTTTCGAGTCACAAGCTTTGATTCAACTTAAAACGCAATACTGTGATAAAAATAAGTGCTTAAAATGTGCTATTGGTAATGCATTGTTAAGTAATAAATTTTAAATTGCAGTATGAAATTGTTTTATCAGATCCTCTATTATTTTCAAAAGCGCGGATTTTACGTTTGTCAGCGTATCGCAGATCGTTTAGGTATTAGAGCCAAAGTGGTTAGGACATCTTTTATGTATTTGACATTTGTTACTTTGGGATTTGGTTTTGCTCTGTATTTATTTTTTGCATTCTGGATGAAAATAAAAGATATTGTTTACACGAAACGCTCTTCCGTATTTGATTTATAAACTATGAATCCATTGATTAAATTTTTTCGGGTAAAAATCTATACAGCCGTTTTCCTCTTGCTGGTCATCATGGTGATAGGTGTATTAGGATTCAGAATCATGTCTGATTATTCTTGGATTGATTCGTTTTACATGACCGTTATTACCATTACGACCGTGGGTTTTGGAGAAGTACAACCATTAGATGATAACGCTAAGATATTCACCATATTTTTAATATTGGCAAGTGTTATTATTTTGGGTTATGCCATTACAGTGATTACCGAATATATTTTGAGTAAGAATGATTTTGAAGAATTAAAACAGAGAAAAATGCAAAAGAAAATAGACAATCTGAGTAACCATATCATTATCTGTGGCTACGGGAGAAATGGGAAGCAGGCAGCTAAAAAGCTATTAGCCTATAAAAAGCCTTTTGTAGTGATTGAAAAGGATAAAGACATCATCGATAAATTTCAAAGTGAGATGGTGCCATTTGTTCAAGGGAATGCGAATGAGGATGATATTTTATTGCTGGCTGGAATAGATAGAGCCAATACTTTGATTTCAGCATTACCAAATGATGCCGACAATCTGTTTGTAGTGCTTTCAGCAAGGCAAATCAATACTAGTATGAATATTATAAGTCGCGCATCACAGGAAACATCTTATCAAAAGCTCAAATTGGCTGGTGCGAACAATGTGATTTTGCCCGATCGTATTGGAGGTGATCATATGGCCTCATTAGTCGTGGTTCCTGATCTTATTGAATTCATCGATAATTTAGCGATTGTTGGAAAGTCAAATATCAATATTGAAGAAATAGCCGTCGAGAAATTGTACAATGCCGCAAATATAAAAACCATTCGTGATTTAGATTTGCGTCAGAAAACGGGTTGTACAGTTATTGGTTTTAAGGATGCGAATGGCGAGTACATTGTGAATCCTGAAGCCGACCTGAAATTGGTGCCAAATTCAAAAATTATTGTTTTGGGACGACCAGAACAAATTCAAAACTTAAATTCGCTTTACGACATAAGTTAATGCAAGAATCCATTTTAACAAGGTGAACTTTAAAAAGTCGTTTTTTTTTAGCATCTTGTGGCTTTATTAAAACTAACTAACTTAAATAATACGACACATGAAGAAATTTCTTCTTTCATTTTTTACATTAATCACACCATTTTTAACGTTCGCCCAAGAAAGTACTTCTGAACGCATTGATGAAGTCTTTAAGACCTACACAGGTTGGTTTGTTGAAGGCATTTTTTATGAAATTCCATTCACAGATACATTCCAAATTCCATGGGTATTGATTGTATTAATAGGTGGAGCATTATTTTTTACCATTTATTTTAAGTTTATCAATGTTACAGGTTTCAGGACAGCCATTCAAGTTGTTCGTGGGAAATATGAAGATATTGAAAAGCATGGTGTTGATACCTTGTATGGCGACCAAACGGATAATGAGGATGTCTTTGAAACGATTCGAGATGAAAGTGCCGATGGTGAAGTGTCCCATTTTCAAGCCTTGACAGCGGCATTATCTGCTACGGTAGGTTTAGGAAATATTGCCGGTGTAGCTGTAGCGTTATCTATTGGTGGTCCTGGTGCGACGTTTTGGATGATCATCGCTGGACTTCTAGGAATGGCTTCAAAATTTGCCGAGTGTACACTTGGAGTTAAATATCGTGACGTAGGAGAAGATGGTACCGTTTATGGTGGACCAATGTACTACTTGACCAAAGGGCTAAAAGAAAAAGGTGCTGGAGGATTAGGTAAAGTTTTAGCCGTCTTGTTTGCCATATTTGTCATTGGTGGATCCTTTGGTGGTGGAAATATGTTCCAAGCCAATCAAGCGGCAGCACAGTTTACCAAACTGTTTGACTTAACAGGTGAAAACGCTGGTTTGTTCTTCGGAATAGGAATGGCAGTGTTAGTTGCCATCGTTATCATTGGTGGTATCAAGAGAATTGCTTCTGTGACTGAAAAAATTGTGCCTTTTATGGCTGGTATCTATGTCTTGGCCGCTTTAATCATATTATTTGCCAACTTCACTCTTATTGATGATGCCTTTGGAGCCATTATTAGTGGCGCTTTTACACCACTTGCTGGATTAGGTGGTGTTATTGGTGTGATGATTCAAGGAATACGACGTGGTGCGTTTTCTAATGAGGCTGGTGTGGGTTCTGCAGCTATTGCCCATTCAGCGGTGAGAACCAAGTATCCTGCTAGTGAAGGTATTGTGGCTTTACTTGAGCCATTTGTAGATACGGTTGTTATATGCACTATGACTGCCTTGGTAATTGTTATTACCAATTTTGATGGTGGGTTTATGGAATATGGTGTGGCCGTTACAGAAGGTGTTGAATTAACAGCGACCGCTTTTGATACAGTGATTCCTCATTTCTCAATTGTCTTGACTATTGCCGTCATTCTATTTGCTTTTAGTACCATGATTTCCTGGTCTTATTATGGCATGCAAGGTTGGGTGTTTTTATTCGGAAAAGGAAAGCTTACCGATTTAGTTTATAAAGTTTTATTCTTATTATTCGTAGTGGTCGGAGCTTCTATTAGTTTGGGAGCAGTTATTGATTTTTCAGATGCCATGATATTCGCTATGGTGGTGCCTAATATTATTGGTGTGGTTATGCTGTCGCCAGTGATTAGAAAGGAATTGAAAAAATATATGAATGCGATCAATAAAAAGGAAGAAGCTATTGATGATGGCGCAACTGATCTGGTAGATAAAATGTAATATATAAATACGATGAATATAAAATCTCACTTCATGTTTTCAAAACAACAAAGGAGTGGGATTTTTTTGTTGTTATTACTAATTTTAATATTTCAATGTGCCTATTTTTTTATAGACTTTTCGTCGGAAGCATATAATGTAGATGCACAGGAACTCGCCAAATTCGAAACAGAAATTGAAGCATTGCGGTTGGCTAAAATAGCAGATTCTAAACTCAAGGTTTTTCCGTTTAATCCAAATTTTATAACCGACTATAAAGGGTATACGCTCGGGATGTCTAATACCGAAATTGATCGCCTACTAGCATTCAGAGCAAAAGGGAAATGGATCAACTCAGCTAAGGATTTTCAAGAAGTCACAAAAATTTCCGATTCCTTGTTACAAACAATAGCACCATTGTTCAAGTTTCCGGAATGGGTGACAAATCCGAAACCTAAAACCTACACCAATCAAAAATTTTCACCAAGCAACTCGCCTAAGACATTCGAACAAAAGCAAGACCTTAATACAGCTTCAGCATCTCAATTGAAGCGTGTCTATGGTATTGGTGAGAAACTCTCTGAACGCATCATAAACTATAGAACCAAAACAGGTGGTTTTGTAGCCGATATTCAGCTTAAAGAGGTGTATGGTTTATCTGATGAGGTTATCGAAAATGTTTTAAAAGAATTTACCGTAAAAACAGGAACACCTATTACTAAAATTAATCTCAATACGGCCACTATTGAAGAATTGGTTCAAGTGAAGTACATTGATTATGAAATTGCTTATAATATTCTGGAAGCACGCACGCTTAGAGATGGATTTAAATCTTTAGACGATTTACTGAAGGTTAAAGATTTTCCAATTAAAAAAAGTGATATAATTAAGTTATATTTGACACTAGATTAGGAATCAAAAAAATTGCAGATTATGAGCAGTAGGTACTTCACCGAAGAGCATGAATTATTTAGACAGAGTTTAAAAGATTTTCTACAAAAGGAAGTCGTTCCACATATTGAAAAATGGGAGAAATCCGGTCACATCGAGCGTTTTATTTGGGAGAAATTTGGAGAAATGGGTTTCTTTGGGTTAGCTTATCCTGAAGCCTATGGAGGCATGGATTTGGATCTATTCTATACTGTTATTCTATTAGAAGAGCTTCAAAAAATTGAATCTGGTGGATTTGCAGCAGCCATTTGGGCACATGCTTATTTGGCAATGACCCATGTGAATAAAGAAGGTGATGATGCTATTAAACAAAAATATTTGACACCTAGTATCACTGGTGAAAAGATAGGATGTCTCTGTATTACCGAACCGTTTGGAGGGAGTGATGTGGCAGGCATGAGAACAACAGCCGTTAAAAAAGGGGATTCATATGTTATTAATGGGTCTAAGACATTTATTACAAACGGCGTTTATAGTGACTACCTTGTAGTTGCAGCCAAAACGAACCCTGAACTCGGAAACAAAGGGATCAGTATTTTTATTATGGATCGTGATACACCTGGAATTTCTGCATCAAAGCTAGATAAATTAGGTTGGAGAGCTTCAGATACAGGAGAAATTGCCTTTGATGATGTGACAATTCCAGCAGCCAACCTTATGGGTGAAGAGAATATGGGCTTCCCTTACATCATGCAGCATTTTGCCTTGGAGCGTCTGATTATGGGAATCAACGCGCACGCTAGAGCAGAACATGCCTTAGATTACGCTAAAACATATATGGGAGAGCGTCAAGCTTTTGGAAAATCGATAGATAAATTTCAAGCGTTGCGTCATGCCTTTGCTGATTGTTATGCCGATATGTTGATGTGCAAGGAATTTAATTATACCGTTGCCGATAGATTGAATAAAGGAGAATATGTCGTTAAGGAAGCCACAATATCTAAATTGCGCTCGACTAAAATGGCCGATGAGGTGATTTATCAATGCCTACAATTTTTAGGTGGTTATGGTTATATGGAAGACTATCCTATGGCAAGATTGTTGCGAGATAGCAGATTAGGACCAATTGGCGGTGGTACTTCTGAGATTTTACGTGAGATTATTGCAAAAATGGTGATTGACGATAAAGATTATAAGCCAGTAACATAGCAACCATTCGACTTGAATGAGTTCAAGTTTCAGTTCGATTTAAATCATATGTCATGCATAGACGAAACATAAAAAAAGGCCTACTTGTGTTGAATTTCTTGGTGGTTTCACTTGGTTTTTCGCAAACTGAAGTTAAGAACAAAATTCTTGATTTTGGGACACTAATGCCTATTGAAAGCGCTAGTATTTATGTTAAAAATACGACCATTGGTACAGTAAGTAATGCCGATGGTAAGTTTGTACTTCAAGTACCTGCGGAATTTACCACAGACACTTTAATTATTTCTTCTATTGGGTACAAGAGTTATAAAATTCCAGTGAATGAATTTGATAATTCCGTAGATGTCTACTTGGAAGAAGATGTGGCTTCCTTAGATGAGATTGTACTCATTGCCGAAACAAGGCCTAAGACTGGTAATGATATTGTTTTAAAGGCGATTGAAAAGCTTGCTGTGAATTTGCCAGATTCAGCGTATATCCAGAAAGGTTTTTTAAGACATAAGGAGCGAAATAAAATTGAATTCAAATGGCTCATTGAAAGTGCTATCACTGTTTACGATTCTGGTTACGGTTCTCAAAGTGCAGAGCATCTTAAAATCAATGTAGATCAAATGCGAAAAAGTTATGATTTACGTGATGTAGATAGCATTTTTTCCTATGTATCCTATAAAAATCAAAATTCAAGAAGCAGAATTAAACCTCGCGATGTCAAAAGAAGCAGTTTGAGTACCAATCAGTTAGTGAAGGCCATCAAATGGAATGATAACAGAGTCAACGGCTTACAGAATATTTTTCAAGGCAAACTCAACTTATTACGCAATTCTCAGGATACAAAGGCGCTTTTTGGTGCGGATATTTTAGATAAACATCAATTTACATTGGACACGCTTCTTGTGGATAATGATCGGAAATTATATAAAATTAAAATTTCTGAGAGTAGCGATTTTGTTGGCTTAGGAACTAAAGGTATTTTTAACGAAGGATACATTGCACAAGGATGGTTGTATATTTATTATGATAACTACGCCATAAAAAAAATAGAGTATGAATTGGTAGCAGCTTCTGATGCGCAGAAGGTACGAAGCAAGCGTTTGTTTGATACGCAGGTCAATCACAAATTGATTATCACATATATGGAATACCAAGATAAAATGTATCCAAACTATGTCTATTATGAAACACCTAAGTTGGTCAACGTTGGTTTTAAGACTGATGAAAAGGTAAGTGATGAAGAAAAGGAACGTTACAATAAAGAAGAACGTTATTATTATACAGTGCAAGAAATATTGTTTTCAGAAATCATTCTAGATAAGGAAAAAATTGCATTGGAACTTCAAAAGGACTGGGATATGGATATCTTTTCACCCAAACCTTATAACAAGGACTTCTGGAAAAACTACAACATTCTTCTTGAAAGTGAAGAAGATGAAAAGCTCATTGAGGATTTAAGCACTAAAGCCTCGCTTTTTGAGGATGAATAGTATTTAAAACACATCTCTTAAAACTGGTATTTTAAGAAATTATCAAAAAAATAGCTTTTATTTTATCGATGTAAGGTTTTTTAAGTGATTATTTTGATGATTTATCAACACGAAAACGTTTTCGTAAAATAATTGGTTTGGGTGACGTCACATATTTACGTAACTTTTATACGTAACCAAATCATAAATCTTATGAAAAATATGAAGTACTTAGGCATGGCATTCATGATGACTTGCCTTTTTAATTGTGAGCACGATGTTATATCTGATTCACAAGAACCTACACAAAAAGAGACGAAAACAACTTTCCACGAGCAACGGGCTGGATTAAAACCTATTGGCGAAGGCGTCATGATGCAAGCCTTTTATTGGGATGTTCCTGCAGGTGGCAATTGGTGGAATACCATTAATTCTAAAGTAGCTGATTGGAGTAACGCAGGTATCGATGCTATTTGGCTTCCTCCAGCATCAAAAGCTCAAAATGGTCCTTTCTCAATGGGCTATGATCCTTTTGATTACTACGATTTTGGAGAATATAATCAAATGGGAAGTGTGGAAACACGATTCGGCTCTAGAACTGAACTTACCAACATGATTAATACAGCGCATCAAAATGGCTTAAGCGTAATCGCAGATATTGTCATTAATCACAATAGTGGTGGAGCCAGCGAATACAATACGTACACAGGTGGTAATACTTGGACAGATTTCAATCCGCTTTCTGGCAACTTTTACCGTTCGGCTACAGACTTTCATCCAAATAATGTGCACTCTAATGATACAGGTGCTTTTGGTGGTTATCCAGATCTTTGCCATCACCAAAGCTATGTTCAGGATTGGCTGTGGAAAAATTCGAATAGCGTCGCCAAATATTATAGAGATGTTATTGGTTTTGATGGCTGGCGTTTTGATTATGTTAAGGGGTTTGAGCCATGGGTTGTAAAAGATTGGAAGAATGAAGTTGGAGGATTTTCAGTGGGAGAATACTGGGATAGTAATGTGTCGACATTAGATTGGTGGACAGGAGCTGCCGAAGTGAGCGCTTTCGATTTTGCTTGTTACTATAAAATGAAAGATGCCTTCATGGGAAATAACCTTACCGTTTTAAATGATAACATGCTTTGGAAACAAAATGCAACGAGAGCAGTCACTTTTGTCACTAATCATGACACGGACGAGATTATCAATAATAAGATATTAGCTTATGCCTATATCTTGACACATGAGGGATACCCAACAGTGTTTTATAGAGATTATGAAGAGTGGCTCAATAAAGAACGATTAAATAATTTAATCTGGATTCATAACAATTTAGCTAGTGGTAGCACCACCATTTTACATGCAGATACAGATGAATATGTGGCGAAAAGAAATGGTAGTGGTGGTCCTGGATTAGTTGTATATATCAATAATTCAAACTCCTGGCAGGAGCGATGGGTTGAGACGAACTGGTCTAGTACGGTTATAAAAGATTATACAGGGCATTCTGGTTGGGAGCCAACGACACAATCTGGGAAATGGGTGAAAATTCAAGCACCACCAAAAAGTTACTCTGTGTGGTCGGTGAAATAGTGCGATCACAATTTTTATTTTTTTAGTTGTAGGAATAAAATTAGTTTTTATATTTGCAGCCTTAAAAATTCTAAAAGAGAGGAGGTTAAGAACTATGTTAATAATTCCAGTAAAAGAAGGAGAAAATATAGATAGAGCGTTGAAGCGTTTCAAACGAAAGTTTGTAAAGACAACGATCAAGAATCAATTGCAAGAACGCAAACAATTCACAAAACCTTCTGTAGCTCGAAGAGCACAAATTCAAAAAGCACAATACATCCAAGGTCTTAGAGATCAAGAAACGTATTAAACGATGTTTTGCAATTATATAAATCCTGCTTGAAGAAGCAGGATTTTTTTTGCGCTTGGGTGAACATCTAAAAATATTGTACATTTAAACTTAGTGAGGTGCCAAAAGAATCATATGAGTTTTAAACCATTTTCAGATTATTTATTATTAGAGAAGAATTATTCCAAACTAACGCTTAAAGCCTATTTAAATGATCTCGAGGAGTTCAAGTTATTTGTTCGTTCCGAGTTTGATAGTCCTACAATCACTGATGTGAATTATCAGCAAATTAGGCATTGGATAGTGTCACTAGTAGACAATGGTATAAGTAATAGAAGTATCAACAGAAAAGTATCCTCGCTTAATACCTATTTCAAATTCCTTCTGAAAATTGAGCGCATTGAAGTGAACCCTCTCAATAAACACAAAGCGCTTAAAGTGAGTAAAAAGATTCAAGTCCCTTTTTCCGAAGAAGAAATGAAGGAAATGGTGGATGCTTTGCAATCAGCCAAAGATTTTGAAGGCTTGCGCAATAGGTTAATCATCGAATTATTTTATGCTACAGGTATTAGACGTATAGAGTTGGTTCAGTTAAAATTATCTGACCTTGATGTTGCCAATAAAACGTTAAAGGTTTTAGGTAAAAGAAACAAGGAACGTTACATACCATTAATAGATTCCGTAGTCGAAACAATTGACTTATATATGATTGAGAGAAATGCCCTAGAAAAAATTCAAGATAAAAGCCATTTGTTTTTAACAAAAAAGGGCGTTAAAATTTATGAAACTCTTGTCTACAGAATTATAAATAACTACTTTAGTAATGTATCCACCAAAGTAAAAAGGAGTCCACACATTTTACGGCACTCGTTTGCGACTCATTTACTAAATCAAGGTGCGAACTTAAACGCTGTTAAAGAACTTCTTGGCCATTCAAGTTTGGCAGCAACACAAGTCTATACACATAATAGTATAGCGGAATTAAAAAGAGTGTATGCAAATGCACACCCAAGAAGTAAGAAGTAATATTGTCTAACTAATAAAAGAATGATTATGAAGGTCAACACACAATCTGTAAATTTTACAGCAGACAAAAAGTTAATTGATTTTATCCAAAGACGAATGGACAAACTAGATTTGTTCTATGATAAGGTCATTCAATCCGATGTGTATCTAAAAGTAGAAAACACCAGTGACAAGGCAAACAAAATTTTTGAAGCAAGGGTTAAAGTTCCAGGAGATAGTTTTGTCGTTAAAAAACAGTGCAAGACCTTTGAAGAAGGAACAGATATAGCTGTTTCATCTCTGGAAAGACAACTTAAAAAGCGAAAAGAAAAATTAAGAGCACATATATGATAAAATTTTTCAAAAAATGTTTTGAATAAATAAATAAATCTTTACATTTGCAGTC
>JAAEZI010000013.1:65599-80808 GCA_018222915.1 Algicola sp. | reverse complement strand
AAACAAATGGCAACAAATAGAACATTTACAATGCTTAAGCCAGATTCTGTTGAAAAAGGGAATATTGGTGCAATTTTAGAAAAAATCACTGCTTCAGGTTTTAGAATCGTCGCAATGAAATTAACGCAAATGACGACTGCAGATGCAAAGGAATTTTATGCAATCCACAAGGAAAGACCTTTCTTTGGAGAATTGGTAGAATATATGACACGCGGACCAATAGTAGCTGCAATCTTAGAAAAAGACAACGCAGTAGAAGATTTTAGAACATTAATAGGAGCAACAAATCCTGCTGAAGCTGCCGAAGGTACTATCAGAAAATTATACGCTGATTCTATCGGTGAGAACGCTGTGCATGGCAGTGACAGTGATGAAAACGCTGCTATCGAAGGTGCCTTTCATTTTTCTGGTAGAGAAATGTTCTAATAGCATCTTACAATATATATGTATTAAAAGCGCTACTTTGGTGGCGCTTTTTTTTTGTTTTTACTTCCCAATAAAAGGTTGTTCCATAGGATATGAATATAGACATTCAACGATTTTATTTGCATCTCAACCCAAAAATTAAACCGATTATCTATTAGATTTTAATATGTTAAAATTATATTAAAAAAATATATATTTTTAACATATTAACGAGTCGACTAAAGATAACTTACATTTTTTTATAAATTATTAAGTTTAATACAAGTCTTGTTAATAAAGTCCTAATAACCCTAAGACTACCATTAGTATTATTCTTCTTTTGTTATGAACAGCAACCCCATGTTTATAACTCCTACATTTTATTAATAATAACTAAATAATTATGAAAAAAACCAACATTTTTTTTAGAGGGGTATTGTTCTTTACGTGTTTGTTTTCACTAACAATTTCCGCTCAAACTTTTTCTGGTAACACAGGCTCCATACCAGATTCAAGTTGTAACGAAAACCACTTGTTTACTAATTTTGTTTCTGGTGTTGATCCGAGTTATGTAGTGACGGACGTAACCATCAACATTGATCACACTTGGAATTCAGATTTGGACATCTATCTCATCGCTCCAGATGGTGTAGAACTAGAGCTGTCTACTGACAATGGCGGATCAAGTGACAATTACACCAATACTAATTTTACGGCGTCTGCTACTAGTTCAATTACATCTGGAACTGGGCCATTCACTGGTAACTATTTACCTGAAGGAAGTATGGCTTCACTTTATGGCTCAGCACCCAATGGTGATTGGGTATTAAGAGCTTGCGATGACGTTGGAGGTGATACCGGAAATGTCTTGGCTTGGTCAATCACTTTTGGTGAAGCACCAGCACTTCCATGTGATTTAGCAGAGCCAATAACCTGTGGTGAAACGGTCTATGGTTCTACGGTTGGAGCACCAGCGTCAAGTGTACCATTTTGTGGCACAAGCTTAAGCACAGCACCTGGTGTGTGGTATTTATTTGAAGGAACAGGCGATGTGATTGATATTGATGTCACAACTGCTGGTTCTGATTATGATACTAAATTAGGTGTGTTTTCAGGAGATTGCTTGAATTTATCATGTGTGGCTGGAAATGACGATTCTAATGGTGGATTACAATCAGCATTGTCATTTACAACGGAAGTAGGCGAGAACTATTATGTTTATGTTACTGGTTTTAGTACGGCTTCAGGAGATTACACTTTAAATTTATCCTGCCAATTGGCAGCTAACATTGCAGGTGACGAATGTAATACGGTTTATAATGGTTACGAGCCAAGTGCTTGTACAGATTTAACTGTAGAAGCACAATATGGTGTGGCGCCATATACCTATCTATGGAGTACTGGTGAAACTACGGCAACTATTTCAGCTTGCCCTACAGAAACAACGGTTTATTCTGTAACAGTAACAGATGCTCTTGGTGATACGGCTTCTGATGAAACAACTGTAGTATCAGTAGATGTGACTTGCGGTAATAGTAATAATGGAAAGGTATTAGTATGCCACAGAACTATGAGTGGTGACTTTAATACCTTGTGTATTGCACCTAGTGCCGTACAAAGCCATCTTGACCACGGAGATATATTAGGAGAGTGTGGTAGTGCAACTTGTGATACAGCTCCTGCTTGCGATGTTGTTGTGACACCTGCTGATGGTGCTACTGATGTACCTACTGGTGTAGAGATTTCCTGGACAGGTGCATCTGGGTACGTACTAGGATATACAATTTCCGTTGGATCAACACCTGGAGGAACTGATATTGCAGATAACGAAGATGTCGGAACTAGTACTTCTTACAGTCCAGATGATTTAGAATTTGAAAGCACCTATTATGTGACGGTGACGCCTTATAACGATAACGGTTCTGCTGAAGGTTGCGGAGAAACTAGCTTTACTACTGAAGATAATCCATGTAACTCGGCAGTTGAGATATTTTGTGGAGAAACGGTTACAGGTTCTACGGTTGGAGCAAGTGCAGCTGATGTGCCATTCTGTGGTACAACTTTAACAACAGCTGGTGGTGCTTGGTACACGTTTACTGGTGATGGTAACACCATTAGTGCTTTGGTGGCGACAGCAGGTTCTGATTACGACACAAAATTAGGTGTATTTACTGGAAGCTGTGATGCCTTAGTATGTGTTGGTGGAGATGACGATGTTAGCTTCCCATCAGATGTGACTTCTGAAGTAGAGTTTGACACCGTTGATGGTGAAACTTATTTTATTTATGTCACTGGGTTTAGCTCTAATGAAGGCAACTACACTTTGTCTGTAACTTGTGAGGAGCCTGCAACAATTGCTTGTGGAGAAACTGTTAATGCAACTTATTGCTATGCTAGTAGTGAGTCAACTGAATTTACTTATGAAAGTGCTGATGGATCACCATTACAAGTAGTATTTAACTCAGGAGAAGTTGAAAATACTTGGGATGAATTAATTATTTTGGATTCTGATGGATCAGAAATATATTATGGTTATGGTAATTCAGGAGACTTAACGGGCTTAACTTTTACTTCTACTGGAGGTACAATTACCGTGAAAATTCAATCTGATTCTACAATAAGCTGTCAAACAAGTTCAAGTATTGATCCTTGGGATTACGATGTAAGTTGCGCTAATTCTGATAGAATTGCACAGCCTGATTTTGCGATACGTCCAAACCCAACTAGAAGCAATGAAGTGAGTTTAGACCTAAGAGATTACATCTCCCAAGATTTAGATATTCAAGTAATGGACTTAAGTGGAAATGTGATTTCTCGAGAATCTATTGAGAATTTAACACAACCAAACCATACGATGCAACTGCGCAATGCTGTTAATGGTATGTATTTTGTTCGTGTACTTACTAATAGAGGCGTCGTTACTAAAAAATTGATTGTAGCATACTAATTGCATTCAATTCATATTTAATTGAAAAGAGACCCAGAATTGGGTCTCTTTTTTTATTTCAAAAAAATAACTTTTTACTTAGCCTCTCACCAAGCTACTACATTGCTTCCCAAAAAGTGCAGAGACACCAGCTGCCATACCACCAATCAATCCAGTGACTAAAATTAACAGATAAGGATTTCCATGTAATGGCAATAAAACAGCAATTTTCTTAGCTAGTGTAAAATCATTATTCACGCTTACAATGAATGCATAAATGCTCCAAAACAAAAAAATAGCAACAAACGGAACGAGAAAAACTGATAGTCGTTTCAAACTAAAAAATAAGGACGAAACAAAGCCGGCAACCATTACCGACCACCAAGGTAAAAATTGAGATAAAATAAAGGCAACAAGAATGGTTACTAAAAAATTAATTACGATTGTCTTTTTCATTTTATTTCAGTGGTATTAAAGCTTGCGTTGATATGATATCTTTAGTATTGGAGGCGTTTTGCATGAATAATAATTCGTGATAATTCCCAACCGCCCAATCATCAATAAAATTATCGTAATAATAACTTCCAGGATTTCCAGATTGACCACCAGGATAAATACCTAAGGCTTTGGGTGGTGTACTCATCTCAACAATCATACGCCAAGACGGACCGTGATTTTCTGCAGCAGCATTCACCGTATTCCTATCACCACCTATAGGTAAATCAAAGCGTGAAAAGGCTGGTAGTGCTTGTAATAAATGACCAACATATGTGGCTTTATATGCTTTCCAATTATATGGGCCATTCTGAGCTTTCCATTCCATGAGCTTTTTCGCTGTTTCCTTAAAAGACATTAAGAATAAGTCCTGAGCCGTTTCAACTTCTGGAGTGTCTATAATATCCATAAATTCGTCGTCAGGATGATTCTTGAGCAAATAAATGGTTTGATAGGTAAAAGGCTTGTCTAGTGCGATATTTTCTGCATCGTATTCATCCCAAACTTTGCCATATAAATTGCGCCACCAAGTCGTCCATATACTCGAACCTATTTGATCGATATCACTATTAAAATCCCAAGCCTGTATTTGTTGATAGATCTCTTTTTCCTCTTGGGTTAATGCTGAGGTATTCATCGTTTCAAAAATGTACGGTAGTAATTCCGAAGCCTTTAAATTGAAGTTGTTGTTTTGCAGATCTTTAAAATCATCAACAGTTATCTTGTCTTTAGAATCTAAAAATTCATTAATCACGCGGTTTCGATAAGTTTCATAACCATCATTAAATACATAAAACGGATAGCTTTCATCTACAGGATGCTGATTAGCCGAACTCACAAAACCACGTTCAGGATTTTTAGTATGTGCATTATAGGCCTGCGGTATAAAGCTTTGCCAATCATGATCAGGATCACTACCGTCCATTAAAAATTTGCCTTGACCTTCCCATTTATTAGGAAATTTACCCTGAATCCACAAAGCAATATCACCCTCTGTAGAAGCAAAAACAAAGTTTTGTGAAGGTGCCGTGTAGGTTTTAATGGCTTCTAGATAATCCTCATAGTTTTTTGCGCTATTTAATTTTAAAAAAGGGCGTTGGTTATTACCACCTTCATGACCAATCCATTTCATAGCATAACCTTTCAATGGATTGTCACCTTTAAATTGATGATCATAGGTTACAGGTCCATGATGGGTATAAATAACCGAATCCATAATTGTTTGACTCCCTTTTACTCTAATTTCTTCAATTCGCACATGCGTATCTTTCCATGTTCCATCATACTTATACTGCCGTCTCGACGCATCTTTAAATTCTATTTTGTACCAATCCAAAACATCACGTGTCGCGTTTGTTTCTCCCCAAGAAATGTGGTTATTAAATCCAGAAATAATACCTAAAGCTCCAGGTAATGTGGCTCCCATAGCAGAGTGTTCTGGCGTGCTTAATTGCATGACAAACCAAATGGAAGGCAAATTAAGTCCCAAGTGAGGGTCATTTGCAAGCAATGGATGACCGGAAGCTGATTTATCTGGAGAAATAGCCCAATTATTACTACCATTGTCTGGATGAGGTTTGTTAATCGTTTCTTTTATAGTATCTAATACTTGCACAACGCTTGGCGATGCAGACATTGTGGCATCAATAAAACTCCAGTCTGTATCCTTTGGAATAATGGGATCATTGCGATCAAAAAAATCTGGATATAAGAAGTCAAATCGCTCTTTACCGAAGAGACGTAGGGCATTTGTATACTCTAAATCATGCTCACGACTTGCCAACATTTTAGTCATATACATGAGCAATAATGCTGTCTTTTTAATGGTCCATGGCTCAGGTTTATAATCAAGTAACTTATATTCAACAGGAAAGTCTTTCTCGTCCAAATTTTGAATATAATGATTAACACCATCTCTATAGGCTTCTAGATAAGCGAGCGTTTCAGGATCCTCGGTCATTTTTTTCAAAGATTGCTCTGCGCCATAGACCATGCCACGTCTTCGTTCTTCTCGGTCATAGTTGATGGCTTTTTCTCCAATGATTTCAGAAATTCTTCCAGCAGCCGCATAGGTTTGAAATTCTAGTTGCCATAAACGGTGTTTCGCAGTAATATAACCTTGTGCTTTATATAGATCAGCATTGTTTTGCGCGAAAATATGAGGAATAAATAATGCATCATAATGAATCGTCACTGGTGCGGATAATCCTGAGATTACTACTTCTCCAGAAATGTTGTCGTCCTTATCATTTTGCCATATGCCATTAACTGGATCAAGAAATTTTCCGATAGGAGGAATACTGCCAAGTTTTGTATTTAGCACATAAAATACCACTAGGGTAAGCAGTAGCGTAACAATTAACTTCAAATAGTTCATAAAGTGGTATTTCTGGTTTTAAAGATGTGATTATCGCAACACCAATTTTTTTACGACATCTTTTCCAATAGATTCATTTAACATATTCATGATTTTCTCCTTACCATAACTCAATTCTTCACGAAGCACACTTGAGGTTAGTGATACGTAGAGCGTGTCTTTGTCGAGTTTGACTTCCGTCGTATAATTATTGACACCATTTCCCATCATTTTAGCCCAAGCATCACGTACATCAACTTTGTCCAATCCGGATTGCAACTTATTGGTTTCAACAAATTCTTTGAGAATATCACTAATTGGTAAATGATCATTATGTCGTTTGGCCATTACTCTAGATTTAAAGGTTCATAGCGTTTATAAAGATACACATCTTTATTGGTGTTATTTATGACACGTAAATGCTCAGCACTTGCGTCTAAAACGGTTTCTTTCCATGTTGAAAACGGCGTTTGATAATAGAGGTTAAGACTATCATTTTCAATTTTGATTTGGAACGATTCACTACTATTTGAGGTTTCGAATTGACCGTATAAATTGGGCTTGAGTTTTTTTCTGAAACCATTCAGGCTATCCGTAATTTCTATATAATCTACGGTGTTATTATAACCATAGCTGCGTTTATTTCCATCGTGAAGTGTCACTTCTTCAATTTCCCAATAACCTTCTATATGCGGTATGAACGTTTCAGGGTTAGTGGAACAGCTCCAGCATACTGAAAGTACGATAATGAGCAGACCTTTTTTCATAGTTTGAAAATCTTATATGATTGATGAATTTGCTTTACTATATCTTCTGTGCGTTCAGCATGCGTATCGCTTATAAAAAGCTGACCAAAATCATCATTATCTACCAAACTGATAATTTGTGCCACGCGATTTTCATCTAATTTATCAAAAATATCATCCAATAGCAATAAAGGTGTGACACCACTTTGTTGTTTGATAAAATCGAATTGTGCCAATTTTAAGGCAATTAAAAAGGACTTTTGTTGTCCTTGACTACCAAATTTTTTAATGGGATACGATTCAATTTGAAATATCAAGTCATCTTTGTGTGTACCAACACTGGTATATTGCAATGCCTTATCCTTATTGATGTTTTTGGAAAGCAAGTTTTTTAATTCATCGTCAAAAAGGTCGCTTTTATACACAAGATCAACCGCTTCCTTATGGTTACTTATGGCGTGATAACGTTCTTTAAAAATAGGAATGAAGGTTTGTAAAAAAGCATCACGTGTTTTGAAGATTTCAGTACCATAGGTATGCAGTTGCTCATTATAAACCTCTAAGGTTTGCCTATTAAACGTGTTGTTCAGTGCAAAATACTTAAGTAAGGCATTCCGTTGGGATAAGACTTTGTTGTAATTAATAAGCTGATTGAGGTAAACTTTATCACTTTGTGAAATAACACTATCAATAAATTTTCTTCGGGTATCACTACCTTCAATAATCAGGTCACGATCGGCAGGTGAAATGATGACCAATGGAATAAAACCGATGTGGTCACTAAATTTGTCATAAGCCTTTCCGTTGCGCTTGATCATTTTTTTCTGACCACGTTTCAACGAGACTACAATTTTTTCGGTTTTATCATTTTTATTGAAAATACCATCTACTACAAAAAAATCCTCATCATGTTTGATGTTTTGAACGGCGATAGGATTAAAGTAGCTTTTTCCGAAGGATAAATGATATATGGCATCTAAAGCATTGGTCTTACCGACACCATTAGAACCGACAAAACAGTTAATTTTAGCATCAAATTCAAAATCCTGACTTTCAAAATTTTTGTAATTAACTAAGCTTAACGTGTTTAAAATCATAAAACTAATAGGAATATTCTTATTTTGGAGATGTTTATTGTTAGCGGAAGTAAAAATAACAAATAATTTACCTTTTAAATCCCAATAAAAATTTTATTTTTGCGGGCACAAATACAGAATTATGGCAACCTATAAGAAAAGAGGATACAAACCAAAGCCTATCAAGGAAAAAGGAGAAAAGATTGACGTTTTAGAACAAGAATCTACAACCGCTGAAGTATTCAATACCTTAGATGAAGGAGCAAATAAAGCGGAGGACTTTGTAGCTAGAAACCAAAAAGGGATTTTTGTAATCATTGGTTTAGCAGCTGTTATTGTTCTTGGATATTTGGGTTATAATAAATTTATTGCTGAGCCAAAAGCTGAAGAGGCAATGAATGAAATGTACACAGCACAAAAATATTTCAATGAAGCTGTGACAGGAACTGAGAAAGATTCCTTGTACAATTTGGCGCTTAAAGGTGGAGAAGGAAAGTATGGTATGGTTGATATTGTTGAGAAATACGGAAGTACACCTGCTGGAAACTTAGCTAATTATTATGCAGGAATGGCATATCTCAATACTAAGAATTATGAGAATGCGGTGAAATATTTAAGTGATTTCAGTACCGATGATAATGTCTTGGGACCGATTGCTAAAGGCGGAATTGGTGATGCATTTGTTCAATTAAATCAGTTAGAAGATGCCTTGGGTTATTATGAGCAAGCGATTAAAGCTTCTACTAATGACTATACAACACCTATGTATTTATTTAAAGCGGCCAACGTGGCACAAACTTTAGGAAAGACGGATGTTGCCTTAACATATTACAAAAGAATCAAATCTGAATTTTCAGAGTCTGATCAAGCCACTAACATAGATACTTTTATTGGTAAGGCAGAAGCTGGTAATTAATTGAATTATGGCAACTGCTAATCATAATTTATCCAATTACGATAAAAACACAATCCCAAACGCGAAGGACTTTCGGTTTGGGATTGTTGTTTCTGAATGGAATGACACCATCACAGACGGTCTATTCAAGGGTGCTTACGATGCGCTGATAGATTGTGGTGCATTATCTGAAAACATTATCAAATGGGATGTTCCCGGAAGTTTCGAGCTCATCTACGGAAGCAAAAAAATGATTGAGCAAAACGTAGACGCTGTCATTGCTATTGGCTGTGTGATCCAAGGAGAAACTAAACATTTTGATTTCGTATGTGAAGGTGTGACCCAAGGTATAAAAGACTTAAATGTCATATCCGATACACCTGTTATTTTTTGTTTACTTACCGATAATACTATGCAGCAATCTATTGATAGATCTGGAGGTAAGCATGGTAATAAAGGTACGGAAGCTGCTATTGCTGCTATCATAATGGCAGATTTGCGTCGGTTAGGTTAACTTAAACTGCGAATTTTTAAGGCGTTTCAATCATTGAACTTACAGACAGTCTTATTTCACAAACAACCCATGTTTGTTAACAATTTTTAGGAATTACTAGCCTAAATTTCCTTGTAAATTCTGTACTTTTGAACTTAACAAAGACTAGTTGAGCCGTGAGTTTGTTTCAACAACGAAAACCTAAACGTTTTAAATACATACCAAGACACCTTCGGGTATCCAAGAATGATGACGAGAATATCCAATCACAATGGGATACTTTAAGGCGTAAAAGTAAGCGTAGTACATCACTCGTTTTGCTGTTGGTTGGTTTAGGTATGATAATTGCATTATGGTTTATTTTAACGCACTACGAAACATCTTAGCATTATGGGAATTTTAAGTACAAGAAAAAACAAAAAATATAGTTATCAGCCACGTTATTATAAGGGCGAAGGCAGTCCTTTTGAACTCAAGCACAAGTTTGATGAATATCGCGTGACTGCGGGAAGTAATCGTGGTATAAAAACGAAACTGAACAACGCTATCGATGATTATAAATACAATAAAGATAACAGTGGTGCGAACCGTCGTGTCATGATTATTGTTGGTATTTTGATTTTAGTCTTTTTGTTTATTATAGGTTTCGATTTATCCATATTCTCTACAAATAGCTAATGGCAGACATCATTCAATTGCTACCAGATCATGTTGCTAACCAAATCGCGGCAGGTGAAGTTGTGCAACGACCAGCATCGGTTGTCAAGGAACTTTTGGAGAATGCCATTGATGCTGGATCTACTACCATAAAACTGATAGTAAAAGATGCTGGTAAGACCTTAATTCAAGTTATTGACAATGGTAAGGGCATGAGTCCAACGGATGCTAGGTTGAGTTTTGAACGACATGCCACGTCTAAAATACGTTCAGCTGAAGATTTATTTAGTCTACATACAAAAGGTTTTCGAGGCGAAGCATTGGCTAGTATTGCTGCTATTGCTCATGTGGAACTCAAGACCAAACAAGCTACTGAAGATTTAGGCACACTCATTGAAATTGAAGGCAGTGTGATTAAAAACCAAGAAGTGGCAGTAACACCAGATGGGACTTCACTGTCTGTGAAAAATTTATTTTTCAACATACCTGCACGACGTAATTTTTTGAAATCACAAACGGTAGAGCTCAGACATATTATTGATGAGTTTCATCGTGTCGCTCTCGCACATCCTGACATTGCATTTGTCATGTTTCATAATGGGAGTGAAAGTTTTAACCTTCCTGTTGGTAATTATAGGCAGCGTATCGTACATATTTTTGGCACAAAAAGTAACGAGAAGTTGGTCCCTGTGGAAGAGGAGACAGAAGTTTTGAAAATTTCAGGATTTGTAGGAAAACCAGAGTTTGCCAAGCGTTCTAAAAATGAACAATTTTTCTTTGTCAATAATCGATTTATCAAAAGCGCCTACCTCAACCATGCCATTAATTCAGCTTTTGAAGGCCTCATCAAAGAGGGTAGTTATCCCAGTTATTTTTTAAACCTGACTGTAGATCCCAAATCGATTGATATCAATATTCACCCGACAAAAACAGAAATTAAATTTGACGATGAGCATACGCTTTACGCCATTTTAAGATCATCGGTGAAGCATAGTCTTGGGCAATTTAATATTGCACCAGTTTTGGATTTTGATCGTGATAATAATTTAGATACGCCTTATGGATACAAGGATATGCGTGTGGCAAATCCTACGGTTGAAGTGGATCGTTCATTCAATCCATTTAAAGAAGAACAGCAAGTATCGAGGTCAGGACAAGTGTCTCACACGTCTAGAAAAGCACCTGCAGCCCAGTGGGAGAGCCTATACGTAGGATTAGAGTCTAAGGGAACTAAAGACGAACATTCCTTTAGCAATATGGAATTTGAAAGTGAACCTGAAAGCAATACGCTTTTTGCTGAAGACAAGGATATAAAAAGTAATCAGACCACCTATCAGCTTCATAATAAATATATCATTAGCACCATAAAATCTGGAATGATGATTTTAGATCAGCATCGTGCGCATCAACGTGTCCTATACGAAGGTTTTTTAAAGCATTTAACGATCAAGGAAGCGGTGAGTCAGCAGTTGTTGTTTCCACTAACTTTAGAGTTTTCTACTTCAGAAATGGACGTGTTGAGACAACTTAAAGAAGATCTGGAGCATACTGGATTTATTTTTTCATCTTTTGATACGGAGCAGCTAGAAATTACTGGTGTGCCTGTGAATGTTCCAGAAAGTGAAGTGTCGATTATCTTAGAGCAATTAATAAGTGATGTGCAGCAGGAAGTGCCTGATAGTAATTTTAGTGCTACAGATTTATTAGTAAAATCGATGTCGAAGAGCTTAGCAATTAAAACAGGTCAGTCGCTATCTGCAATGGAGCAAGAGCATCTCGTGAATAGTTTATTCGCTTGTAAAGAACCATCCGTGTCACCAAACAATAAAGTCACCTTCGTTACCATGAGCGTTGATGACTTTGATAAAAAATTTATGTAACATATGATAAGAGGAATCACAGATACAGTTAAACATTTAATCATTATTAATGTGATTATGTTCATTGGTACAGTGACCATAGGAAATGGTCAATTGTTTAATCAATGGTTTGCCCTGTATTTTCCTGAAAATAGTTTATTCGAACCATGGCAAATTTTTACTCACATGTTTATGCATGGTGGTATTGGCCATTTATTCTTTAATATGTTTGCCTTATGGATGTTTGGAACAGCCGTAGAAAGCCAATTAGGGTCTAAGAAATTTTTATTTATTTATATATCTGCTGGGTTAGGAGCTGTGCTTTTTCAGTTGGGGTATTATTATTTCAATTATGTGCCTTTACACGAAGAACTTCTTGCCAGTGGTTTGTCAGAAGCTAGTCTTGTTGAAATGTTTACTAGCAATTCAACGGTTGGCAACGTTTCTTCTGAACAATTAGCGATGTTGAAACAAGCTTTTCCAATTTATAATGCATCAATGGTCGGAGCTTCCGGATGTATTATGGGTATTTTAGCTGCTTTTGGGATGATGAATCCTGAGGCCAAATTGATGCTCATTTTTTTGCCAATTCCTGTAAAAGCTAAATATTTTATTCCTGGTATAATCATTTTAGACATTATTTCGGCATTAACGGGTCAATCGTTTTTTAGCCCTAGTAATACAGCCTACATGGCACACGTTGGTGGCGCAATCACAGGATTTCTCATCATGTGGTATTGGAAGAAAAATCAGTTTAATAAAAATCGCTGGGACCGATGACGAGTTTAACATACGACATCAAGGAAAAATTTAAAAACTTAAATGTTTTTGAAAAAATTATCGCTGTCAATGTCCTCATTTACATGGTTGGTTGGTTGTTAGGTGTGATTCGACGATTACCTAATGAAACTAGTTTAAAATGGTTAGAGCTTCCCAATGACGCCTTGGCATTTATTGTAAAACCTTGGACAATCATAACTTACGGATTTGCTCACTATGGCTTGTTGCATTTAGCTTTTAACATGTTGATTTTATATTTTGTTTCGAGAACCATGGTGAATCTATTTCCATCGAAACAATCTCTGAATATTTATTTTCTAGGTATTATTTGTGGTGGTTTAGCGTATCTATTGATGTATAATCTATTTCCTGGAATTTTTGGAGCTAGCGTTGGTTCTTTAGTAGGTGCATCAGCAGGTGTGAATGCCTTACTAATATTTATCTGTGCTTATATGCCGAATCGAGAAACACGCTTTTTTACCTTAAGCATAAAGCTCTGGTATATTGGTGTTGCCATTGTTGTCTTCGATTTAATTGGTTTATTCAGTGGCATTAATCAAGGTGGTAGAATTGCTCATTTAGGCGGTAGTTTGCTTGGTTATTTTTACGCCAAGCAGTTGTTTAGTGGCAACGATATTGGTTCAGGTTTTGGTAAAGTTATGGATTATATAGCGAATTGGTTCAAACCAAAGTCAACCTTAAAAACGGTTCATAAGAACAAAAAGAAGTCATACGCTGGCCATAATAAAGATGAGTTTTATGAGTTTAACAATCAGAAGAAAGTGGACCTCATTCTAGATAAAATTAGTAAAAGTGGTTATGACAGTTTAACCAAGGAAGAAAAAGCATTTTTATTTAAGGCAGGAAAGGATTAACAGAACATGCGTCAACTAAAGCGTTATGAAAAACTAATATTCTTCATCAATTCATTGATGGCATTTGCGTTGCTGTTATCTTACATTCTTCCATATATGCCACCACAGCGTTTCGCATTTCTCTCTGTCTTGAGTTTGGCCGTACCTTTTCTCATATTAATCAACATTTTATTTTTTATTTATTGGTTACTCAAAGTTAAAAAGCAATTGCTCTTATCTTTTTTTGTGTTGATTATCGGACTCAATTATGTGTTTTCACTCTACAAATTCTCGTCATCTAAAAATATAGATCATGCTGATAATATTTCAGTTATGAACTACAATGTGCGATTATTTAATTTATTTGATTGGATTGACGATCCGAATACTAAAGCAAATATTTCAAATTTCATTTCTGAAAAAAATCCTGATATTCTGTGTATGCAGGAATATAAAAGAGACGATGAGATTGAACTAAAAGGTTATCACAAGGTTGAAAAACTCACAGGGCATAAGTTCAAAAGTGGACAAGCCATATTTACAAAATTTCCAATAATAAATTCAGGTTCCATAGAATTTCCAAATACGTCCAATAACGCCATTTTTGCGGATGTCATCATACATTCTGATACCGTTAGAATATACAATTTGCATTTTGAATCTCTTCGGATAGATTCTAATGTTGAAAACTTGGCAAAAGAGAAATCAGAAAATCTCATAAAGCGAATTAGTACAACTTTTAAAATGCAACAATCACAAGTGGAACAATTCTTAGAACATAAGGCCAAATGTCCTTATAAAAGTGTGCTATTAGGTGATTTCAATAATACCGCATATTCTTATATCTACAAGGAAATTAAAGGAGACAATTTAAAAGATGCGTTTGTTCAGGCTGGGAATGGATTTGGACGGACTTTCAATTTTAAGTTTTTTCCAGTACGTATAGATTTTGTGTTGGTGGATGATACAGAATTCGATATTAATGGCTTTAAAACCTTCGATGTGACGTATTCTGATCATTATCCGATCATGGCAAAATTGAAACTTAAATAACTACATCATCCAACAATCGAGTTGGTCTGCTAACAAATGAATCAATAAACCCAAACCAATAATTCTGGTCTTTTTTATTAGGGTTAAAAGCAGGTAAACGGCAAGCGCATAATAGGAGTGAAGTGGATGAAAATTGATACTACATCTATTTGGATCAAAAAGTGGTGTTGCCAACAAATGGTCCAAATCAATCACAAATGCTAAAAGCATAATCAGATAAGCGCGTTTCCATGACGACTTATAAAAGAGGTAGGCTATGATAAGCGGTAGCAAAAAATGACTGCCGTAATGAACAATAGGTTGCATCATTTTAGCATCAGATTTTGATCTCTAAGATAGAGTTCGGTATTTGGACCTTCATTGAAAAGTAAATCCAAAATACTCAAATTCGATAAAAATCCATGCTTTTGATCGAAGACTTGCGCATACGGTTTAAACGTCTGCTGTATTTCCTTTCTACAATTGGTTAAGTCCCTCGCATCGGCATGATCTTTGGCCGCTTTGTCAAAAACTAAGGATTTTGAATAATCGAATGGGAGTTGTAAGCAATCAAAAATAATTTGAATACTCTGAAAGTTTAATGCCATGATATGACTAAAATCTGTTTCAAATAA
>JAAEZI010000013.1:37170-65589 GCA_018222915.1 Algicola sp. | reverse complement strand
ACGGCATAAGCTCATCTATGTAAAATTCATAAAATGGCGACATCCGATAGGCAGATTCTAGGGATTTAAGATGTTGTAATTGCCATGGCTCATCATTGTGAATAAGTACCTCCGAAGAAAGTTGTCGGTTCTTTTGAGAGTAAACCACAGGCACGTTTAAATCCAATTTACCATTGGCGCCATAAATGGACGTCCGATTGCGATAGGTTTGTTTTTGGTAGTTATCACATACTTCAAATACAACGTGGTCCGCTTGTAACATCGCTACGAAATGTGCCACATTTGGAAAGTATGTTGGATGAATTAAAAGATTCATTGCATTAAGACTCCTTGTTAGCTTTCTTTTTCTTTCGCCAAGAATTAAAAACTAGCCAAGCACCTAAAAGAATCAAAAATGGAATGAGATAAGAGGTACGTTTGCCGCTACCTCCAACGGTCGTAAACCAACGATCCCAACGCGGATTTTTAAGTCCGTCCCAGCTCATCCAAATAAATACAGGTTTCCCAACCACATGGTCAAATGGCACATAACCCCAAGCTCTAGCATCAATGGAATTATCTCTATTGTCTCCCATCATCCAATAATAGTTCTGTTTGAAGGTATAGGATGTTGCTGGAGTATCATTTATAAGAATCTGATTGCCTTTGGTTGTCACTTTATTACCTTCATATTCTGAAATGAGCCTTTTATAAAGCGGTAAAACTTCCATATTAAGTTGAACAGTTTCACCTTCTTTGGGGATATAAATGGGTCCAAAATTGTCATAATTCCACGGAAATTGAGCGGCTCTTGGAAATAAATTTCCATCCTCACCTTTGGGAGTGACGCGACGAGTCACACTCGCAAAATTAGGATGATTTTTAGCTTTTTCTGCGGCTTCTACTGTCGCTTGAACCACAATGGTAGATTCGCCTATTTGATAAGGTGAATCGGTGATATCGTAGCGCTGTAGCGCATTCATAATTTGTTCTCCTGTATACGTGCCTTTTAACTCAATAGCATAGGAGAATTGTAATTTAGCCCTATCTGGTAACGCATTTTTCTTACCGTTAATATACACATAACCATCTCTAACTTCTAGAGAGTCACCAGGAACACCAACACATCGTTTAACTAAATTAGTTTTCTTATCTATAGGCTTATAATAATTCCGATCAGGATTGAAATCATTCATGTTCAATAAAGTATCGGCAGGTTGATTAAAGACCACAATATCATTGCGTTCAATAGATTCAAAACCAGGTAACCTCATGTAAGGCAATTGTAGCTTGTTCTTCCATGCCGTTTTTCGCTTTTCATAATTGTCATTAAAAAGGTAAGACTTGACATTCAAACCAGGAATGGTGTCATGAACCATCGGTGTTGCTACGGTTGTCATGGGAACTCTGGCACCATAATGAAATTTACTAACAAACAGGAAGTCACCAACCAATAAGGATTTTTCCAAAGAAGAACTCGGAATTGTAAATGGTTGAATGAAATAGGTGTGTACAATCGTTGCTGCTACAATAGCGAATAAGATGGAACTTACCCAGTCACCAGAACTCGATTTTGGATGTAGATCACGATTTTCAACATAAGAGACATTGGCTACATAGTTTAAGTAAAAATTATAGAAACCTAATGACACGATCGCTAAGAAGGTATCTAAATATTGATTTTTACCAAAACTACGAGCTGTTTCAACCCATACTACGGGAAGCATAATCAGGTTCACAATTGGCACAAATAATAATATCGTCCACCACCATGGGCGATTTATGATCTTCATGAGAACTACGGCATTGTAAATTGGTACAAAGGCTTCCCACGCTTGACGTCCAGCTTTAATGTAGAGTTTCCACGTTGCTAGTCCATGAATGACTTGTATGATGAGGATAAATAGTAACCACTGTGTGATAGTCATAATCTTACTTTTGTGTTATGAAATTGAAAACTATTGTAAACATTAGAATAATATTGCAAATTAACTAATATTTAAGACGTCTTTCATAGTAAATACGCCTTTTTTATCATGAATAAATTCCGAAGCGATAACAGCACCGAGTGCAAATCCTTTTCTACTGTGTGCCGTATGCTTAATTTGAATACTATCGACCTCTGAATCAAAATTCACTTCATGTGTTCCGGGTACTTGCGAAATACGCTTAGCTACAATGCCAATCTCGTCTTTCTTCGGAGCTTCTAAAGTCCAATTTTTATAGGAAGAATCCTTTATAATGTCTTCAGCTAAAGAGATGGCTGTTCCGCTAGGAGCATCTAATTTTTGAGTGTGATGAATTTCTTCAATACTTGGGATATACTGTGGGAATTTATTTAAAAGCTCAGTGAGGTTTCGATTTAATTCAAAGAAGATATTGACCCCTAAACTGAAATTGGAAGCGTATAAAAAGGTACCGTTTACTGATTTACATTTGGCTACGACATCATCATAGGCATCTAACCAACCTGTGGTTCCTGAAATCACGGGCACGCCTTCTTCTAAGCATCTCGAAATATTGGCAACAGCAGTTGACGGTAAACTAAAATCAATAGCCACATCACAGTTGTTCAGAGAAAAACTTTTGGTATCACTAGATACTTTAAGAGCAATGTCATGTCCACGTTCTAAAGCAATTTGCTCTATTTCTTTTCCCATTTTGCCATAACCCAAAATTGCCACTCTCATACCTTAGAATTTAAAATTAAGCGTTAGGCCTAAATCAGACGTGTTTTCCATTTGATTGTATTTAAAATGCGGCCGTAACGATAAATCTTCATCCACGTTGAACTGCAATAAATGAGCATCTACATTCGCATCGACGATATTTAGGGCATACATGCCAATAGTCAATAGCAATGCTAATTCTTTATTACGTCTTAGTTGTTGTTGAGCTCTAATGAGACCGTCATTAGATACGTTTGGGAATGGGTCGCCCTCAGATCCTTGAACAAAGCCTGCCAATCGTTTTCTGTAAGCATCCCTATACAAATCATAATCCTTGTCATTTTGAATATAGAAATAAACAGGAATTCCAATCGCTGCATATACTAAAGGTATTTTCCAATATTTTTTATTGTAAGCCTGACCAAGTCCGGGTAATACAGCAGAGTAGAAGGCTGCTTTTGATGGCGCTAAGACATTAATAGGTTCTCTTTTTTTAGTGGAAACAGAATCCTTAACGACCATTAAACTCGTGTCCACTTCATCTGATTTATTATCTTCTTGCGCTAAGGAAACTCCTAAGAACAGTAAAGAGAAGACACAAGTAAGAATACACTTATTTAGCACTTTGTACTAATTTTTTTATGCGATTGAAATCTTCTTCAGAATGAAAAGGAATGGTGATTTGTCCTTTTCCATTCTTAGATACTTTAACGCTAATTTTATGTCCGAAGTATTCTGAAAATTCTTTTATACCTTTTTTAACAAACTTAGGCAAAGGCTTCGATTCCGCGCTTTTGGAGGCTGTTGGATTTTGATGATTTTTCACCAAAGCTTCTGTGGCTCGAACCGACAGTTTATCAGTGATTATTTTCTCATAAATATCCAATTGTTCATTTTGATCTTCGATATTTATAATCGCTCTACCATGTCCCATACTAATAAATCCATCTCTCATTCCCGTTTGAATGATGGGATCTAATTTTAATAATCGCAAATAGTTGGCAATGGTTGATCGTTTTTTACCAACACGTTCACTCATTTGTTCTTGAGTTAAAGCAATTTCATCTATAAGGCGTTGGTACGAGAGTGCAATTTCAATAGGATCTAAATCTTGACGCTGAATATTTTCAACTAAGGCCATTTCCAAGGATTCTTGGTCATTGGCTATTCTAATATACGCAGGAATCGTAGTGAGTCCAATTAATTTAGACGCTCTAAAACGGCGTTCTCCTGAGACCAATTGAAATTTATTGAATTCTAATTTTCGAACCGTAATTGGTTGAATAACTCCTAATTCCTTTATTGAGGAAGCTAATTCCCGTAAGGTTTCTTCATTAAAATTGGTACGTGGCTGAAATGGGTTAATTTCAATGGCATCAATGTCCAGTTCCACAATATTCCCAATAATTGTATCTGCGTGTTTATCTTGTGCTGATTTAATATCATTGGATGGGTCTTTCAACAATGCAGATAACCCTCTACCCAATGCCTGTTTTTTTGTTGCCTTCGCCATTATGAATTCTTATTTATGATTTCCTTTGCCAAACTTAAATAATTTGTGGCACCTTTACTGCTTACATCATATTTTATGATGCTTTCACCATAACTAGGTGCTTCACCCAGTCTAACGTTTCTTTGAATAATGGTCTCAAAAACCATATCGCTGAAATGCTTTTGTACTTCTTCTACAACCTGATTTGATAAGCGTAATCTTTGATCAAACATGGTGAGCAACATACCTTCAATGTCGAGATTGGTATTATGGATTTTCTGAACACTTTTGATCGTATTCAATAATTTTCCTAAGCCTTCTAGTGCAAAATACTCACACTGAATTGGAATAATTACAGCATCTGATGCCGTTAATGCATTTAAGGTTAACAAGCCTAAAGAAGGCGCACAATCGATTAAAATGTAATCGTAAGCCGATTTTAAATGTGCTATAGCTTTTTGAAGCATATACTCACGCTCATCTTTGTCTACTAATTCTATTTCAATCGCCACCAAATCGATATGTGCAGGAATGATATCAACATTTGGGGAATCTGTTTTTATAATTGATTCTTCAGCTGAAGCCGTATGTTCTAGTAATTGGTAGGTTCCAATGTTTACTTGTTCAACATCGATACCTAATCCAGAAGTCGCATTGGCTTGAGGATCGGCATCTATAAGAAGTACTTTTTTCTCGAGTACACCGAGTGATGCTGCTAAGTTAACGGAAGTGGTTGTTTTACCGACACCACCTTTTTGATTGGCAATTGCAATGATTTTACCCATTAAATGATTTGGTTTTATTGGATTGTAAAAATACGATTATTTACGACTTTTGGAAATGGAAGTTGTTAACAAAAAAAGCAGCTTTTAACAGCTGCTTTTCTAATTTTAAGGAGATTTTTATCAGGATTCAGGGTTGTGAATTCCGATAATATAATCGCCCGACAAGTATTTCTTTGCGACTTCTTGTAGATAGTCCGTTGATAACTCATTAACGCTATCTTCAAACTCTAATATTTTCGTCGCATCCTTTTTCTCATAATCAGCATTTTTAAGGGTACGTAGCCAAAAGCGGTTCTCTTTCATATCTTCTTTGTGTTCCAAGATGTACGATTCCTTGACCTTGTCTAAGTCTTTTTGTGTAGGACCATCAGTCACCAATTTATCAACTTCTGTTAAGGCTGCATTTTTCAGTTTATCGACGTTTTCAGGACCGCAAGGAAAATTGATAGTAAAACGATACCAAGCATAAGGCATTTTACTAATACTTCCTCTAGCACCAGCACCATAAACACCGCCTTCTTCTTCTCGCAACTGTTCAATTAATTTAATGGTTAATATTTCACCTAAGGTTTGTAAAGCAAAAGCCTCTTTTGGATCGTAATCTGTGGCTCCGTGAAACGTAATACCTACAGAGCTTTTAGGGTCTTTTCCTTTTTCTATAATTTTTTCATGTTGTCCTGTAAGCGGTCTGAAATCTGTCACTTCATACATTTCATTCGAGTTTTTTCCAGGCAAACTCGCGATGTACTTGCTCACATACGTTACCAATTGCTTTTCATCAATATTTCCTACGAAATAAAAATGAAAATCACCAGCGTCTGCAAATCGTTCTTGATATTTCTCGTAAGCCAAATCATAATCGGCAGCATCCATTTTTTCAGGAGTAGGGAACCCTGTATATCTCGGATTATCACCATACATAAATTCACCCATTTTCACTGAAAAGTAGGTTTGCGGATTAGACATCATATTTCCTAAAAAGGATTTTTGCTTTTCCTTGAATGAATTGAACGCTTTCTCATCTTTATTTAATGCTGTGAAGTACAGATGTACTAATTGGAATAAATCTTCAAAGTCTTTTGGAGATGCAGCTCCTGAAAATCCTTCACTGTAAGTTCCAATACTCGGTCTAACCCTTACAATTTTACCAGACATCATTTTTCCTAATTCCACTTTGTCGAATCCATTGACACCAGCTTCTGCTAAACCACCATTAGCATTAACGGTCGCTTTGTAGTCTTCAATAGAATAAAGGGATGTTCCACCGTAGCTGTAAGCATCAAATAAGATTTCATCATTTTTGAAATCGGTCACTTTATAGGTGACTTTAGCACCATTACTCAACGTTAAGGTCGTTGTTCCTAATTTATCATTGACTTCATAATTAGAGATACTTCCAGGTGTTGGCATGGTCGTCATTAAACTTGTGGCAACGGCCTCATCTTTGTAGGGTTCTAATTCTTGAGTTTCTATCGATTCAAGTATGTTTTTCACTTCGGTTTCAGTGACTTTCTCCAAGCCTTCTTTTTCTGGACCTGTTAAAATAATGACACGATTCTCATCTTTAATATAGTCTGAGATAAGGGCATTCACTTCTTCTAATTGGATAGTCGGTAACTGCTGTTGATAAAAATTAAATTCCCATGCAATGCCTGGCATCGGTTCATTTTCTAGAAAATGTCTCACATATTCACCAATCACTCTATTGGATTCCATTTTATCTCTGTCTTTATAGCTTTTTTCCATGCGCGCTAAAATATCTTTTTTAGCACGTTCAAATTCGCCTTCAAAAAAACCGTGTTGTTTGACACGCATGTTTTCCTTCAATAAGGTCTCCAAGGCTTCCATTTGCCCTGTTTCTTTGGTCATAGCAAACGATTGATAGGCATTTTTGTTTTTAGCATAAGTTCCGCCATAATAGCTAGATCCAAATACAAAAGGCGGGTTTTCACCGTTTCTAATCTCATCTAAACGATTGTTAATCATTTGCGAAAAGAGATTCTGAACGATAGAATGTCTGTAATCTTTTAATGTTTTGTCTGCTTCTGCATTGTCTTTATCTTTAAACATCACTTGCACTTGAGAAAATGACGCTTCTTTGTCAGATTCGATGGCGATAAAAGTCTCTTCATGATTTGGCAAATCAAACTCCTGTCGTGGTTTAGGATTTTTTGGTGCTGGAATATTTCCAAAGTGTGATTTGATTTTAGCCTCTAAAGTTTCAACATCCACATCGCCAACAGCCATCACAGCCATTAAATCTGGACGATACCAGTCTTTATAAAAGCGTCGTAGACTTTCATAATCAAAAGTTTCAAGATTCTCCTTAGTTCCAATTGGCAGGCGATCTGCGTATTTAGAGCCATAAAGCATTTTTGGCAAATACTTCTGCATCATACGCTCATTGGCGCCTTTACCTAAGCGGTATTCTTCTAAAACAACACCACGTTCATTGTCGATTTCTTCATCTGTTAGAAGGGCGTTATGCGCCCAATCCTCTAGAATCTGAAACCCTTTCTCCAACTTTTCCGGATCTTCGCTAGGAATTGGTAAAATATAGACGGTTTCGTCAAAGCTTGTATACGCGTTTAAGTGAGCGCCAAACTTAACACCAATACTTTGTAAGTAATCGACAAGCTCATTTTTCTTAAAGTTTTTGGTCCCATTGAAATTCATATGCTCCATGAAATGAGCAAGACCACGTTGATCTTCATCTTCTAAGATAGAACCGGCTTTTACGACAAGTCGCAATTCGACTTTGTTTTCTGGTTTTCCATTATTTTTGATGTAATAGGTGAGACCATTACTCAAGGTACCCTTTTTTACTTCTGGATTAAATGGAATTTTTTCATTCACTGAAATTTCCTTTGAAACTTCAGATAATTCTTGGGCGAAAGAATTGAAGGCAAAAATGGTTGCCATTAGCATGAGGAACATGCTTAATTTTGATGGTTTTGTAATCATGTTTAAAGCGTTTTATTAGTGAAATGAATGTTTACATTCAACACAATAGATTATTATTTGAAAAAAATCTATTGATAGATAGCTCAAAGTATAGAAACAATCGGTTGATTAAAAGAAGTTTAACAAGTTTTAACGAAATATCCTACATATGACGGTTAAAAATCTAAAAATAACTTAGCATCACATCATTTCTCGACATCTGATGTGCTGGCAGATTAATCGAGTAAAATCTCTAGTATTTTGATCGCAGCGTCGCTAATTTTAGTACCAGGTCCAAAAACTGCCACAGCTCCAGCATCAAATAAAAACTGATAATCTTGTTGAGGAATCACACCACCTACGATCACCATAATATCGTCTCGACCGTGTTTTTTTAGTTCATCTATCACTTGAGGAACTAATGTCTTATGTCCTGCAGCTAAAGAAGATACGCCTAAAATATGAACATCATTTTCAACAGCCTGCTTGGCGGCTTCTTTAGGTGTTTGAAATAAGGGGCCAATATCCACATCAAAGCCCACATCTGCATAACCAGTAGCGACAACTTTAGCACCACGGTCATGTCCATCTTGTCCCATTTTGGCAATCATAATACGAGGTCTACGACCATCCTGTTCTGCAAATTTATCTGCTAATGCTCTGGCCTTTTTAAAACTTCTATCGTCTTTAATTTCTTTACTATACACGCCTGAAAAAGATTTAATTTGTGCTTTATACCTACCGAACTCTACTTCAAGAGCATCGCTTATCTCACCTAATGTGGCACGTTCTCGTGCTGCATTAACAGCTAAAGCTAATAAATTTTCATCGCCTGTACGGGCTGCTTCCGTTAATTTCGAAAGTGATTCAGAGACCGCTTTGGCATTTCTTTGCGATTTGATCGTTTTTAATCGCTTGATTTGTCCATTTCGCACGGATTGGTTATCGACTTCCAAGGTGGTGATTGGATCTTCCTGGTCTAATCTGTATTTATTAACACCTACAATAATATCTTGGCCAGAATCTATTCGCGCTTGTTTTCTTGCTGCCGCTTCTTCAATTCTAAGTTTAGGAATTCCGGCTTCAATGGCCTTAGTCATACCTCCCAAAGTTTCAACTTCTTCGATTAACGACCATGCTTTTTGAGCTATATCATGGGTTAGTTTTTCAACATAATAGCTGCCTGCCCAAGGATCAACAGTTTTGGTAATACCGGTTTCTTCCTGCAGGAATATTTGAGTGTTACGCGCGATCCTGGCAGAAAAATCAGTTGGTAAAGCGATGGCTTCATCTAAGGCATTCGTATGTAAACTTTGAGTGCCGCCAAAGGCAGCTGCAGCCGCTTCAATCGTGGTTCGAGCCACATTATTAAAGGGATCCTGTTCTGTTAGACTCCATCCGGAAGTTTGACAATGCGTTCTTAATGCCAAGGATTTTGGATTTTTTGGATTAAATTGTTTAACAATTTTAGCCCAAAGCATTCGTGCCGCACGCATTTTGGCGATTTCCATAAAATGATTCATTCCAATAGCCCAAAAGAACGACAACCGAGGTGCAAATGTGTCAATATCCATTCCAGCTTCCAGTCCCTTTTTGATGTATTCCATACCATCAGCCAAGGTGTAAGCCAGCTCAATGTCACAAGTTGCTCCAGCTTCCTGCATATGGTAACCAGAAATACTGATACTATTAAATTTCGGCATGTTCTGACTAGTATATTCAAAAATATCAGAAATGATTTTCATAGAAGGTGTAGGAGGGTAGATGTACGTGTTTCTCACCATAAACTCCTTTAGAATGTCATTCTGAATGGTTCCAGCTAGTTGCTCTGGTGATACACCTTGCTCTTCCGCAGCAACAATATAAAACGCCATAATTGGCAGTACCGCACCATTCATGGTCATAGATACAGACATTTTATCTAAAGGAATCTGGTCAAATAGAATTTTCATGTCTTCAACCGAATCAATGGCAACACCCGCTTTACCAACATCACCAACCACGCGTTCATGATCCGAATCATAACCTCTGTGTGTCGCTAAATCAAAGGCCACAGAAAGTCCTTTTTGACCAGCCGCTAAGTTTCTGCGGTAGAACGCATTACTGTCTTCCGCCGTTGAAAATCCAGCATATTGACGAATCGTCCAAGGTCTCCTGACATACATGGTGCTATAAGGACCTCTTAAAAATGGTGCTATACCTGCCACAAAATTAAGGTGTTCCACTTGTTCAATATCTTTTTTTGAATAAGTAGATTTTACCTCAATATCTTCAGCCGTTTTAAAAGATTCAGATTCGTTTTTAGTGTTTAAATTAGGCGTGTCACCTAAAGTGATATGTTCGATATTCTTACGCATCTTTTAGTGATTATGTCCTTCGTGACCGTCTTTTTCAGTATTTAAATTGGAAGACTGCTTTTCAGTCTCGGAAACATCTGGAACCTCTTTATTAAAATCGACATCAAAAAACTTAGCATAATACAACTCTAATGCCACATAGGTTGCTAAGTACTTATCATCCTTCATCCCAAAGGTCTTTCGTCTCAATTGATCACCAAACATTCTTAAACTCATGCTGTTGGTATCAATAAGTGCGTTAAAAGTTTTGTGGAGTTGTTCGTCTTCAATATGTGCACCAATACATTTAAAAATAGGATGATTGTAATTTAAATGACTTCCATCAGGATTAGTCGTCCATAGTGTTTCATCCTGTTTTAAGGCCTGGAAGACAGCTTTTGAATGATCGGAAACCATATTTTGGTAAACAATTCGATTGTTTATTGCTTGACTTACAAATAAGCTATAAGCTCTTGAATACACAGGTTGATCGGGTGTGTAAAACGCAATAAGATCGGCCTCAAAAGAGTACAAAGCTTCCTGAAATAATTGAGTGTCCATATCATCTCCACAATCCAATAGTTGTTCTACGCTTGGATATTTGTAGTTGAATTCTACCGTTTTTTTTGCATCCTCCTTACAGGTAAAGAAGCATAAACTGAAGGCTACTACTGCTATTTTTAGTTTCATATTCTTGATTTTATTCATTATTAAGTCGTTGTTGTTCCATACTTTCAGCAAGCCGTTTTTCGATAATTGGCTCAATCAATGTTTTTACTGGATTGGTTTTGACAAAAGGATAAATCTCTAAATGATCCTTCATTTTATCTGACGGATTAGGATGTTTATTAGTGCCTAACAAAACGTATGCACCTTGCTCAAACTGTTCCTGCTCTTTAGCAGCACTTTCTTTAATTTTCTTTTGAATAGTTCCTTCCTTCAGCTGCGATAAAAACCCACCATTTTTTTCAATGTCTTTGAATAATTCCAACGCTTTTTCAGCTAACTGATCTGACAAGCTTTCAATGTAATAGGCACCATCAGACGGATTATTAACTTTATCAAAATAGCTTTCATTCTTTAAGATGAGAAGTTGATTTCTCGCTATGCGATCACCGAAATCATTTCGCTTGTGATACAGGTCATCATAAGGCCTGTTTATAATCGTGTTGGCTCCACCTAGAATAGCACTCATACATTCTGTGGTGGTTCTCAACATGTTAGTGTTGTAATCGTAAATCGTTTTATTACGACGCGTTGGCATGGCTGTAATGACACATTCTAAATGACAATCATAGAGTTTAGCCAGCGAAGCATATAATTTTCGCAATGCTCTAAGTTTGGCTATTTCAAAGAAATAATTACTACCAACAGCCACATTGAAAATGACTTTTAAATGCTGTTTAGATGCTGTATCCAATATGGTGTCACAATGATTTAAATATTCATTGACATGGCACAGGGCATAAGCCAATTGTTGCACCATTTGAGCACCTGCATTTTGATACAATCCAACATCAATACTTAGAGTATCAAACTGTTGGACAAAATTTTCAAAACCTTCATGATCGCTTTTAAGGTTATCGTACCAATTCCCTGTGCGTGCTAAATGGCCAATAATATCTGAATGAACGACTAAAGATTCATGATTCGGAATTTGTTTTAAAAATTCTGAAGACAGAAATTGTAACTTAAGATGCACTGGAGTCGTGGAGAGGTCGATATTTTTTAATAAGTCTGAAATAGGAATTTCCTTATGTGGAATGATAAATTCGATCGATTCTGCACCTTTAGAAATGGCCTCCACAGCCGATTGATTTGATAGCGCTGCATTGGCGACATATATGGATTGACCGATTTTAAAATTACAAGCTTGAGCTCCAGATACGTCTGGTTTTGTTTCAAATTCGTCTGCGTGATAAAAGGGTTTGACATCAATACCTTCATTGGTATGCCAAATGAGGGTGTCGTTATAATCTGCACCTTTTAAATCTGCTTGTATTTTTTGTTTCCATTGTTTAGAGGAAACATCAGAAAACTCATTAAATAACGTTTTATTCATTTCTCTTTCTCTTGTTTTATGCTGTCTTGATATTCAATGATATAAATATCCTCATTTTCCTTCTTCATATAATACTTCTCACGAGCCAATTTCTCAATACCTTCATCTGTACTTAATTCTTTAATGGCTTCTTTGTCTTTTTGCATTTCTTTTCTGTAATAGGCTTTTTCATTTTCCAAATCGTTGATATCCTCGTTGAGCTCACTATGGATCAAAAGAGAGTTGGAGTCAATGAACAGCATCCAAATAGCAAAAACTATAAAGACGAGCACAAATATATTTTTAAGGTATTTCAGCATTTAATTAATCAGTTTTTCGTTGATAATTGTCTTTACGATATCAACTGCCACAGTATTGTATTTGTTGTTTGGAATAATAATATCGGCATATTCCTTCATCGGTTCTATAAACTGCTGATGCATAGGCTTTAAGGTGTTCTGGTATCTGCTAAGCACTTCATCTATATCTCGACCACGCTCAGAGATATCGCGTTTCAGGCGTCGGATAAGTCGTTCATCGCTATCCGCATGTACAAAAATCTTGATATCGAACATGTCGCGCAGCTCTGGATTTGTTAAAATTAAAATCCCTTCAACAATCATGACTTTCCTCGGCATGGTCTTGATAACATCACCAGTACGATTGTGTTTTACGAAGGAATATACAGGCTGATCAACGGGTTTATTCAAACGTAATTCCTTCAAATGAGCTTCCAATAATTCAAAATCTATGGATCTCGGGTGATCAAAATTTATTTTAACACGTTCTTCGTAACTCAAATGTGAGGTATCCTTATAATAGGAATCTTGAGAAATGACACCAACTTCACCTTCTGGTAATTCATTTAGGATTTGATTGACAACGGTTGTTTTACCACAACCTGTACCACCTGCAATACCGATAATAAGCATAAAATAGGACTGATTTTTAGTACAACAAATTTAACAATTATGAGATAATATCACTGTTCAATTCTTGAAACTTCTTCCTCAGTTATTAACCGATCATTTGAATTTCCCCAACTGTTGTTAATGTAATTCATGACATCTGCTACTTCCTTATCTTTGAGTCCTAATGGCGACATGACACTATTATAAATTTTACCATTTACCGTAATTTCTCCTGATTGACCATATTTTATCGCACGAATACTCGCTTTTTGTTGATTCATCAAATAATCTGAATTAGCGAGTGGAGGGAATGCCTTTGACATACCTTTGCCATTACTGCCATGACAAGACATACAAAAGTTTTTATATATTTTTTCGCCTCTCATCATGCTTCTTTCAAGTGCTGAATTTTGAAATTGAGTTTCCGAGTTGTTAGAGACTGAATTCGCCATGTCTTTTTCTTTTTTCGAAAAATTACAAGCTAAGCATAATATGGACAGTATGCACGTTCCAATAATTTGTCGCATTTACTTTTGAATTAATTTTACAATACCTAAATTCTCAACACCTACATAAATATAGCCATCTGGACCTTCCTCGATAGAACGAACACGGCCAATTTTGTCGAGTAATCGTTCTTCTTTGACCACCTTACCATCTTTGATGTAGCAATTATCTAAATATTGAAATTTTAAAGATCCCACCAATAAATTACCTCGCCAACCTTTGTATTTATCACTGGATATAAAAGCCATACCACTAGGAGCAATAGAGGGCACCCAGTAGTGTAGGGGTTGCTCCATATCTGGATGCGAAGTCTTGTTGGTGATGGATGTACCACTGTAGTTAACGCCATAGGTGATAACTGGCCAGCCATAATTTTTACCAGGTTTAATAATGTTGATCTCATCACCACCTTTTGGGCCATGCTCATGAGTCCAGATTTCTCGAGTCTCAGGGTGAAGTACCATGCCTTGAGGATTCCGATGGCCATAAGAATAGATCGCGGTTTTTGCATTTTTATGGTCCTTAAATGGGTTGTCTTCAGGAATGGTCCCATCATCGTGTAAACGATAAACTTTACCACCATCTCTAGTAATATCTTGCGGATTTACATCCCGATTACCACGTTCGCCAATTGTAAAATATAGGTAGCCTGAATCGTCAAAGATAATACGAGATCCAAAATGCTGTCCTCGTGTCGTATTTGGTGTAGCCTTATATAATAGTTCGTGGTCTACTAGGGTGTTTGAATCTAACTTAACTCTTGCAATGGCCGTATGACCGCCTTTTTCATCACCTTCTGAAGATGCATAAGAAAGGTAAATCCATCCATTTTCTTCAAATTTTGGATGAAGTTCGATATCTAGCAAACCTCCTTGACCACGAAAGTAAACTTCTGGAACACCTTCAATATTAATCTTCTTGCCATTTTTAAAATGGATCATTTTACCTTCTTTTTCATTAATAAGCATGGAACCATCTGGAAGAAATGTAAATCCCCAAGGATTCGTCAATTCTGGTACAACGACCTCATATGTATTTTCTTTATTTACTGGATTTTTATCTTGTGCACAAGCAAAAACACTTATCACACTGAATATGAATATAGTTTGTCTAATAAATTTCATTAAAATAAATTTTATGCTTAAATTTAATGATAAAAGTTGTCAATTTTTAAAGATTTACTATATATTTGCACCTCGAAATTTGAGACAAATTGAAAATTATTTTCTCAAAGTTAGATAACCGATTTTCGGGGTGTAGCGTAGCCCGGTTATCGCGCCGCGTTTGGGACGCGGAGGTCGCAGGTTCGAATCCTGCCACCCCGACTTTTTTTAGGGCTCTTAGCTCAGCTGGATAGAGCACCTCCCTTCTAAGGAGGCGGTCGAAGGTTCGAATCCTTCAGGGCTCACAAAAAGCTTCATCTTTAACAGGTGGAGCTTTTTTGTTTTATAGGAAATCAGCTCTAAAGTTAAAAAACCCTTGTATATCAGTAATTTAGTGATGTATTTCGTCGATATCTCATCAGAATTATTGCATTTCATCGAATATATTATTCATTTTAACGATAAAATAATTTGTTTTAAATAGATTTAGGTCTATATTTGCCCCATATTTCATTAAACCCCAAAACGATGAAAAACCTACTTAAACATGCAATTGCTTGCGCAATTGTCTTTACTTCATGCTTTAACTGTTCTGTAGAGTCATTACAGGATGAGCCAACTGATGTTAATAATGCCATTGAATCATCAACGGTAACTCAAGCTTTTGATCCCGTTTGTGATGCACAAGATCCGCAAGCACGAATCACTAACAATGGTACGATTGCTGTGACCTTGGAAATTGCGACTTCAGAAGGCATTGTCTTACACACTGTATCGAATTTAAGTCCAGGAAATGCTTCAAGCTATTTAGCCTTTGCTGCGGATGACATTATTTTTAATGTCATTAAAAACACAACTGGTGTTACTGACGAAAAGGTAGTGTATACTATGGATCAATGTATGAGTTTTGACATAGAAGTTGGATCTGACAATTATTTGATAGAAACAGTTCCTGTCAACCTCTAAAAAGTCTATAGTTTAGAGCACACAATTACTATTTTCTTGTTATCCGAGTTCGTCGTAAAAAACAGATAGGTGATACCACCATCTTTTATGCGATATTTTCCTCTAATTTGTTGTACACTTTCAGGGAAATTGCGAATCGTGATATTGGCTTTGGTATTGGATAGTTGTCTCATTGATTTTTTACTGTAATCAATAACAGATTCAATTTTGAATGACCTCCCAGGAAATTCAATCACATCATCACTCGTGTATAAATGCGAATGCTGATGCAGCTTAAAGAGTTGAAATTTATTGGCAATACTGTTGAATCCACCCGATTTTAAAATAGCAGCATTGGGTTCAAATAAAAATGATTTAGGGAAATCCAATCTTGAATTTGCCAAAGACTCCTCTTTTAGAATAAAAGAAAATTCCTGATGGCTCTCTTCTAATAAATTAACGGTTTTGATGGTGATATCACCATTGAAGCCGTTTTCTATATGCCAAAGTAATTCTTTAACTTCATTGTTAACGGCTACTATATGGATCGTTTTTACTTGAGATAATTCTGAAATACCGGAAGAAATATCTAACAGAGGGGACGTTTTAATAAGTATCTGATCACTTAACTCAAACAGGTCATCTAAGCGCTCTGGAACATTGGGTTCACAATCATTCAAAAAGAAAACTTTTCCCTTCACGTCATGTCTTCTAGAAGGATCAAGATACAACCAATCATAAAAGGTCGATTGCGATTTTAGATAGTCAATGCCATCTGTGGCTCTAGTATGTACATTTGTGACACCTAATTGCTTTAAATTGTGAGTGACAATCTCTGATAAGTTCTTATTGATTTCAAAATGATCTACCGTTTTAAATTGCTTTGAAAAATAGTAAGAATCAACTCCAAAACCACCCGTGAGATCCGCTATAGTTTTACCAGTGATAAGTTGTGACTTATACTTTGCAGAGACTTCTGAAGATGTCTGTTCAATATTTAGTTTGTTCGGATAATAAATGTTATTTGTGGAAAACCACGTTGGCAATTTTTTTTTACATTTTAATTTAGCTTCTATTTGTTCGACAATCTCCGTGGTGGACACTTTGGGAAATGACGTCCCTTTTAAAAGCAATTTTGACACATTCGTATGAAGGTTTTCTTCAATGAAATGTTGAATTTCAGTATGTAAAAGATGCCTGTTCAATGAAAATCTAAAGTCCTTGAGTTAATTTTTTTACCACCTTGTTATCAGATAAAAACTCTTTAAGAATTACTTTTATAGCCGTATAACTAGGAACAGCAACAATCATTCCTACGACGCCAAACAGCAATCCAGCAATAATGATAATCAAGAAAATTTCAAGAGGATGTGATTTCACACTTTTGGAAAATATGATAGGCTGACTAAAGAAATTATCTATCAATTGAGCAATTACCAATATGATGAGTGTGTAGGATATATTCGGTAAGATGACCTCATTAAAACTATCACCTAAATTATTAGTCATGACTAATAGCATCATCAGTGCGCCACCAATTAGTGGTCCTAAATAAGGTATGATATTAATGAGCGCACATAAAAATGCAATGACTACGGCATTTTTAACACCTATAATTAAGAGCCCAATGGTGTATATAACAAACAGTATAAAAATTTGCAGAAATAAACCTACAAAATACCGCGAAAGTAAATCCGATATTTTAGTGAACGAGCGCTTCAATCTTAATTCTTTCTCATTTGGCACAAAGGTCATGACACCTTGCTGAAATAAATTACTATCCTTTAAAAAGAAAAAAGCAATAAACAATACCGACATGAGTCCGATGCCAATACTACCCAAACCAGAGGCGATATTATTTAAAAAATTAGGAATGATACTATAATCTAAACTCGATAATATTTTAGACTCCTTAATGGCTTTTTCTGCATCGATATGGTTTAATTCAAGATAGGATAGGGTCGCACGATACAACTCTTCAATATTGGTTTGTAGCTGATTGATATCTAAAAGCGATAAGTTTTGACCTTGTTCGATTAACAACGGTATCAACAAACTAATAATTCCTACGAAAACACCGACTAAAAGCACCATGGTGCAAATTACAGCGACTGTATTATTGAATTTAAGTCGTCGTCTTAGGAACAAAACGATAGGTCTTCCAATAAGAGAAATGACAGCAGCCAATAAGATATAGACAATCACCGATTGGATCTTATATAAAAAATACAATACCAAGGCAATAGCTATAATAATACCAACAGCTCTTAAAATACCGTTAGCTATAGTTTTTGAATTCATTTAATTGATTTAATAGGTTAAATATATGAAGACTTTATTTAAGTTGTTTGGTAATTTCATACAAAGTAACACTTGTGGCTTGTACGACATTCATACTGCTATTTTGTCCATACATATCAATATGTACCGTTGCATCACATTGTGCCATGGTTGTTTCAGAAATTCCAAAATTTTCATCGCCTATAATTAAAGCAATAGGTGTGTCCTTTATAAATTTAAACGTGGCTAAGGAGTTGCTTTCTGAAGTGATTTCAAGTGCTATTAGAAAATAGCCTTCATTTTTTAATTGTGTTACAACATCCAAACTATTCGACGCGATGCTATAATTGACAGATTTTTCAGTGGCTCGCGACGTTTTCGCCATTTTCCTACCCATGGAAATTTCCGAACCACAAAAAATCAATTTTTCAATTCCAAAGGCGTCACAAGTTCTAAACAAACCACCAATATTTGGAGCATTGGTCACATTGTCACAGACAACGGTTATTGGAAACAAGCGTTTTTTAAAAAAGTTAGAGTAGTGGTCTAGTTGCATTACTTATGATCCTGATTTAAATTTTATACTGTTTTTTTTAAACTTATATTTGTAACAAACACGTAAATATATGCTTTCAATTTTTTCTAAAAGTAAAAACAAGAAAACTAAAGAGGCTATTTTTTTACATATTCCTAAGTCTGGAGGCTCAACGTTTGTCGGTCTTCTGCAATCAGCTTTCAAAAATAACAATTCGACAGAAAGCTTAACACCAACACATAAAACAAATCGCGTTGGTACTACCACCATTTACCATGTCGATTTTTCTAGTAAGCATCGAAGATTTAAAGGCGCTGAGATATTCAGTACTAAAAATACGGATGAGTTTGCAGACAAATTATTGTTTATGCTTTTAAGGGATCCAATTGAAAGGCTTATTTCAGAATTTAATTTTCAATACCACATTCTAGAGGGTAAGAGCGGTAATCCGAATGCGATGATCTTGAATAATCTGAAGCAACGACCACAATCATTTGAGGCCTATATTGAATGTAAGGAAACCCAAAACTATCAATTAAAATTCTTGTTAGGTCGTCCAATCAATGATCCTAAAAAAGTCACAGAAAGTGAACTAGAGCGGATCCTTGAAAAAATTGACACGTTACCTATTTATTGTGGTATCACCGAAGAATACGCGAGTTTTTTAAATTTATTTGAAGAAAAAACACAAACGTCGCTGCCTAAAAAAGTAGCGGTAAGAAAAAAAACGCCATTTATCTATCAGGTTGTCATTGATGATACATTGCGGGAACGCATCAAACTGCTAAACAGTATGGATTACAAATTGTATGATCATATTAAAAAAAGGATAACTATTAACAATAAAAAATTCAGGTTTATTCAATCTGACAAATTCATCGTTTAACATGGGACTTTTCAATCTGTTTAAGAGTAATCAGAGCAAAATTGCTGAACTTGACGTACTAGCAGCGAAGGACAAAAAGCTGTTCATGTCTCAATATAAAACTGCTCGTGTTCCGGTATTATTAAAAGGCGCAGCAGAAAACTGGCCATTAATGTCTAAGTGGGATAAAGACTATATCATTGCACATATGGGGAATTATGTTTGTAAGGTGATTAAGGATTCGAGACCTGCTTATTCAAAAGAACAAACGACCTTAAAATTCTATTTTGAAAAATTGAAAGACGTAAGTACCCTAACATTGGATCCCTTCAATTCGAAAAAGCCACCACGTTTTTTTAAAGATGTGACATGCCCGAATCCCTATTTCATTATAAATGACATCCAGCGGTTTTTCTTTTTTCATTCAGTCAAAGATGCTGGAACTTTGCCTCACATTCATGGTAATGCCTTTAATATTCTTCAGAATGGTACCAAAGAATGGGTATTTTATGACGCTAGCGAGACCCATAATCCAAATGGCTATCAAGTACTCAAGGCGTCCAATAAAAAGTACAATGTGGGAAGCCATGCAAAGGATTGGTTTAAGAAGGAAGTACCTAAATTACCACAAAAACTCGATAAGGTGTATCGCTGCACTCAGGAGGCTGGCGATATTGTTTTTATACCTGAAGGATACTGTCATGCCGTGCTGAACAAATCTGAAGTAATGGGTATTGTTTTCGAAACGCGATGAATCTTAATTCTCGAACGCAAATTGCACAATATTAGCACCCATTTTAAGGGCCTTTTCACGAACATCCTGAGGGTCATTATGGACTTCTGGGTCTTCCCAGCCGTCACCAAGGTCACTTTCAAAAGTAAATAACAGTACCAATCTACTTTCGTAAAAAAGTCCCATAGCCTGAGGACGTTTTCCGTCGTGTTCATGAATCTTAGGTAAACCATCAGGAAATTTAAATGCGGTGTTGAAAATGGGATGGTTTTTAGGAAGCTCAATTAATTCTTCATTAGGAAACACTTTTTTAAGTTCCTTCTTAATATAAGGTTCCATACCATAATTATCGTCAATATGTATAAATCCACCTGAAATTAAGTAACTCCTCAGATTTTCGGCATCTTCCTCGCTAAAAAAAACATTCCCATGACCTGTCATATGCAATAATGGGTATTGAAAGATATCAATACTGCTCGGTTCAACCACATCTGGTTTAGGATTCATTTTTGTATTGATATTCGCATTACAAAAGCTGATCAAATTTGGGAGTGCTGTTGGGTTGCTATACCAATCGCCACCTCCTTTATATTTCAAAACGGCTAAGTCTTGCGCATTGGTACTATTAATAAATAGACCAATCAACATGATAATGATTAATGATTTATGACGGTTTCTCATAACTCAAAATTATAAAATAAAGCCAATCATAGTTATAAATTAACGTTAATTATATGGAAAGAACGCCTTGCTTAAGATTGATTTACGAATGCCACCGAGTGACAAGCCACAATGGCCGCAGTTTCTGTACGTAATCGCGAATCGCCTAAAGTTACTGGTTGGTAATTGTTTGAAATGGCTTGTGCAATCTCTTCAGTACTAAAATCGCCTTCAGGTCCTATAAGGATGGTAGTATGCCCATTTGGAATTAAGGCTTGCTTTAAAGAGATTCGATTGGTGTCTTCACAGTGAGCAATAAATAAGTCACCGGCAATTGGTTGTTGCATAAACTCTTTAAATGGTATCGCCTCATTTAAAACGGGTAGATAGCAATTTAAAGATTGCTTCATGGCCGATTGCAATATTTTCTCATAACGTTCTGCTTTAATCACACGGCGTTCACTATTATCGCATATAACAGGCGTAATAGTATCCACGCCAATTTCAGTAGCTTTTTCTAAAAACCACTCATAACGATCATTCATTTTTGTAGGTGCAACTACCAAATGTAATTGATAGCTCCTTGCAGGTTGTAATTCTGAACTCTGAATCACAGCCACACAATTTTTTAAATCTGCTACAGTGATTTGTGCCTGAAACAACCAACCTTTACCATTCGTAATATGTAAGGTGTCGTCAACTGATTTTCGCAACACTTTTACAATATGTCTACTTTCATCCTTTGTGAATTGGATGTCGCTGTCTGAAGGCGTAAGGTGTTGATTGTAAAATAATTGCATTAGCGTCTGCTAGGTTCTGTCACTTTTAAAACTTTCGATTCTTTAATCAGTTTGGAATCATGGGTTTTTAGAATTACATAATACGATTTTGTTTCTGGAATATCGACTAAAAAGATATCACCAACCGCATGACCATTATCAGTAATGGCTGTTTCAAAGTCTGTATGCATATCACCTGTTTTCAGCCAACCGAGATCACCACCTTGTTTTGCGGATTGATTCATAGAATGCAATCGTGCTAAATCTGTAAACCGATAGCCTTGTTGGTATTTGCTGATAATTTGTGTTCGGAGTTTTTCGATATCATCCATAGCCATTTTTTCGCCATCTAAGAATACACAACTCACTCTGTAATAAGGGATTTCATATTTATCAATGACTTTATAGTAGGTTTTCTGTGGTGCGTCCTTAAAATATTTTTTGGAACCAAGTCCCATTTTCAAAATATCTAAAGCCATTCTTGTTTTGTGTTTTTCTTCATTAAAAACAATCACTTTACCTTTAATGGTTTTGTTTTTTTTGAAAAACAAATTCACATCATCTAAGGTTTGAATAGAATCTAAAGATTGTTCAAAGTCATTTTGTGCAGTAATGGTGAACGTCAAAAAGAATAGGGAAGTAGTAAGTAATATTTTAAGCATCGTTAAGGTGTTTTATAATCTATTTCAAAATTAAACCTCTAAAACTTCTATAAAACACATCCACAATGAAGTTTTTAAGAAATCATTGTTTATAACTCTAATTTCAAAGTTATTTTACCGCAATCATACTGATTTCCACATTGACAAACTTGGGTAAATTCGCCACTTCAACAGTTTCTCTGGCAGGAGCGGTCAAATGGTCAAAATAATTGGCGTAAACCGCATTAATGTCTGAAAAATTATGCATGTCACTTATAAAAATCGATGTTTTTACGACATTTTCGAAAGACATCTCAGCGGCTTCTAAAACAGCCTTTAAATTTTCCATGACTTGTTTTGTTTCGGCAGCAATGGAATCCATAACAAGTTCTCCTGTCGCAACATCAATGGCAATTTGACCAGAAGTGTACAAGGTGTCATTAGATAAAACCGCTTGATTATAAGGACCAATTGGAGCAGGAGCTTTAGGTGTATTGATAATAGTTTTCATGTCACTAGTAATTATAATTGTTGATCTCTTTGTCGACGTTTATCATACTTAAGATCTTTAAGTAAATTCGATTTTATTCCTATAAAGAAGTTCCAGGAGTTATAGCGTCCAAAAGGCACCCAAGAAAAATTCATTCGCCAACTTAATAAGTCGCGTTCAAACCGCAATTGTGTTTGGGTAAATCCTTTATTTACAAAATCATAACCAGAGGAGCCACCAACAGACCATCGTGGAGATAATTCGATATCACCAGAAAACATGAGCGAATTACTGGAAATCGTATTTTGTCTGGCCGAGTTAGAGTAATTCACCGCATAGGCCAATCGCAAACTCCAAGGGATTTTATAATTATATAATTCTGAAGGTTCCTCTTTCTTTTGCTTATCATTTTCATCAGAAAGCCGTTGATCTGCAAAATCTTGAGGTTTTCCGAATAAATCATCTGCGCGACCACCACTTCGTACAGACTCTTGAATCGCTGCCTCGTCTTCTTTACCATTGCCTTCAAAGGCTTTACTTGAGAGCGAATAACTAATATTTAAATTCGCAGAAGTCAATCTAAATAAACTCCCACCATTGTCTATATTAAAGGTGTTAATTTTTCGGTTATTATTGTCTAAAGCGTAAGGATCAAGTACCATCCCGAAGTTGATATTCATTTTATCTTTTAAAATCGTCGTTCCACCAGAAACGCGCAACGGACTCCATTGCAAGGAATCACCTGCCAAATTATAAGAGGTAGAAAAATTCAGGTTGTTTAACAATTTGATTTTTTTTGGTTCCGTAGCTGTAGAATCTTTGTCTCTCACTTTCGCCTCAAAATTGTTGCCCAAGGATAATCCCACCGAACTAGAATAAGTACGATTAGGTGTTCCGAAGATAGAACCTTCAAATCGTGTATACTGTTCTTTGGTAGTTCCATCGGCATCAATTATTTCAAATGTATCGTAATATTGATCGAAAGCCGGATTGATGTTATAGCTAATCGATGGACGCATCACATGTCGTATTTTTTGAATTTTTGGATTCTTACCTTCTTTTTCAAAATCGAACATGCCATAAATAGTCGTCCCAATACTCGTACTGAAATTATAAGTGAAAAATCGATCAAACTGACTTAAGTCTGTAGTCACCACAGATGCGGTTGCTTCGTCATAGAATTTATTAACGGTGTTCAGAGTCCAGGTTTCTTCCAAATTCGCACTAGCACTCATGCTAAAATATTTAAACACCTTAAAGTTTGTGGACACTGGAATATTATGTTGAGCACCTACTTTGGCATCATCGAACATTTCAGATTTAAAAAAAAGGGAATCGGTTGTTTGAATTCTATTTTCTCCTCTGATATTGTATTGGAGGTTGATATTTTGAATAATCCCTTTTTTGCTACCTACTTTTGGTGCGAATGGAAATATCCTACTTACACTGGCCTGTAGCGTCGGTAAGGTCATATTTATCTGTTGCGTATTGGTGTTTTGTGAATGCGTTGCTGTGACACTCATATTCACTTGAGGTTCTCCTTGAAAAGTTTTGGAATACGACACGGAAGACGCCAAGGTGTTGTTCTGTGTGTTTGCTAAGTTCAATTGGTTTATCGACTGCTGGTAATACTGGCTACTACCTAAGTTAACAGACGCCGAAAACCTAGAACTCGGATTGGATTTCGTATCTTGACTATGTGACCATCGGATATTGTATATGGTCGATTTTCTAAAATCTGGAAAGCCACGTTCACTATTGATAAGGTTTTCATACCTAAAACTCAAATTACCTCTAAACTTATAGCGTAAGGCATAATTAGTTTCCAATCGCAATCCATAACTACCATTTGTGTAATAATCTCCTAAAACTGCCAAGTCGACATAATCTGAAATCGCAAAATAATAACCACCATTCTGTAAAAAATAACCTCTATCGTTTGCTAAATCTTGACCAGGTGTTGGCATAATTACACCAGAGGTTTGCTTTTTGGTCATAGGAAAATAGGCAAAAGGTAGTCCGATAGGTGTAGGTACATCGTAAATAAAAAGATTGGTTAAACCTGTGACGACTTTCACGCCAGGCACAACTTTCGCATTACGCATTAAAAAATAATACTCTGGATCGTCTAAGTTTTCAGACGTTGTAAATCGACCATTCTTAATGAATAGGGTCGAGTCATTTTCCATTTTCGTGGTCTCGGCGATAATGGTACCACCGCTTTGTTCTGTCTTAGAATTAAAAACCAGTGCTTTTCTAGTTTTCTGATTAAATATGATAGAGTCTGGCTCAATCACGCTTTGTCCTTGGGTAAAAACAGGTGCTTGCGAATAAACACCAGAGGAGTCTTTGAGTCGGCCAGCATAAATTAAATCGGTTCCATGGTCAATGACAATGATACCAGCTTTAATATTCATATCTGTATAATTGACTTCAGCTTGGTTGTATAAGGTCGTTTGTTGCTTACGTTGATTCAATTTAACATAGTCTTTTGCCTTATAATTTACGATACCTTGAAGCGTTTCTTTTTTCTTCGGAATAGAGTCTGTTTTGGTACTATCAGATTCTCTATTATTATTGGGTGGCTCCAAAATAGTTCCAATACTAACTTTGGTAGTATCATTAACTGTTTTGGGCTTAATAGGTTCTTTTTGATTTGGCAATTCTTGAGCAAAGCAGAACATGTTAATAAACATGGTAAAACTTAGGGTGAAAAGTATGTGAAAGCTTTTTGTACGCAATGCTTTAAAATGTATTTTTGCTAAAGTATGGCTCGGTTTTTGAATTGCCAAAATTACATATATTTTTTATGATTAATTTATAATTCAATTAAATTATACAATGTATCCAGCAGCATAGAACAGAGCCATGGATTTACTTAAAATAAACGTCATTGATTAAACGTTACATTCGTATGAAAACGACACCTCATTATATATTCGTATTAACCTGTTTGTTAATTACCAGTTTTTTAACACCTGCAGAGGCATTTCAAAAAAACAGAGATAAATTTATCGTTGTTTTAGACGCTGGACATGGTGGTAAAGATCCTGGCCGACCTACAAAATATGGTTATAAGGAAAAGAATATTGCATTAAAGTTAGTATTATCTGTGGGAGAAGCCTTAGAAAAACAAAAGGACATCAAGGTGATATATACGCGTAAAACAGATAAGTTTCTTGAGTTGCATGAACGTGCAGCAATTGCCAACAAAGCGGATGCCGATCTATTTATTTCCATACATTGCAATGCGCATAATTCTCAGGCTTACGGCACAGAAACTTACGTATTAGCCACGAGAGGCAATAGTAAAAACTTGGAGATCGCAAAGAAAGAGAATGAAGTTATCTTCTTAGAAGCCGATCATGAAAAACACTATGAAGGATTTGATCCAAATTCACCAGAGTCATTAATTACTTTAAGTTTTATTCAAGAAGAATATTTAGATCAAAGTATTCGATTGGCGCGCTATATTGAAGATAATTTTAAGAACAAGATTAAACGTAAAAGTAGAGGCGTAAAAGACGCTGCATTTTGGGTTTTGCATAACACATATATGCCGAGTGTACTCATCGAAACTGGGTTTATCACCAATAAGACAGAAGGCGATTACCTCAATTCTAAAAAAGGTCAAACTGAAATCACGAAATCTATTGTAGATGCGGTAAAAGATTATAAAAAAGTGTTAGAGCAAAATATTGGAGAAAATGTCTATCAAGAAAATTCCGATACTGATATTGCTAGCACAAACAATGAACCTCAAATTATTGAAAACGTCGTGTTTAAGGTTCAAATAGCGGCCAGCTCTAGAGAATTGGCTCCTAAATCTTATAATTTTAATGGCTTAGCTGATATTTCCAGAGAGAAGATAGGGGAGTTTTACAAGTATTATTTTGGTTACACTTCCGATTACAATGCTATAAAACAGCTGCAGTATGAAGCCCAATCAAAGGGTTATAAAGATTGTTTTGTAGTGGCTTATAAAGATGGAAAACAAATTGAAGTTTCTGAAGCATTGAAATCAGCGTCTAATTAGAAACGTTCTTTATATTTTTATTGTTAATTTTGTTTTAACCCAAAATACTAAAATTTGAAAGTCTCAAGAGAAGTAAAAACAGCCATACTCGTACTTTCGGGTATTATTTTATTGATATTCTTATTCAACTACCTGAAGGGAGAGAATCTCTTCGAATCGCCTGATACTTACTACACAGAATTTGAATATAACGCCTTAAGTTCTTCTTCTCCAGTAACGGTTAAAGGTAATACCGTTGGTAAAATAAAAGCTATTAATTACGATTTCAACACGGGAAAAACACGAGTCGCTTTTTCAGTGGATGATCAGCTTAATTTTTCTAAACAAAGTAAAGTACGTCTTTATAAAACAGGCCTCATGGGAGGCAACGCTTTAGCGATTATTGTGAGTAACGAAGGTGAATTGGCGCAACCAGGTGATTTTTTAAATTCTGAAGTGGAAGAGGATTTGGTATCCAGTCTTACAAAGAATTTTTCTGGCGTGAGTGACAATTTAGACACAACATTAAAATCTGCAGATTCGCTTTTGGTGAGTTTAAACTCCTTGGTAAACGACACTTCTGAAGACGGTATTAAAAATGCTATTGCAGAACTCAATGCGACGATGAAGTCGTTCAAATCTGTTTCTTATACAATTAATTCCTTAGTGAAAGATAACGAGGAAAAATTAGCATCTGTACTTTCTAATGTAGATTCCATTACTCAAGATTTATCGGTAGTGACCAATGATTTGAAGGACGTTAAGCTTTCTGAAACAGTGGCAGGATTAGATAAAACCTTGGCATCTGTCAATGTATTGATGGCACGTATAGAAAGTGGCGAAGGGTCTATTGGGAAACTCTTGAAAGATGAAGGCTTGTATAATAACCTTGAAGGTGCTGCGCTGCAAATGGAGCAATTAATAGAAGACATGAAATTGAATCCGAAACGTTATGTGCATTTTTCTATTTTTGGAAAAAAGCCTAAACGTTACGATGCCGATGGTAACGAAATAGAAGATTAAGACTAATACACCAACCATATATGAGTTTTTTACCACAAATAGTATTCGCCATAGCTTTAGTGCTTGGTATTGGTTATTTTGCTAGAAATGTCAAAAAATTAATGCGCAACATTAAACTAGGTCGCGATGTTGACATTCAAGATCATAAACCACAACGTTGGAAAAATATGGCGATGATTGCCATGGGACAAAGTAAAATGGTGAAACGTCCCATTGCTGGCTTTTTACATGTTATCGTGTATGTCGGTTTTGTGGTGATTAACATTGAAGTTCTAGAAATAATTATCGATGGACTGACCGGTAAACATCGTATATTTTCTTCCGCAGGTGAAATTTATGACATCCTCATAGGAACATTTGAATTGCTAGCTTTTCTAGTGTTAGTATCTGTGATTGTTTTTTGGATAAGACGAAATGTCATTAAACTCAAGCGCTTTTTAAGCGCTGAAATGAAAGGTTGGCCGAAAAGTGATGGAAATATCATTTTATACTTTGAAGTGGTGTTGATGTGCTTATTTCTCACAATGAATGGTGCCGATTTACAATTACAACTCAATGGCGCAGAAGGCTATGCTACAGCTGGTTCTTTTCCAATTAGTCAGTATTTGCTGCCTTTGTTTGATGGTTTATCAAATGCGACGCTTATCATTATTGAACGTACGGCATGGTGGTTGCATATCTTAGGTA
>JAAEZI010000013.1:0-37160 GCA_018222915.1 Algicola sp. | reverse complement strand
GCTAACGCCTCAGGGGCAATTTCAAAATCTAGAAGCGGTCACTAAAGAAGTTAAAATGATGATGGATCCTAATGTCGATCCTTTCGCAGCACCTCCTGAAGGTGCTGAGGCTGCAGTTCCTGCAAAATTTGGAGCTAGCGATGTACAAGATCTCAGTTGGCTAAACTTATTTAACGCCTATTCCTGCACAGAATGTGGACGATGTACAAGTGAGTGTCCAGCCAATCAAACAGGGAAAAAACTGTCACCTAGAAAGATCATGATGGATACACGTGATCGTTTGGAAGAAGTTGGGAAAAATATAGATGCTAACAACGGGGAATTTAAGGATGATGGAAAGCAATTATTAGACGATTACATCACTAAAGAAGAGCTTTGGGCATGTACGAGTTGTAATGCTTGTGTAGAAGCTTGTCCTATTAGCATCGATCCTTTAAATATTATCATGCAGATGCGTCAATATTTGGTGATGGAACAAAGTGCTGCACCAATGGAATTGAATAACATGATGACCAATATTGAAAATAATGGAGCGCCTTGGCCTTATAACCAAATGGATCGTCTCAACTGGAAAAATGAATCGTAATGAAGTTTGGCTTTCAGACATATCAGATGATTCTAATCATGGTTATTATTTTCAGTCAGGTCAATGTGAGTGCGCAATCTTATAGGAAAGACTCCTTGCAGATTAAATCCTATACGCTTATTGAATATCGTAATAATGAAGTAAAAGAGGTACAGCTTCTTAAAGTATTATGTGATTATTGTACTGAGTTTCAAAAGAAAATAATAGGCGAAGAAGCCAAGCGCAGAGCGTTTTTAGAACGTTATGATCCTAAAAACCGATTAAAGGAAGGTCAAAAGAAATTGGCCATATATATTCGGATTGCAAAAAAGGATTTTGCAGCAATAAAAGAGAACTAAGTTTAACCCTTGAAATTCCTAGAAACAAAGGAAATTATTTATGGAGAGAGAAGAAGCAGACAAGCTATTACATGAAAAAGTTGAATCTGGAGAAAAAGTAAGTCCAGTATTACCGAAAGGTGTAAAAAATTACTTAATTGATATTGACGGAACCATTACTGAAGATGTTCCAAATGAAGAGCCTGAACGTATGGCAACTTGTGATCCTTATCCAGATGCATTAGCCACTTGTAACAAATGGTATAATCAAGGTCATATGATTTGCTTTTTTACGTCTCGAACGGAAGATCACAGAGAAGTGACCACGAATTGGCTGAATAAACACGGATTTAAGTTCCATTCATTACTCATGGGAAAACCAAGAGGAGGAAATTATCATTGGATTGACAACCATTTGGTTAAAGCCACGCGTTACAAGGGGAAATTTACTGATTTGGTCGACAAAAAAGTAACGATCCAAGTGTTTGACGATGGGCAACACGATTAAGTAGAAACAAGCGTGTTTCTCATGATGCTGTTTGAACAGCAATTAAGAACTAAAGCATTTTAAGAAAACGTTTTCGATACCTTTGAAAACTAAAAATATAATTTATGAGCGATTTACTGAAAGTGCCTACGATGGCAGAATTCATGACAGCTGGTAAACAACCGGAAGTTTTGTTTTGGGTTGGCTGTGCCGGAAGTTTTGACGACCGAGCAAAGAAGATTACAAAAGCATTTGTCAAAATCTTAAACAGTGCCAATGTTGAATTTGCAGTCCTAGGTACAGAAGAAAGTTGTACCGGTGATCCTGCGAAACGTTCAGGAAATGAGTTTTTATTTCAAATGCAAGCGGTTACCAATATCGAAGTCATGAATGCTTATGACATTAAAACCGTAGTCACAACGTGTCCGCATTGTTTTAATACCCTAAAAAATGAATATCCGAGTTTGGGAGGTGATTACAAGGTCATGCACCACACACAGTTTCTAAAATCATTATTAGAAGACAATAGACTCACCATTGAAGGTGGCACGTATAAAGGTAAACGAATCACATTCCATGACCCTTGTTATTTAGGTCGCGCCAACAATGTTTACGAAGCACCGAGAGATCTCATTAGAAAATTGGATGCTGAATTGGTAGAAATGAAAAGCTGTAAGTCGCGTGGACTTTGTTGTGGAGCAGGAGGTGCTCAAATGTTTAAAGAGCCTGAAAAAGGTGATAAAGACGTGAATATTGAACGTACAGAGCAAGCCTTGGAAACTCAGCCAGAGATTATCGCTGCTGGTTGTCCGTTTTGTAACACCATGATGACCGACGGTGTCAAAAACAAAGAGAAAGAAAATGATATCGCTGTTTTAGATATTGCTGAACTTATCGCAAATGCTCAAGATTTGTAATATGGCTAAAATCGAAAAAAAACGGATCATTACTGCGGCTCTTATTGGAGGCATCATCTTTTCAGGAATAGTTACCTTATTAGATTACTTATTAGGTCGAGATTTTTCTTTGATGCGACTTCTCTTTTATTTAGTTTTTGGCATACTGATGTACGGATTTTTAACCTACAGAAATTTTAAGAAGCATAATAATGGGCAACAATAATAGTGTTTGCAAGCCTACTTTTGGGTAATCAATCACTGTTTTTTGCTGCTAAATGGTCTGATATTTTGACCTTACGAATTTCTGAACGAATAAAACGATGTTTACAAACAACCAAATTGACTTAAGCAGCATACCAAAACTAGAAGTGGTTAATCTCAAACCTATTTCAAAGCAGTATCTTAAAATAATCATTCTGAATGAATTACTGGTGTATGCCGTCATGATTGGCGTGTTGCTAATGGCCAAATGGTTCATTAATAAAGAGGTGATTCAGCAAGGCTTTTGGTATATTTTAAGCATTTTTTTAGTTTTTGTTTTGTTCAATTTCAGTATCACCTTATTGGCATTTAAAACACGTAAATACGCACTGAGATCTCATGATGTCATTTATGCTCAAGGACTTATTGTTAATTCTGTCACTACAGTGCCTTTATCACGGATCCAACACGTCGAAGAATCACGTGGTTGGTTGGCAAGAAAACTCAATTTATCAACGCTTAACATTTACACAGCTGGCGAATCTGGAAGTGATTTGAGTATCAAAGGTTTGCCTCATAGCGAAGCCAAGAAAATTAATGATTTTATAAGTGCTAAGGTCAATGGGAACGACTGATTTTTCACAACCTTTACGGCAATCTTCTAAAGGGATTATTATCATTTTTGCCTTTAATACGTTTAAATTCCTTAAGCGTTTTTTTGTGGCATTTTTAGCCATAGGGTTTTCCTTGATGAAGAAAAAAACTTTTGGTAGTTTGAGTGTTACGATGCTACTGTTAATACTCTTCGGAATTCTTATCATTATTCTTGTAATTGCCATTTTAAAGTATCTGAACTTTAAATTTCATGTCAACGATGAAGATTTTCATTTATCGACCGGTATTATTACTAAAGACCATACTATTATTCCAAAGTCTAAAATTCAAAATATTTATATCAAGCAGAATTTTTTACAACAACTCATTCAAGTAGTGTCTCTTAATATTGAAACAGCTGGTGATAAAAAGTCCGAAATTGAAATCAACGCTTTAGACAAGTCAACGGCTCTTCAATTAAAACAACGGTTGTTTGATAAAACGAAGATGGTGTCCCAAGTGGAAGAGGATGCCAGCAATTCAGATCAAGTCTTCTTCAAAGTATCTCCTAAACGTTTGATTTTGGAAGGGATTTCACAGAATCACTTAAGAAGTTTTGCGATTATTGCCTCTTTCGTATTTGGCTTGTATTATGAATTTAAGGATTATTTCTCAGATTTAAACTTACGCTCATGGCTAGAATCATTGCTTCAGTTTGAAGAAGAAAGCTTACTGAATTTAGTGATTGCCAATGTTATTCTAGTTGGTCTAATGCTGTTTGGTTCCTTGTTATTTTCTGTGATTAAGACCTTTGTGGTCAATTTTAATTTAGAAGTCATAGAAAATAAAAAAACCATCGAAATTAACAAAGGGCTATTTAATAAAGTATCATTGAGTCTTACACCGAGTCGGATTCAAAACTTAGTTGTTAAAACGAATAGAGTTAAACGTTATTTTGGTTTACATACCTTATCGGTAAAGCAAGCCATGGTGAACGTCAAACAGCGTAAAAACTTTGTGATTATCGCTCTTGAAAAATTACAATTACATCATTTAATAGAAAAACTCCTAGATCATTATACACTCGGTCCAGAGATCCTTAAACCTCAAGGTTTTTACAAGCGCGTTCTAGCGTTTAGAATTATATTTTTGGCGGCTGTGATTCATATGCCTGGTTTACTCGTTTTTGGTGCTTTCTTCCTTTGGTTTAATCTCCTTTGGCTACCAATTATTGGATTGTACATTCACTACGGTTACAAAAAAGCCTATTATAGCATTAGTTCTGACTTCATCACTGTTGGCAGTGGTATTATTGATACAACGACTAATATTTTGGAAATATCGAAAATTCAAGCCGTAAAGTTCCAGCAAAATATCTTTCAAAAACAACGACAGATAGCATCGGTATCAATTGCCACGGCCTCAAAAACAGTAGTAATACCATATATCTCCCAATTAGATGCTGAAAATATCCACGATTTTTTAATATATCAGGTGGAATCACAGGCTAAGGATTGGATGTAAAATCGTACTTTTGTAATCCTAAAATCAGAATTATGCTTGTTGACTTTAATACGTTACCAGAGGAATCCCGTGTTTGGATTTATCAAGCCAATCGCTCCTTTACGGAGGAGGAAATTTCAGAAATAAAAGAAAAGTTAGATACTTTCATCGAAAATTGGACCGCTCACGGAAGTGATTTGCAATCGGGTTATACTATTGAGTATAAACGATTTATTGTAATTGCATTAAATCAAAACTTAAACAAGGCTACAGGGTGTAGTATTGATGCTTCTGTTCGTTTTATACAGGATTTGGAACAAACTTATAACGTTGATTTAATGGATAAAATGAATGTCTCTTATAAACAAGGTGAGTTCGTGGCCCATAAATCGCTTTTAGATTTTAAAAAAATGGCTAAAGACCGTGCCATTTCCAAAAACACTATTGTTTTTAATAATCTCGTAAGTAATATTGCCGAGTTTAAAGAAAATTGGGAAGTACCTGCCAGTGAAAGTTGGCATAGTAGATTTATTAAATAGTCGTTGCATTTCAGGTGTTTACAACCTTCTTTATAAATCTATCTTAAAGTCTTTTCATTCTTGACCGTAAAGTACTATTTTGGCATAGTTTTTAAGGCTTTTTAAGAACAAATCAATAAGACCAGATTCTATGCGATATATATTGTCCCTCATATGTTTAATTACATTTATTCAACCTACCTATTCTCAAGAGGAAAGTCATCCTTTAGCACATAAAGACTTAAACGCGCAAAAACGTTGGGTAGACAGTGTTTATAACAACATGAGTCTTCAGGAGAAAGTCGGACAATTATTTATGGTAAGGGCTTTTTCAAGTGCTAGCAAAGACAATTCTAAAGCTGTAGCAAAACTCATAAACGATTACCATATTGGTGGTTTAATTTTTTCAACTGGAGGACCTGTTAGTCAAGCAAAGCAAAATAACCTATATCAGGCTATTTCAAAAACACCTTTATTAATTGGGATGGATGCTGAATGGGGTCTTAGTATGCGTTTGGATTCTACTTATGCATTTCCATGGAACATGACCTTAGGCGCTATTAAAGACAATAAACTGGTAGAACGCACTGGTTATCACATAGGTGAACATTGTAAGCGAATTGGAGTGCATTTTAATTTTGCACCAGTGGTTGATATTAATACAAACCCGAAAAACCCAATTATTGGTAACCGATCTTTTGGCGAAGATCGAGATAATGTCACAGAAAAGGCGGCTGCGTTTATGAAAGGGATGCAAGATGCTGGCGTTTTAGCTAATGCCAAACACTTTCCAGGTCATGGCGATACCGATAGTGATTCACATAAAACCTTGCCAACAATCAGTTTTAACGAAAAGCGTATTGATTCCATTGAATTGTATCCTTACCGAGAATTGATAAAACAAGGTTTATCCAGTGTTATGGTGGCACATTTGAATGTGCCCAGTTTAGAACCTCGATCTGGATTTCCTTCGTCTTTATCGACTCATATTGTGACCGATATTTTAAAAGATCAACTCGGTTTTAAAGGCTTGATTTTTACCGATGCTCTGGAAATGAAAGGGGTTTCAAATTTCAGTACACCAGGAGAAATCGACTTAGCGGCCTTTCAAGCAGGAAATGATGTCTTATTAATTTCCGAAGATGTTCCCAAAGCCATAGAAAAAATAATTCAGGCATATGAGAGCAAAGCTATTTCAGAAGAGCGCTTAGCTCATTCTGTTAAAAAAATTCTGATGGCGAAATACAAAGTGGGTCTTCATAATTATCAACCTATTGGAACTACGCATTTAGTAGAAGATCTGAACCGACTGAAAGATGATATACTCTACGAAGCCCTAGCCGAAAATGCTTTTACGGTCTTAAAAAATAAAGAAGAACTACTACCGCTAAGACATTTAGAAACGAAAAAGATTGCCTATGTACAACTAGGTGATGATGATGGTAGCGCCTTTTATAATGAACTTAAAAAATACACGAAGGTCCATTTGGTGCAAGCCGAGAAGCTTGATGAACTTATTACGAAGCTTCAAAATTACAATACAGTAATTGTTGGATTTCATAAGAAAAATGACCACCCATGGAGAGATTATAAATTCACGGATAAAGAAATGGTTTGGCTTTATGAAATCGCAAGAACGAATTCTGTGATCTTAGATGTTTTTGCCAGACCTTATGCGCTCATTGATTTGCTAAGTATTGAAAACATTGAAAGTATCGTGATGAGTTATCAGAATAGTACCATTTCTCAAGAGAAATCTGCTCAAGCAATTTTTGGTGCTATTCCTGCAAAAGGTGAAACACCTGTTTCGATAGGAGAACATTTTAAAGTGGGTGATGGCATCACCTATAATGCCATTCAATCGTTGAGTTATGGTATCCCAGAACGCGTTGGGATGAGTTCAGAAAAACTCAAACGACTAGATTCTATAGCACAATATGCGGTTGACAAAGAAATGACGCCTGGTATTCAATTATTAGTCGCAAGAAAAGGGAAAGTGATTTACAACAAAAATTTTGGTAAGCATACCTATGAAGGAGATGAGAAGGTGAAGTTTGATGATATTTACGACGTCGCTTCATTGACGAAAATCTTGGCAACTTTACCCTTATTAATGGAGTTAGAGGAAAAGAAAGCAGTATCGTTGAATACGAAGCTGTCAAGAATACTTCCCGAATATTTAGATTCTAACAAGAAAAATGTTACAATCAAGCAGATGTTATCGCATTTCGCTAAATTAAAACCTTGGATACCTTTTTATGTAGCGACCTTAGATTCTGTGACAAAAAAGCCAGACCCTAAATATTACAGACGTGCAGCTACACCGAGATTTAATATCAAAGTGGCAGAGCAGATGTACTTAAGACACGACTATCCTGATTCCATACAAAAAATCATTGTAGATTCTGAGCTTTTATCATCTTTGCGATACAGATATAGTGATTTACCGTACTATATCCTAAAGAAATATATTGAAGGCTACTACAAAAAGCCCTTGAATGAGTTAGTTCAGGAGCACTTTTACCAATCCTTAGGGGCTAATTACACCACCTATAATCCTTCGACTAAGTTTACAGATAAAAATATTGTACCAACAGAAATTGATGACTATTATCGCTATCAAAAGGTACATGGTTATGTGCATGATATGGGTGCTGCCATGCAAAATGGCGTTGGAGGTCACGCAGGTATTTTTAGCAATGCCAATGATGTCGCGAAGATTATGCAAATGTATTTACAAAAAGGCTATTATGGCGGGAAGCGTTATTTCAAGACGGAAACCATCGATAAATTTAACACCTGTTATTATTGCTCTAAAAATGTAAGGAGAGGCATAGGTTTCGACAAACCACAACTAGGAGAGAAAGGTCCAACGTGTGGTTGCGTATCCATGACAAGCTTTGGTCATTCTGGATTTACAGGTACCTATGCTTGGGCTGATCCAGATGCAGAAATTGTTTATATATTTTTAGCAAATAGAACCTATCCTCATGCTGGTAAAAACTTATTGTTACGTGAAAATATTAGAACTGAAATACAACGCTTAATTTATGAAGCTATAATCGATTAGTACCATGCGAATAGGAATTGTTTGTTATCCAACTTTTGGAGGAAGTGGTGTTGTTGCCACAGAACTTGGACTCGAATTGTCCAAACGTGGCCATGAAATACATTTTATTACGTATAGCCAACCCGTTAGGTTAGAACTATTAGGCAATAATGTTCATTACCATGAAGTGACCGTTCCTGAATATCCATTATTCTTATATCAACCTTACGAACTAGCCTTGTCGAGCAAATTAGTAGATATGGTTAAGCTTCATAAAATCGAAGTCTTGCATGTACACTATGCCATTCCTCATGCTTATGCGGCTTATATGGCGAAAAAAATGTTACAAGAAGATGGCATATATGTCCCTATTGTCACCACCTTACACGGAACCGATATTACCTTAGTGGGAAGTCATCCCTTTTATAAGCCAGCAGTTACCTTTAGCATCAATAAATCTGATACAGTGACATCGGTTTCACAAAGTTTAAAAGATGATACTTTACGTTTGTTTCATATTAAAAAAGACATTAACGTCGTCCCTAATTTCATTGATTTGAGTAAGTATGGTTCAAAATTTACCGATTGCGAACGTGCGATGATGGCCTCAGATGATGAAAAAATTATTACGCATATCAGTAATTTCAGAAAGGTGAAACAAATTCCTGATGTGATCAAGGTATTTTATAATATTCAAAAGGAAGTCCCATCGCGCCTGATGATGGTGGGTGAGGGTCCTGAAAGAGAACCAGCCGAACGTCTTTGTGAAGAATTAGGGATTGAAGAGAAAGTCGTTTTTTTTGGAAATAGCAACGAAATTGATAAAATCCTAGGATTTAGTGATCTCTTTCTATTACCATCGTTAACCGAAAGTTTCGGATTATCAGCATTAGAAGCAATGGCCTCAGGCGTTCCTGTAATTTCAAGTAACACAGGAGGTATTCCTGAAGTTAATGTACACGGCGAATCGGGATTCTTAAGTCAAAAAAATGATGTGGATGACATGTCCAAAAATGCCTTGTTCATTTTAAAAGATGCCGACCGATTGAAAGCATTTAAAACCAATGCTCGTGAAACTGCCAAAAAGTTTGACATTCATGAAATTGTTCCACAGTACGAGGCTATCTATGAAGACACGCTTAAAAAGTGCCTAATTTCTTAAATGATTAGTCCGAAGTTTTTGAGATTTTAGTGAGTTGTTCCTGCAATTGTTTCTTATCGCTCTCTGATGGTGACTCGGGTTCTTGCTCGCTTGCCTTTTCTGGTTCAAAGCTTAATTTGGCGTATAAAGGAAAGTGATCAGAGGAGGTCTCATCATAGGTTTTAAAATCCTTTAAACGAAATTCTTTAGAACAAAATATATGATCTAATGGCCATCTCAAAAGAAATTTTTGCGCATTATACGTGCTGTAAATACCACGTCCAATTCTCGGATCTAAGAGCATGCTGTTTCTTTTAAATAACTGATTTGTTTTTGACCAAGACACATCATTAAAATCTCCTAAAACAACCACGGGCAACTTAGAATCGATCACTTTTTTAGCAACTAACATCATTTCAGCATCTCGATCGGTCGACATAGGATTATGTTGAGGCATAGGAGGTGTTGGATGAATCGCATATAACTGAATGGTATCCCCTGAAGTTATTACTAATTTCGAGTGAATAGAAGGAATACTATCATTGATTAAAAACTTGACTTCTGGATTTACTAATTTTAACTTTGAATACAACAGCATTCCATAGGTATTGTCCAAAGGAAATTCAATTTGATACTTGTAATCATCCGAAATGGCCTGAGAAATAACATCTCTCCACCGATTATTGGCCTCTGTTAATACCATGACATCTGCATCGGAATCATCTATAGCTTTGATAATTTTTTGAGTATCCTCATTATCTTGATAAACATTAGCTGTTAGAAAACTGATTTGTGTTGTCACATTTTTTGAAGATGGTTTTAGTTCTTCACCTGCAAATAAGGTAAACGGATATATTTTAACAAATTGAAAGATAAAACAAGCGACTAATATCAGTACAAAGGCATAATCTCCTTCGTTTTTAAAATCAAACTTGATAAAATAAACAAGAATGGCTAGCGCTGTTAGAAACGTTAATTGCGTGTGCGGAAAATCGAAGATCCGTATCCACCAATAGTCTAATGCAAAAATTGGGGTAATCGTGATGAGAATCGCAATAATCCCAAAGATTTTTAATACTAATTTGAAAGTCATGAATAAAATAGAGGTTGGTTGAATTGCATTCAATGTAACCAATTCAAGTATAGCTTCCTAGTTATTTGAGTAATAGGAGTAATACTTAGCTTATATGAGTTAACAATGGTTTTAAACGAAAAACGATATGAGTTAATACTTTTAGTCTTAGCATTATTAAAACCGTTAATTTTTGGCGACCTTGTATTTATTAATCTATTAAATTTTTAGTGATGAACAAAACTTATATATCTTGTATTGAAGCCTGTCAAAAATGTCTTGTAGATTGCCAAAATTGCTTAACGGAAATGGCTGGCCAACAAAGTATGAATGATTGTCCGAAATGCTGTGTACAATGCATAGACGCATGTTACATCTGTATTAAAATGATGGCCTCCGACAGTGCTTTTGTCAAACAGTACGCGTTACTTTGTGCTGAAATTTGTGAGTACTGTGCAGACCATTGTGAAGCTCATAATCACGAGCATTGTAAGCAATGTGCAGCATCTTGCAGAGCTTGTGCTGAAGCTTGCCAACAATTAGCAGCGTAACATAAACCAACTTAACAAATCAACATAACAATGGCTATTTTAGGAAATATTATCAAAGGTGTTATCAACTTAAAAGACACACTCACTTCAGAGGTGAATCATGTAGAAGCTCAAGAAATGGTTTTAAAACACATTCTTGAAAAAGCCAAAAATACGCAGTTTGGTAAAGCTTATAATTTTGAAAGTATTTTGAATGCCGATGATATGCCACGAGCTTTTGCAGAGAGCGTTCCTTATTTTGACTATCATTCGTTAAACGACAAATGGTGGTATAAACTCCATGAAGGTCAAACCGATGTGACTTGGCCTGGAAGTCCGTCTTACTTTGCTTTAAGCTCAGGAACCACAGGAAAAACAAGTAAACGAATTCCTGTGACAGATGACATGATTGAGGCTATTAGACAATCTGGTATCAAGCAAGTTTTTGCGTTGAAGAATTTTGATTTACCAGCCGATTTTTTCGAAAAGGAAATCATGATGTTGGGAAGTTCTACAGACCTTGAAGAACGACATGATCATTTAGAGGGTGAGATTAGTGGTATTACTGCGAGTAACATTCCATCGTGGTTTCGTGGCTATTATAAACCAGGAGAGGAGATAGCCAAAATTGATGATTGGGACGATCGTGTGCAACATATTGCGGAAAGAGCAGCAGATTGGGATATTGGCGCACTTAGTGGTATTCCATCGTGGATTGAACTGATGCTTCAAAAAGTGATTGATTTTCACAAACTCGATCATATTCATGATATCTGGCCGAATCTCCAAGTTTATACATCTGGTGGTGTGGCTTTCGGACCCTATGAAAAAAGTTTTAAAGCGCTCATGGGCAAACCTGTAACGGTTATTGATACCTATTTGGCTTCCGAAGGCTATATCGCGACTCAGGTTCGTCCAGAAACCGATGCGATGCAACTCAATACGGATCATGGCATTTATTTTGAATTCGTACCATTTCAACCTGAATATATCAATGAAGATGGTTCTCTCACAGAAAACGCTCCTGCAATCACTCTCAAGGACGTAAAAACGAATCAAGACTATGTGCTTATCATTAGTACGGTAAGTGGTGCTTGGCGTTACCTAATTGGTGATACCATAGAATTTACAGACACCGATCGCGCCGAAATCAAAATTACCGGACGCACAAAATTTTTTCTAAACACGGTTGGTTCGCAATTATCTGTCAATAAAATGGATGCTGCCATGCGCGAATTAGAAGAACAATTCGATATGAAAATACCGGAGTATACCATTTGTGCTAAAAGAGCAGATGACGACGAATTTTATCATTTTTGGTATTTGGGATCTGATGCTAAATCAAAAGATAGTGACGCCTTGGCAGATGCATTAGACAACGCACTAAAAGAAGCCAATAAAAACTACAAAGTTGCAAGGAGTAAAGCCCTTCATGGTGTTAAAGTGAAGGTGGTGTCTCCCGACGCATTTTATGATTGGAATGCACGAAATAAAAAGAAAGGCGGACAAGTGAAAATGGAACGCGTGATGGGTGAGGAGAAATTTTCAGAGTGGGAAGACTTTATAGCAAGCGTTTAATCGGTTTGTAATGGCATATCACGCTGCTTTACTAATTCCATGATTTCCTCAGGTGATAGATAATAGCGCTTGATACGTTCTTTGTAGGCGGTATTTATCTGCGCATGATTCAAAATAAAATCCTTGGTTTTTAAGATGTAATCCTCCATACCGTGTGCAACGGCAAAGGTATCGGCTGCTCGCTCGGCTTCAACAATGTGATTGTCAGACAACAAATAATTAATCCCAAACCATATAAGATTTAAATTACTGCGATCTTGATAATCCATAATGTGACCCAATTCATGGCCAATCCATCCAATTAAGATATCTGAAGGTATATTTTTGGTCTTAAACTCCTTATCTGAAATTTTGAATGATTCGCTTATCAATATGATGTAGCGTCTCTTTTTTTTACTTCGGAAAAAACTCCCAAAAGTGGGACGCGCTTGCATAGTGGATTTCTTAATATGCTTTTTAAACTTGATTTTAATGACAGTGCTATCCAATTCAGGGTAATAGGTAAGTGCTTTTACTACTTCTTGTTCGATAGATTGTGGAATGGTATGCTGTGCACTCATAGTTGGACTGATACAGATTAAAATGATTAGAATAAAACGCTTCATTAGGACCATAATACTGAAGAAATTAGGGTTTTGTTGAAGTTTTCAAAGTTATTCTTAACCCATTTCATAAAGTGATATTAAATCAAACATATGTTTGAATAATATCACATAATTCACGATATTTACAAAAAAAACCTGCTTATGTCGTTTGAACGCATTCAAGAAAAATTAAAAATATTAGCTGATGCTGCAAAATATGATGTGTCATGTTCTTCAAGCGGAAGCAAACGAGCCAATACCAATAAGGGTTTAGGAGATGCTACGGGTATGGGAATTTGTCACTCCTATACAGAAGATGGCAGATGTGTTTCACTACTTAAAATTTTATTGACTAATCATTGCATTTTTGATTGTGCCTACTGTGTTACAAGAAAAAGTAATGATATCAAACGCGCGGCTTTTAAAGTTCAAGAAGTCGTAGATCTCACCATCAACTTTTACAGGCGCAATTACATTGAAGGGTTGTTTTTAAGCTCTGGTATCTTTAAGAATGCGGATTACACAATGGAACGCTTAGTCGCTGTCGCTAAAAAATTAAGATTAGAAGAAAACTTTAATGGCTATATCCATTTGAAATCGATTCCTGGAGCTTCCGACGAGTTAATGAGAGAAGCCGGACTTTATGCAGATCGTTTGAGTGTGAATATCGAAATCCCAACTAAGGCAGGCTTAAAAAAATTAGCACCAGACAAAAAACGGGAGGACTTTATAAAACCTATGGTGAAAGTAAAGAATGAAATCCTTCAATACAAAGCTGAAAAAAAAGACATTAAGCATACACCAAAATATGCACCTGCCGGACAAAGTACGCAAATGATTATAGGTGCTAGCGGTGAAAGTGATTTTCAAATCATGCAGACGTCCAATCATTTTTACAAAAACTTTAATCTAAAACGTGTGTATTACTCAGGCTATGTTCCTATAAGCTATGATGATCGCTTACCTCAAATTGGTAGTGCTGTACCGATGTTACGCGAGAATAGATTATATCAAACCGATTGGCTCATGCGCTTTTACGGTTTTGACGTTAGCGAAATTTTAAACGCGCAACATCAACATTTGGATCTGGATATTGATCCCAAGTTGAGCTGGGCATTAAGAAATCTTCATGAATTTCCTGTGGATATAAACCGTGCCGATAAACGAATGCTAGCAAGAATTCCTGGATTGGGAATGCGATCTGTCCATAAAATTTTAAATGCTCGGCGATTTCGACGCTTAAATTGGGAACATCTTAAAAAAATAGGTGTGGCTCTAAATCGTGCTAAATATTTTTTGGTATGTGAAAGTGATCCCTTTAAACATCGGGATCTTGCGCCTGAAACCATAAAAGGTTTAATTCTTCAAAATTCAAAGAGTAAATACCAACAATCCCTGAGTCAGCAACTAAGTCTTTTTAACTGATGCAAGAACGACATTTAATCTACGATGGTACCTTCGATGGGTTTTTGAGTTGTATATTCTACATTTATGAACACAACTTGGATCAAGTACATATTCAGAATGAATTTGAACTACAAGAGCGGTTGTTTTCTGAATTTGAAACGGTCATCACCGATATTGATAAAGCCAATCGCGTTTGGAAAGGACTTAAATCCAAATTGTCTAAAATGGGTTGCTATCAATTGTACTATGCCTTTTTAAGTGAGGAAGCCACTATTGAAAACACCTTACTGTCCTATGTGAGGTATGCCTTCGGCAATCAGCTTAAAGCGGATAAGAACTATGCAAATCCATATGTATTAAAAGTGGCACAAACCGCTAAAAAAGTTGGTAGAGAGAAACACCGTATGGAGGCCTTTGTGCGCTTTAGACTCACCAAAGATCAGGTATATTTTGCTTCTATTGAACCCGATTTTAATGTGCTTCCTTTAATCTCAAAGCATTTTAAACGTCGTTATGCCGATCAGAAATGGATGATTTATGATATCAAGCGTCGTTATGGTCTGTATTATGATTTAAATACTGTGGAAATTATACAAATGGCGTTTCCTGAAGGTTTCGATATGACAAAAAATGACACAGCTATGTTTACAGCGCAAGAACTAGAATTTCAAAAATTATGGCAGGATTATTTCAAAAGCACTAATATCGAATCCCGTAAAAATATGAAACTTCATGTACGTCATGTTCCAAAGCGCTATTGGAAGTATTTAAGTGAAAAACAACCCAATTAGATTACCACCATACTAAGAATGCTTTCGATAGTTGTTCACCAGTATCTACCCAAAATAAAGGCGATCTGTGCTCATTCAATAGCTCCTTGGTTTTAGTAGTGAAAGCCTCATAATCCATCCATTCTACATCTGCACGTGGTTCTAAGAACCAGTCCAATTTTGTGGGTAAAAAAAAGCGACAGTTCGTCAACGATTGTAATTGATGTTTCTTATAAAAAACGCCTGAGACACAGTTTTTATTGAGCAATTTAAATGAGATGTCTTTATCAATGGGGACAAACAATTGTCCTTTGAATAACACCTGTTGTTGAAAATTATATGCTTCTAATCCTAATGCTTTTAAACGATTAGCACTTTCTTCTGAATATAATAGTGGTAATTGTTTGTCTTTCAGTTTTGTTAATTTCTCCATCAGACTATCCTTCCTATTCGGACCAATCCATCGATCTAATTCTTGAGAACCAGAATTGCTATCATAGACATAAAATTTATAAACGATTTCTAAATGAATAGGCGTACCATGTACTTTGATTAGTGCATCAAGCTCTCCCAAAGTGTGCTTGTTATGTTGAATTTGAATGTTTTCAGATAACATCTCATAATTAGGCAAGGCGGAAAGTTCTTGAAACGCGAATTGTTCTGCTAATTGTCCGAGTCGCAAACGACCGACAATTTTTCGGTCGAAATAACTTTCACTCAGCTCAGGAAGCGCTAATTGTTCTAAATCAAAAACGTTAGAGCCTTCCCATAAAGGAGCTATTTTTAGGTAGGCTTGATAAAGGTGATTTAAATGATCTTGGTTCATACACATAGAATTTCGAAAATACGAATATTAATTCTGAAAGCTAAGCGAATAACAATACCTTTGCATTCAATTACAATTCATTATGGATACAACTTTTTACGATTTAGGGATTTCAAAGCCATTAATAAAAGGCTTGAAGGAACTCCATATAAAAACACCAACACAAATACAATCAGAAGCCATACCAGTATTACTTAAAAACGATACTGATTTTGTCGGATTGGCACAAACAGGTACTGGAAAAACGGCAGCTTATGGTTTACCAATTTTACAAAACATTGACCCAAAAAACGATGAAGTTCAAGCCTTAATCTTGGCACCTACAAGAGAATTGGTACAACAAATTCAAAAGCAATTGTTCAAATTTACGAAGTACTGTGATCACAAGATTTTTGCGGAAGGGGTTTATGGTGGAGAAAAAATGGACATTCAGTTAAAGCGTCTACAGCGTACTACCCATATCATTGTTGCTACACCTGGACGTTTATTAGATTTTATTGAAAGAGGAGAGGTGCAAATAAAAAATATTGACACCTTGGTACTTGATGAAGCCGATGAAATGTTAAGTATGGGTTTTAAACAAGACCTAAACAAAATTTTGAAATATACCACTGGAACACGTCATACTTGGTTGTTTTCTGCAACCATGCCTGAAGACATCAAAAAGATTATCAAGACGTACATGTCTAGTGACGCCATACAAGTTGAAATTGATAAGAACAGCTTGGTCAATGCTAATATTTCGCATCATTATATTGTCACTTCAATCAAGGAAAAAGTAAACATTATTACGCGTTTATTGGATAAGTATACAGATGACAGAGGTATTATTTTCTGTAGAACAAAAGCAGGCACTAATCAATTAACTGAAAAACTAAAAGCAGAAGGCTTTTCTGTGGATGCCTTACAAGGCGATATGCAGCAAAAAGAGCGTGACAAGGTCATGAGAGCGTTTAAGAACGAATCCTTGCAGTTTTTGGTTTCTACTGACGTATCTGCACGAGGAATCGATGTCAATAATTTGGCATTCGTCATTCATCATCAATTACCAGACCAATTAGAATATTATACGCATAGAAGTGGAAGAACAGCAAGAGCTGGTAAAACAGGAGCTTCAATCGCCTTGATTATTTCTGGTGAGGAACAGCAAATCCAGGGTATTCAGAAAGACTTGGATATCAAGTTTAAGCAAATGACCTTATAAAAAAATGCTACAGTTTTCAGTAGCATTTTTAGATGTCATTACATCTATTATTTGTTAACAATAATAGCATGAATAACGCCAGGTATCCAGCCTAATAGTGTTAGAAGTATATTGATAAGAAAATCCTTTCCAACACCATGTTTTAGCAAAACTGCTACTGGTGGTAAAAGGACACTAAGAATAATTGTTAATAAAGACATGTTTTTTGGTTTTTTGTTATGTTCTCAATATAGTCTCTAACCAATGAAGGTATTATCTTATATGCATAAAAGTTTGTCTTTATAACCTTCTTTTGATAGCGACCGTAATGGTAGGTATTGAGCACATCTTATTCCTTTCCTTTTCATACATTGAACAAAATCCTAAATTTATTATAATGACAAAGCATATCACCATTTTAACTTTTATCATACTGGCCATTTTTAGCTGTCAGAATTCTGTTATAGCCCAAGCTCCAGAAGCAGTAAAAGCTACTTTTCAAAAAATGTATCCTGGAGAAAATGATCCCGATTGGCATAAAGACGACCATGGAAACTATGAGTCACATTTCAAAATTGATGGTATTAAATATCGTGCTGATTTTTCTAAGAACGGACAGTGGATTGAAACGGAAACTAGCATTGACAAAGATGATTTACCAAAGGCCATCAAAGAAAAAATTAAGGCTGATTACGATGATGAAGAGATTACAGAAGTTGAGAAAGTAGAGCATCATTCAAAAGGCACCTTTTACGATGTTGAGTTTAAAAGAAAAGGAAAAAACAAGGATGTCGAGTTTAGAGCTAATGGTGACATCATTAATGGCTAATCTTTGTAACGAACATTAAATCACTATTTAAAATGTTAAATAACAATGTTTTAAGTCGGTAATATCGTATATTTAAGTGGATCATTTGAATTATGAAATTTAAAATAACATCGCTGTTTATAGTCATTTTGCTCTGCGTAAGTTGTGGATCTTCAAAAACTAACGCAACGCCAGAGCAGATTAAAAAACTGGACGCTCTGGTGGCCAATCAATCCTTTCAAATTGAATCGGATTGGGCATATCCACAGGCGACTATGGCCATGGTTGCCATTCAAAATGCTGGCATATTACCACCTGGAGATAATGCAAGTCGGATCAATTTACATGGTAATCCGAACGAATTAGTACTCAAAGGTGAGAAGGTGAGTTCAAAATTGCCTTATTACGGTGAAGTGCAAATGCCTTCAGGTTATAATGGATCGGACAATGGTAGTATTTCATTTGAAGGTACCGTCGAAGATTATACCGTTGTTCAAAACGATAACCACAGTTATAAGATTTCCTTTAAAGCTATGAGTAATAACGAAAATTTCAACGTATCCATTGTATTATATCCAAATCTCAAGAGTGACATCTTGTTACAAGGGAGTAAACGATTTCCTATCCGTTACATTGGAAAAGTAAAACCCTTCACCACCGAATAATAAAAACCATAGGCTACACATAAGATTATTATTCCTTTTTTTAAGTTTAGTTAGTGCGCCTCATATGACTGACGACCCGAAGATACTCCCAAATACTATAGACATTATATACAGCATCAAATGACTTAAAATTCGCAATAATCTTCTACCACTCGTACCTTCTTTAAGCGTTGCCATACCGAATGGTCATGCTGTTGACTCGACAAAAAGAACAAGGGCGTATAATTATTCTTCTTCTCACAATACACATGCGATATTTGAACATAAAGTGTCATCGTTTGTAAGGAGTGGAATGAATCGTAAATCGTTATTCGACCTTGATACTGATGTCGCCCTTTAGGGCTTATTTCCACCGTTGTCTCAGGAACTGTAAAGCTTTTATCCTTATTTACGGCTTTCATGAGACCATCATAATATACTTTCAGATTATTGGACGTCTCAGTTAACGTAAAAGGTTGTTCAAGTGCTATATGCCAAGCTATGACATAGGACCAAAATTCCTGACTGCTTTGATTAGACCATTCTTTCGAGAATTGCAATGCTTCATAACCTTCATAATTCAAGTCTGGAGCAAAGCCAAATGGAAAGTGAATGACTTCAGAAATCCAACGGTCATCAGGTGTTTCTAAAAACTGTTTCTCTGATGTCTTTTGTCCGTAAACGCAGCATGTGAGACATAAAACGATTATAATTATTTTGTAATGCATCGTTATAGATTTAAAGAACGAGTTTGACTTCGAAGGCGATAGCATCAGAAATAGCACCATCTCTTAATTTGCTATTATAGTTAATGCTCCAGCGCATGCGATCAATTTTAAACTTAGTAGTCATCTGTTTCTTTTCATAATCTACTTCCGCTTGAAAATCGATAGGCAATGTTTTTCCTACGATGGTTAAGTCTGCAAAAATTTTCATATGAGTAGCATCATGGTAGTCCACACTTTTAATAACTAATTGAGCCAAAGGATGGTTGGATACATCAAAAAAATCAGGATCTTTAAGATGATTCACCAAGCTTTCATTAGGTTCTTTGTCTTTAATATCAGTACTTGTAATGGTATTCATATCAATAACAAATACGCCGCCTACAATCACGTCATTTTCTTTTAGGAAATAGCCTTCTTTAAAATCAACCAATCCATAATGACCTCCAAAATAAAAGGTGTAATCAGCACTCCATTTTAGTGTACTCTTGTGTTTATCAATAGGTAACTGCTCTTGACTTATAGCATTGGTTAACACAAAAAATGTCAAAGCAAGTAATACAATAGGTGTTTTCATAATTAGAACTATTTAATTTTGATTAGACGGTAAAACTAGCTGGGACCCAAGTGAAAAGTGTCAAAAAAATGTAAAAGAAGTGTCAATGGTTGCAAAAATTCCTTAAATATGCTGTTATTTACAGTCACTATGAAAAACACATACTTTCAATTATTCGTGATTATAAGCCTGAGCGTGATATGCAGTGTACTGTTAGCATGTACTAATCAATCGGAAAGTAAGGATCCTGCACTTGTAAAAATAGCATTGAGAGAGGCAGGTAACCAGTTATTGTTGCAACAAAATGATTCAACCTCCATTATTTTCCCTATTGTGGCGACTGAAGAGTATAAATATCAGTTATCGTTTGAAAAAGAATTATCATTTGAGCCAAATGAATTAGTGCAAGTTATCGACAGTAGTTTTGCCTTGGCAGGAATTGATGCTAATTATAGAGTAGAGGTGCTGCAATGCACTGATTTGGAAGTCGCTTATAGTTACGAAATGCAAAAAACACAAGAACAAACCATCATTCCTTGTGGTGGTCGCTACCTGCCTCAGTCCTGTTATCAAATTGAAGTACAATTTTTAAATCCTCAAACCCGTTCTTTGAATCCTTTTATCCTATTAGGTTGCCTAACTACGGTTGTCTTACTCATCTTTTATTATTCAAAAAATAAATCTACGATGTCTACCTCGACCGATGCGTCCTCTAATTACGCTGAAATTGGCAGTTATCATTTTTATCCTGAACAGAATAAATTAGTGAAACAAGCACAAGAGATTAGTTTATCTAGAAAGGAATGTGAACTATTGGAATTATTTATTGCGCAACCCAATCAAGTGATTAAAAGAGATGAACTGACAAAACGCGTTTGGGAAGACAATGGTGTTATTGTTGGTAGAAGTTTAGATACGTACATTTCAAAATTGAGAAAAAAGCTAAAAGATGATCCTTCTATTAAACTGACCAATGTACATGGTGTGGGTTATAAGTTAGAACTTATTTGATTGTTATTGCGTCATAATTGCGAGCAATAGTGTTCGTTACACTGCAAATAATTCTTGATATTTGTAACATGCATGACGCGATCGTATCACATATCAAATCCTATGTCCATCCCTCAGATAAAGATTTGCAAACTTTTTCAGGAGCGCTAAATCGCATAGACGTAACCAAAGGTAATTTCTTGTTGCGACCAGGTACTCAAGTTTTGCATGAGTACTTTGTGATACGTGGTTGTTTGATGGCCTATTATTTAGATGATAGAGGTCACAAGCATATCATACAATTTGCGGTTGAGAATTGGTGGATTGGTGACTTTGATGCCTTTTACAATCAAATTTCTTCAAAACTTTACATAGAAGCTATTGAAAACTCTCAGTTATTGTCTATTAATTATCATAAGCTGCAATCTATTTACGAAGAAGCACCCATTTTTGAACGGTATTTTAGAATTTTAACTACGAATGCTTTCATTTCACAGCGCAAGCGGATTTTGTCTTCTTTAGAAAAAAATGCCAAAGAGCGCTATTTGGAATTTTGTAGCTCTTATCCAAATATAGAAGACAGAGTTCCCAATTATCAAATAGCTAATTATTTAGGTGTTTCAGCAGAAAGCTTAAGTCGCATACGTACCAGACTGAAACGTTAATATTTTGCCAATTGACATAGGTCAATAGAATTGGTCATTTCTAATTGTATATTGATACCACGTTAACATATTTCAAATAATCAAAAGGATACCAACCTTTAAATCAGAATAGGATAGATGAGCAAACAACATTTACTAACACCTTACCGAAAAAACATAAGTTTAGAAAATAGAATTGTCATGGCTCCCATGACAAGGAGCCGCGCGGATAATGCGGAAAAAGCGCCAACCAACGCACTTCACGGGTTATATTATGAGCAACGCGCATCAGCCGGACTCATTATAACTGAAGGATCTCAAGTTTCCGAAAGAGCTGTGGGTTATATTAATACGCCAGGAATTCATAGTAAAGCACAGGTGGAAGGCTGGAAGCTGGTGACTAAGCGGGTACACGATAAAGGTGGTAAGATATTTATTCAATTATGGCATGTAGGTAGAATGTCGCATCCCGATTTTCATGATGGCAAACTACCGTTATCGGCTTCTGCCATCAATCCAGAAGCACAATCGTACACACCTGAGGGTTTTAAAGATACAGTGACGCCCAAAGAAATGACAATTGAAGACATCAAAACCACCATAAAAGACTTTCAAAATGCAGCGGCTAATGCTGTTGAAGCTGGTTTTGACGGTGTTGAAATTCATTCATCAAATGGTTATCTTTTTCAGCAATTTTTCAATGGAACTTCCAATCATAGAACAGATGACTATGGAGGAAATATTGAAAACAGGACGCGCTTCTTCTTTGAAGTGCTTGATGCTATGAAGGAAGTGATTCCGGAAGAGAAAATTGGCGCACGTTTTAATCCATCACTCCATGGAGTGTTTGGAATGACAATGGATGAAGAGACCATTCCAACGTTCGAATATATTGTGAAAAAGCTGAACGATTACAACTTGGCTTATATCCATCTTTCGGAACCGTTTACAGATGTGTCAGATATTCCATATGCCGTAACTGAAATTGCGAAACATTTCAGACCACTCTACAACGGAACACTTATGATTAACTCGGGCTTTGATCAAGAGAAAGGTAATAAAGTCATTGAGGAAGGGCATGCCGATTTAGTATCTTATGGCAAACTATATATTTCCAATCCCGATTTGGTTGAGCGTTTTGAAAATCATCTCGAGTTAGCCGATTGGGATAAAGATACATTTTACACAACAGGAGCAAAGGGTTACACCGATTACCCAAAAGCTTCAGAATAAAAAAATTTTATTTAAAAAATAATATAACATTATGAAATTTACAAGAAATGCGAATGCCGAATGGAAAGGCTCTGGAAAAGACGGTAAAGGTCAATTGACGACAGGAAGTAAAGTTCTTGAAAACACGGCTTATTCTTTTCATACGAGATTTGAAGACGGCGAAAAAGGCACCAATCCAGAAGAATTAATAGGTGCGGCTCATGCTGGATGCTTTGCGATGCAACTGAGTTTTCTATTAAATGAAGATAATTTTACGGCGACAGCTTTAAATGTTGATGCAAAAGTCACCTTTGAAGATGGCAGCATCACAAAAATAAATTTAGATTTAGAAGGTGATGTTCCTGAAATTGATGCGGAACAATTCCAGCAAATAGCTCACAAAGCAAAAGACGTATGTCCGATTTCGAAATTATTGGATACGACCATTGAATTAAAAGTAACCTTAAAAACCTCATAAACACTATGTCCACAACAACCATAAAAGCCTATGGCGCAAAATCTAAAACAGCAGATTTAACCCCTTTAGATATTGAGCGCAGAGCCGTAGGAAAAGACGATATTAAAATAGACATTACTTATTGTGGCGTTTGTCACAGTGATATACATACTGTCAGAAATGATTGGGGCGGCTCAAGTTATCCCGTTGTCCCAGGACACGAAATTATTGGTCATGTTACTGAAGTTGGTGCTGACGTTAAAAACTTTAGCGTTGGAGACGTCGTAGGCGTAGGGTGTATGGTCGATTCTTGTCAGACTTGTAGTTCTTGTCAGAAAGACTTGGAGCAATTCTGTGAGAATGGTGCTACTTTCACCTATAACAGTCCGAATAAGCACATTGAAGGAACACAAACCTATGGTGGTTATTCCACATCCGTGGTCGTCGATCAAAAATTTGTGCTCAGTGTGCCCAAGAATTTAGATGAAGCTGCTGCTGCACCATTATTGTGTGCCGGTATTACAACCTGGTCTCCTTTGAGCCATTGGAATGTTAAAAAGGGTGACAAAGTTGGTGTGATTGGTTTAGGTGGCTTAGGACACATGGGTGTCAAATTTGCAAATGCACTTGGCGCACATGTTGTAATGATTACAACCTCTCCTGAAAAAGGGAAAGATGCCAAGGCCTTAGGTGCCCATGAAGTATTAGTCTCAAAAAATGATGATGAAATGGAAGCGCATCAAGGGTCGTTTGATTTTATTCTCAACACCATACCTGTAGGACATAATATGGATCCTTACATTAACTTACTGAAAGTTGATGCAACGATGGTTCTAGTAGGAGCTGTTGAGCCAATGGATGGCTTTCATGGTGGCGGACTTATAATGGGTCGAAAACATGTTGCTGGTTCTCTCATTGGAGGTATTAAAGAAACACAAGAAATGCTTGATTTTTGTGGTGAGCATGATATTACTAGTGATATTGAGTTGATTGATATGCAGGACATAAATACGGCATATGAGCGGGTGACGAACAGCGATGTCAAATACCGATTCGTCATTGATATGAAATCACTGAAATCTTAAGGATTTTAATTGAACAAAAAAACCAGCAAATAATAACTTGCTGGTTTTTTTGTATTTATAATGATCCATTCTATTATTGGTTCGTTCCGTTGTTTTTATATTTCCTCCAACTGGTTCCTTTGGTACAAGGACAGTCACTAATGCCTTGTAGAAAATCCAACCCAATAGTTATCGAATGCGTACCTGAATTAAAACTAGACAAATCATTAAACGTGAATTGGTAAGAGTAAGCGAAATATAATCTGTTCTTCATGATTCCTGCCATTGGTCCAAAATTTAACGGCTTTAACAACTGATCATTAAGAAATCGGTATGAACCTCCAACCCAGTAATAATCGCCATCTCGATTGAACTTACGGTATTTAAAATTAATATCTGTACTCGAACGCTTATCACTATTGAACATTTGATAAAATACAGAAGGCTCGAATTCTACATTCTTGTTATACTTACTCTGAATCACATAACCAGAGTAGATTTGATAGTTTAATAATCGGCTCGGTTCAACATCAAAACCCGAAAAATTATCTATATCCTTGTCCAAAAAGTTATTGGCATTAAAACTAAAATAAAAACGATTAAATCGGTATAGAAAGCCAACGTCAAAGTTGTTGTTTGAAATGGCTCTATCATCGGTAATACTTGGATCTACAATAGGGATTTCTTCAGTGGTTTCAAAATTTTCAATATCAATTCTAAACGCATTGATGTTATAAGATAAACCAAAAGACAAATACTGTTTTGATTTGTAATCAAGAATGATATGATGTGCAAAAGAGAATTTAATACCTTTTTGACGGGTGTTACCATTTCTATCATTGTAAGCTGAAATACCCACACCTGAACGATTTGAAATTCTGAAATCAGCATACAACGCCTGATTATCAGGTGCGTTTTTAATACCAACCCATTGGGTAAGTCCGTTAGCTCTTACTCTAAAATTGTCTCCAATTCCTGCATAGGTAGGTGAAATTACAAAGTCGTTATCTGCCAAATACTGCGTCCACGCTGGTAAATTTAACTCTTGACCGTAGCCGAATGTAACCAATAAAAAGGCGATATATAGTGTTAATTTTTTCATTTTAGTAGGTTTTAATTCATTAGGGTTTTTTACCTGTAAAGCGTGAAATGTCCAACATATTCCTTGTTCACTAATGGACTGTTAGGTCTTACAACATACCAGTAATCACCTGTAGGTAATTCAGTGCCATTATAGCGACCATCCCAATATTCACCAACTCTATAAGTGGCTACTTTTCTTCCGTATCTATCAAAAATGTCAAAGGTTAGATTTGGAAAATCTTCAACACAACCAGGTGCCCAAGTATCTACGACACCATCACCGTTAGGTGTGAAATAGTTAGGGATACAAGGACCTGTAATTTCCACGTTTATCTCAGCCATAGCTTCACATCCAGCACTATCTATAACGACCACAGTATAGGTAGCCGATTCAGTAACGATAAAAGAATTCGCATCACCAAAATCTCCTCCGTTAATAGAATATTGATAGTCACCTGTACCACCTGACGCAATAGCAATAATTTCTCCTGGCTCATCACCAAGATTTAAAATCAAGGATATAGGGTCATAATCTTCAATATTGAATAATTCCGTTATTTGAATACAGCCATTGGTATGTCTTACTTCGATGTAGTGATCTTCTCCTGGTACTACATCAGTAAAGACATTACTCAATTGATAAGGACCACCATCTAAAGAATAGTCTAATTGTGACAAGTCTGTAATGCTATCATCGACCGTTACCGTCACTGTATTTCCTAGATTATTATTATCACAATTGTATGCTATTTCAATTTGCGGATCGATATTTACTGATTCCGGGAATGTGATATTCCACTGTGATTCACAGCCGGAAGCATCTCTTACATAAACAATGTGATCACCACCATCTAAGTTGGTAAAAACAAATTCCGTTTGATTAGCTGCACCTGTAGTATAAGGACCTTCATACGTATCTAAACTTACACTGTATGGTAAAGTTCCCCCTGAAATATCTACACTAAACTCACCGTTACCTTCACCTTCACAAGTTTCTTCAAACAACGAGTTTGGAACAATACTTAAGATTACTGGAATTGGGTCTGTAATGGTAAAATTGAAGGTTACATAACACCCTAAAACATCCTGAACAATCACATCATAAGTACCAGGAGCTAAGTTTTCAAAAACGTTTGTTTCAAAAAATTGATCCAATTGTGGTGATATGGCGTACTTAATAATTCCAGTGCCACCAGTGGCATTAATTTCTAATACACCATCATTATTACCACTACAAGTCACATTGTTTACTACAAAATCAACCTCTAAAGGTGCGTCTGGTTCAGTGATGGTAATAGGCGCAGAGGTCTCATTACAATCACCACTAACTACATTCACTACATAAGTTCCAGCTACTAATTCTGTAAATACACCAGGACTATTCTGAGTAGCTGTTAGTGTATTACCTTGAGTGTCTTCAAGTGTATAAATATAGTTACCTAAACCGCCTTGAGCCGAAGCAACAATAGTACCATTGTTATCACCAGCACAATTGATGGTTGGGTTCGTTGATTGTAGATTGATGGTCAATTCAGGTAATGGATCTATCGTAATTTCATTAGATACATTAGCCACACAACCATTCGTGTCTCTTACATAATATTCATAAGTACCTACAGGAACAGAAAATGTGGTGTCATTAGTAAATGATCCTAAAACATTTGTAAAATTAGCATCAGTACTATAGGTATAAGGACCATTGCCTCCTGTTGCCGATAAGGTCAAGGTAGATTCAGTTAAACAGGTTTGTGTTGTTGCTGTTACCAAGTTAGCTTGAACAGGCGAAGGTTCAGTAATTACAATGTCTACAGACGTCATAAAACATTCATAACCATCACTAATACTAACCGTATAGGTTCCAGCACCTAGGTTATCAAACACATTTGAGGTTTGTGGACCTGAGGTACTTGGTGATGGTAAAATGGTATTAAGCGTATAGATATAATCTGTTGTTTGTCCGCCTGTGACGTTAGAAACTGTAATGGAGGCATTCTGATCACCAAAACAAGACAACATGCTCGTACTAGGTGTAAATGTCGCATCAAGAGGTGTTGGTTCGATTAAGGTAATAGGCACTGAAACAATACATCCTTCAGCATCTCTCGCTGTAACAACATAGTTGCCTGCTGACAAATCAATGAACGTTCCATTCGATGAAAAAGCCACCGATGCAGCACCTGAAAGTTCGTATTCATATGATCCCCAACCACCTGTCGCTATTGCTGAAATGGTTCCTTGACTGTTATCACAAGTCACGTTAGATGTTTCATCAACAGTTAATGCTAATGTTTCAGTTGGAGATGAAATTATGACATTGGAAGTAGCCGTACAGAACGGACTCTGAGTTTCGTTAATCGTTACCGAATAACTCCCAGCAGCTAATCCAGAGACCGTTAAAGGGTTAGTCGCTGTATTCGCATTAACAAGTCCTGTTACAGAGTTTCCTAAGTTATCAAAAACCTCATAGGTGTAATCACCTGTGTATCCAGCAACCGTCATTTCAAAAGCACCAGAATTATCGCCAAAACACGTGACAGCAGTAGGTGATGTCGTTATTGTTGAAGGCGTCGCTTCTTGTAAAGCCACAGTCACTTCATCTGTACATGAGGTTACCGTATCTGTAATAGTTATGGTATACACACCAGAAGGTACTCCTGAAAACACATTACCGTTTAATACAATAGAACCAGCACTTGGTGAAATCGCATAGGAATAAGATCCTGAACCGTCAGTTCCTACCAACGTTATTTCACCATCATCATTATTACAAGTTGGCAGAGCTGAAACAGACGCATTAACATCGATAGGTGCAGGAATGTCAATCGTCACTAAATTACCACAGCCATTCGCATCTTGTATTTCTACGGTATGAACTCCAGAAAACAGGTTTGAAATGGTAAAAGGAGTAGATTGCGTTTGAAAAGCGCCACCATCGATGCTATAACTATAAGGAGCAATACCTGGACTATCTAAAGTTACATTTATTTCAAATTCCCCTTCAGAAACGGTACATAAATCATTAACAGAAGCAGAAATAGAAGGCGTTGGATCCATTGGTAAAATCACCACTGGACTAGAAACAACACATCCATAAGCATCCAATACATGCACGTAGTAATTTCCAGCATCCAAATTGAAAGTACTCGCAGAATTCCATCCTGCATCGGAAGCTAAAGGTGCTGTTGCAGACGTTGTTACTTGATACGAATAGGGCGCAGTACCATTCTGTCCGATAGCACTTATCACTCCAGAAGTTGGATTACAATTAGCATTTTGATCTACCGAAACATTTAAATCTAATGGAATGGCAGATTCAGTAATATTAAATGGTGCAGTCACGATACCACAACCAGCATTTGGTCCAGTGGTTTCAGTGATTGAAACAAAATAATTTCCGAAAGGTAGCGGACCTAAATCAGTCACTGTTAATGATCCATTAGCAGGTATATTTCCTGAATTAGAAATACCAATTGACACCAATGATAAGGCATCAAAAATTTCATATGTGACATCAACACCTGATCCATAACTGCTATCTACAGTAAAAGAGACGTTCCCATCTGCGTTACCAGTACAGGTAATATTATTTGAGCCAAATGCACTTAACGATAGGGAAGAGTTTGTTGGTATTGGTGTTGTTGCAGGTTCGTAATAACTACACAAGGTTGATGCATCATAAACAATGAATGTATACGTAACACCAGACATTAAACCTGTAAAAGTTGCAGATTGACTACCAGGAGCATCTTCAGGCAACCAAGAACCAGGCGGATTTGGATACACTGAAATTGGACCTTGATAAATACTGAAAAAGAAGGGTCCAGCACTACTTAAAGTAGAACCAACACTTACCACAGCTTCACCACCAGTGGCACAATCTATTGAAGTATCAATAGTAATATCTAAGTCGGTTGGAGGAGAGGCCACTAAAACATCTTGTTCCAACACTGAACAGCCGTTAGCATCCACAACATTTATTTCATAAAGACCGAAATCGACCACATCAAAACTCACTGACGTTGATCCCGTTGTATTGAGTTCAGAATTAGAATAACCGTTTGAGCCCGTCACAAAATAATTGTAAGGTGCCACACCACCTGTTACAGAGTTAATGATTACAGATCCTTGAGACACACCACCAGTAGTACAAGTAATATCAATAGTACTAAAATCCACAATAATCGGATCTGGCTCAGCAATCACTACAGTTTCAGTGTCTTCACAAGAATTAGCATCTGTTAAAGTGATTGTATAGGATCCTGCTGGTAACCCAGAAGTTTGTGAGCCATAGTCGACACCAGTGGTATCATTATTGACGTTGATTGTAAAAGGAGGCGTTCCTACAGACCCATCAATACTAATATCGATAGCACCATTCGTATCACCATTACATAAAATATCATTAGTTTGAGTTACAAAACTCAATTCTGGTAATGAAATTGGATTCACTGTAATGATACTAGATTCAGCAATACAACCATTCGCATCTGTTATTTGAAACTGATAGGTTCCAGCGTTTCCGGTTGTATAATTAAATGGAGTTCCAGTACTTCCTAATCCTGTAAACGCACCACCATCAATAGATACAGCATATGTAAAAGGAGCTGTTCCCGTTATATTACCTGAAATTAAAGCGTCAGGCGTCACGGTACAATCAAGACCTTCGGCAAGAACGACATTCACTGTTGGCGAAGGAATTGGGTCTATTGTATAAGATTCAGAATACACACAATCATTAGCATCTCTCACTTGAAACGTATAGGTTCCAGGTTCTAATCCTGCAAATACATTAGACGTTTGATACGCAGTTGCATAAGCAGATGGTGCTATAATTTGATATTCTAAAGGTGTTGTTCCACCAGTTACGCCTGTAATAGTCACATCACTCGTGTTGGATGGACAAGTTACTGGACTACTATCAAAAGTTAAATCGGTTGGAGGATCTAAAGGCGCAATCGTAATGACGTTAGCGATAAACGTACAACTATTGGCGTCTTGAATAATCACGGTGTAAGTACCAGCCGTTAAACCTGAAAAGGTGTTACTTGCTTGGAAATTTACGCCATCAATACTATACATGTAAGGAGCATCACCACCTGTAACGCCAGTTACTGTTATGGTTGCATCAGAACTACATGTGTAAGCTGCGGCAAGTTCCACCGTTCCAGATATAGCTGTATTTGCTACAATAGTCACGGTTTGAGGTGTTGTAAAACACACAGAGTTTCCAACGGTATATTGTAACATAACATCATAATCACCTTCCGCTAATCCATTAAAAACGTTGGAATTACTGTAAGTTGTTCCACCGTCAATGCTATACGAAATGGCGTTACCGTTAGCGGCTGTCACATCAATTGTAATCGACCCAGTGTTACCAGCACTGGCACACGTGATATCAGTGGTTGTTACATTAAAATCTGGTTCAGGAATAGCTTCAACAGAGATGGAAGTACTCGCACTACAGTTATTAGAATCCAATACGGTGATATCATAAACACCTGGATTAGTTACAACAATTTCAGGAACCGTTTGAAAATCGGTAGCACCATTTACAAAATAAAAATAAGGAGGTGTTCCACCTTGCGGATAAACCGTTATTTCACCATCCGTACATGTTAATGGTACGGTAATAGCTGCTGTAACCGTTAGTAATGGTGGCTCCACAATCGTGACGTCTTCAGAGTAAAAACAGCCATTTTCTGTTTCAACTGTGGCTGTATAAGTACCAGGATTTAGGTTTGCAAATAAATAGGTGTTATCTACAATTGGTCCTACACTATTCACTAAAGTAGCACCTTGGTATAAGGCAAAAGAATACTGAGGGTCCACATCATTTGCTGCCAAATGAATACTTCCTTTGTCGCCATGACATAATGGTTGTACAATCGTAGAAGACACGGTAAAATCACGATCTCTAATTTGCACGTTAGGCACGGTAAACACACAAGGATTGGTTGGAATTCCTACTTGTCTAATGTATATGGTATAAGTACCAGGCGTATTTATTGTAAACACGTTACTCGATTGATAATTCACATCATCCAAGCTGTATTCATAGCCAGAAGGCACATTATTTACAGTAATACTTCCTGGAGTTGTACAAATAATATCGGTAGCAATAACCGAAGGATCTAATAAGTTTTGGTAGACATTAAAATAAAACTGAACGAAACAACCTCCTGAGAAATTGACGGTCAATCGAAACTGTCCAGCCGTGTCTGCGACAAAATCAGGACCAACACCTACTTGATTCCAAGTACAGGCATCATCTTCATTAGCACAATCAGGATCGGTGACTGCTGCACAACTTGATTCATCTAATTGTTCCCAGATGATAGATGTTGCACTTGCGATATTGGTTTGAATAAATCGAGAGTCGTCAGCACCACATAAAAAGATATTAGGTAAAAGTTTTCCATCATTCGGACAAGTAACCACTTCATCGGCATAAGGAATGACTGGATTTTCAATATTTCCACCGAAAATTTCAACTTGATACTCTTGAGTTATGGATTGACAAGGGGCAATGGCATTATTAAATGAATAATAGGTTCCAGTAGAGGTTACTGTAATCGTTTGCGTATTTCCTATCACTGGATTTCCATTGGGATTAGTAGACCATGTATAGGAATCATAACCATCGGCAGCGGTTAATTCTACACTGTCGCCACATAAAATAATCTCTTCTACAAACTGACAATCTAAATCTGCTAGAAAGTTCGTAGCCTGAGGAGATAATAAACATCCTGTGTTACTGTTTAAACTCGGGTCGTCTGTAATTTGAAAGTTTGGATTATAAAACCCGTTATAGGTGGCAAATGCCTGGTTATTAATAATATTAGAACAAGCATCTGCTAACTGACCACAGTCATCAACCACTTGTACTTCAATACGTATTTCATAAACAGGATCGTTTTCTTCCACAAGTGAATTGTCGATATCAAAAACAAGCTCGCGCGTCACAGGATCGTAACTCGCTACAGTGACGCCAGGAGGAAGCACTAAATCGGTAGGATGGTTGTAGATAATATTAATTGGAAGAACATCTCGAATCTGGAAGTTCGTCGCGTTATCATTACCCGTATTTTGAAACCCAATCACATAATTTAATGAGGCACCGAGATTGACTAGTTGTCCGCCAATATCATTACCAGCATCATCTTCAACAATTTTGGTTAAAACAATATCTGGCTCGATAATTTCAACTGCAAAAGCAAAAAAGTATGGGAAATAAGTATCACCACTTGTTTCTAAAGTAATCGTTCCAGAAGTCGCATCATTAGCAATTACGGAATTACCTGGATTTGGAATAGCGATTGTACCTGTATCAAACCCTAAAGTATTAGTACTGTTAGGTAACCTATTCGTCACAGGAGTGGCATCTAATTGCGTGACTGAACTATTGAAAAAATTATCGACTGGTCGGTCTACTGTTGATAGACTCACACCATTTAATCGTAAACGATCTCCTAAAATCGGACTATCACCTTCCAAAGTTGCAAAAGCAAAGTTGGCTCTTACGGGAGCAGGAGCAGGGACTGTTCTAAATCCGTCTACTGGAATATCTAAATTAGGGTTATTTCCTGGTACACTAATAGCGCTAAAGCCATCGAAACTAGTAATTGATTTACCTGGTAATGTCGGGTCTTCATAGACCACAAATAAGGACCACCCAGCGGATTGTCCTGTTCCGTTATACGGATCAAAATTAGAGGTTTCACCTAGTCCAGAAGACACATTTCCTACTGTGTATGTTCCTAGGTCGACACCAGATCCAAAACTGGTGACAATATCAGTGACATCAGCAAAACAAGCATACGAAAAACTATCGCCACCATCTACAGTGTTCCCGTCAGCGTCATAAATGATTGTTCCTACAACATCATTATAACCACCAACAGGTCCTTTAAATTTTACATTTGTGATAGGTGCATCGCCTGGATTTACTGCTCCCCAATACAATCCAGCGTAGATAATCCGATAACAATTTGGGTTGGGAATATCTAAATCAGCACTCGACGAACTAAACGTTGAGGGATCACCGTCAATATCGATATACTGCATATCTACATTGTGATTATAGACACTATTGTCATTGAAGGCATTGTTATCTGGTCCTAAAATATTGTTACCAATAAGGACGATATCACCTTTAAGATCCTGATTAAATCGAGGCGTGAATGGTTCATAGTTTTGAGCTGAAGACGACACGCCTATCAATGCGATCAAAACGATGATTGCTATTTTTGAAAAAGTAGGTTTTTTCATGGTACTTGTTTTTTTTATTCCAATTTCAGGAGGGCAATTCTGAAAAGGGAATAGGGCCTAATTACTTATTTAATTTTCTATTTTAACGAGGGACATATTTACATTATAAGGTCTGTTACCTTTTGTTTTTAATTCTTTATTGGCAGCTTCAATATTATCGTGTTTACTGTAATACATATAGTATTTGCTGGTATTCACATCATAGAAGAAATCGATATCCGATCGTCCTGATGCAATCACTTTTTTCACAAATTCATTTCTCTTATCCACATCACTATGTACAGCGATGATGAGATAATAACCATTTTCAACATTTTTCACATTCTTGAGAATTTGGATATTATCACTTTGAGGTTCTCCAAAATCAAAATCGTCAGAGGTTAGTGCTGTATTTGATGTTGGCGTATTATTCTTAAGACTTTGTAAAGTGGCGCGATCTTGAGAGTAACGTTCCTCTTCATTATCAAAGGCTGCTCGTTTAATTCTTCGACGTCTTTCAAATTCTGTAGCAACTCTAATATCTTCGAGACGTGTCTCTAAGTTCGTGCGAGCCTCTACAGCCGTTAATTGCTCTGACGTTAATCTATCAATCGTTTTTTGATAGAATAAATACACCTCGTCATTTGTTAAGGTATCTGCCTCAAAATTGTCTTCATAGAGTGCTTTTAAGCGCTCGATTTCTTGGTTACGTTTATTAATCACCTCGTCTAAATCAGCCTTGATCGCAGCCAGTTTATTATTTTCCTCGGTGATACTTTTAAATGGTCTAGGCGCTACTGAAATTCCTTGTTCACTTAGATCATTTTCCTCTTTTAAACTCTTCAAGTCTTCATTCTTGACAGCCACCATGTCATCAAATTGTTTCAACAAATCGGCCTGTTCAGACTTAGAAGCCTCTGCTTCTTGAGTGATGGCATACATCGATTTGCCTAATTCATCTTGAGGATTAGTAATAAGGGCGTCTTTCGCCTCTTCTTCAGCTAGCAACTTAGCTTGAGCTTCTGCTTCTTCTTTAGCCTGTTGCTCCGCTAATAATTTTGCTTGTGCTTCTGCTTCAGCTTTTTCTTTAGCTTGTTGTTCTGCTAATAATTGCGCTTGGGCTTCGGCCTCTTCTTTTTCTCTTGCTTTTTGCTCCGCTAATAATTTTGCTTGTGCTTCAGCTTCAGCTTTTTCTTTAGCTTGTTGTTCTGCTAATAATTGCGCTTGGGCTTCGGCCTCTTCTTTTTCTCTTGCTTTTTGCTCCGCTAATAATTTTGCTTGTGCTTCAGCTTCAGCCTTCTCTTTAGCTTGCTGTTCCGCTAATAATTTAGCTCTAGCTGCAGCGTCTTCTTTAGCTTTTTGTTCGGCTAACAATTTGGCCTTAGCTTCAGCCTCTTCTTTTTCCTTAGCTTGTTGTTCTGCTAATAATTTCGCTTCAGCTTCAGCTTTCGCCTTTTCCTGAGCTTGTTGTTCAGCCAATGCTTTTTCTTCAGCGTCTTTGATCGCTTTAGCTTCCGCTGCAGCTTTTCGATTAGCTTTGGCTGTGGCTTTAGACGTTTTAGATCGTACAGGGCGTCTTTTATTGCCTCCAGATAGTAATCCAACCACTTCGTCTTCCGTGCTATAATCATAACGCTCTCTCGTTTTAAATCGGTAGGCTAGGGTAATGTCATGTGATGGTCCAAAATCTGTTAAGTCACCAATGGCTTTTTCAAAATTATACTCAATAGCAATTTGTGTGGTGATATTTAATCCTATACCACCAGAAACACCATAAACAGTATTATATCCTACTTGAGCCCAAATACCTTTAGGAACCGTTAGCATTGCCATGGCAGCAATAATGGTTTCATCTTTTTTAAATTCGGATCTCAATAGTCCAGAAAATTTACTTTCATCGAAAAAACCTCTTGAGTTCATATAACCTGTATACATCACATGGGCTTGTATGCCTTGTTCTGGGTTCTCTTCAATCAGTTTAGATGTGTTGAAGTTGTAAGCTGCGAGATTATTAATGGCCAATCCGAAGTCAAAAAAAGCAGTACCGAAATTGATTCCAGGATTAATAGTTAATAGAAAATTCTCTGGAACATTTTGAAGCGAAGGATCATCAAAATTCGTCACCACATTACCTGTATTAACACCACTTTTATAGGCGCCAATATTTAATCCGAAAGTCAAATTATTATCTCTAGACAATTGCGCATTATAAGCAAAATTCGCCACACCTCCGAAGGTTGTCAAAACACCGTAATTCTGCTGAAAGAGTCCTAATCCTGCGCCAATGTTTTCAGCAAATCTACCAGAATAACTGGCTAAATAGGTGAGTGGTGCATCTTCAAATTGCACCCATTCACGCTTATTAAAAATACTGATATATTTTGTTTGTTCTCTAACGAAACTAAACGTTGGGTTAATCGCATAACGATTGAAGGTCAGAGAATTTCTTACAGGGAAGCTAAGGGACACCACACCATCGTCTTCTTGACCATAGAACATCTGCGTAGTACAGAAACATAATATTAAAACCATGAGTAATGCTTTCATATTATTTAACTAGTGTTATTGAACCCTTTTTAGTTTCATTGTTTGCCGTTGTAATGACATAATAAAAGACCTGATTGATATTGGTCATATTGACATTACTTTCTGGCCAATTATTTAAATAATCGTTGGTTTGTAAAACCACCTTTCCACGATTAGTCATAATCATCACGTTGGTGTTGGTACCACTCACATAAGCTGTTGGAATGACCCAAGTGTCGTTGATTCCATCACCATTCGGACTAATAACATTCGGTATGTTATTGACATCTGGAAATGGATCAAGCGCCTCTGTTATTTCAAAGGAAAATGTTCGTGATCCTTCACATCCTGAAGTCTCAGTTACTACGACCTCATAGACTCCTGGCGTAGACGCTTCATAGGTCGAAGTCTCTTCACCAGTAATCAATACACCATCTAAATACCATTCATACGTTGGACTCACAGCTGTTGTCGTTACTTCCACTGATAAGGATTCATCTTCTTCAATAGTGTTGGTTTCAGAAACATTAATACTTCCCTCAAACAATTCACTCAATAAGTCGATGGTTCCAAAAGCCGAACAGCTGCCCAAGTCTACTTGAACAGCATAAGTACCAGATTCAGTGGTTTGATACATTTGATTTGTTGCGTCTGGAATTGGTGTGCCATCCTTAAACCATTGATAGCTATTACCACCTAAAGTACTTAAGGTGGTGGCGCCTTGTGTTGGACAAAATGGATTTCCTAAACTTGAAGAAATACCAGCATTGGCTTCACCCGAAGCCACTTCACTAACAGTCACCCGATTGGAAAACGAATTTGAGGTACAGGTGCCGTAGTTGGTTTCAACAAAATAAGTCCCTTCTTCCGTTACCGTGAGAGAATTTCCTTCTGCCACAAATACAGAGGTTGTAGGTCCTGTTTCTTTAAACCAATTAAACGTTAAAGATGGATAG
>JAAEZI010000012.1:82100-84659 GCA_018222915.1 Algicola sp. | reverse complement strand
GTGTATTGCGAACCGAAATCTAAAATAAGGACTTTGTTGTGTTGCATGTGCAAAAGTAATGATTGATTTTAAATTGACGATTTACTCTTTATGAATTTTTGATTTTTTTTTAACTACCTTTAATGCAAATGGTTATAAAGAATTACATCTTAATACCTTGTGTTTTAACACTTTTATTTTCCATAAGCCTAAGTTGTAGTGACGACTCAAAATCTTCAAACAGCATTCAACCACAGTTAATGGTAGAAGATTTCACTACTTCTATTGATGAACTTCCCTTAGCTGGTGGCGATTTTCTTGGAACTTTAGAGAGTAATATGTCTGTGAATTTTAATATCACAAGTCAAACGCCTCAAGGTGCTTTGACTGTGGACACTTCAACTGGTGCTATTTTTATAGCGAATCCTGCGTTGTTCGATTATGAAATTAATACGGTCATACAAGCAACGGTAGAAGCAGAAACTTCTGAAGAAACGGCCATATCAACCATTACCATCAACATCAACAATGTAGATGACATTGAATTCTATTTAACCAATTCTAAACAAAGTTACATAGACGCTGCAGCCAATGATTGGGTTTTGATTACCGAAGATGAATATCATACGCTTGCCACGACCTTGAAGGAGGTAAGCAAAATAGCAACATCAGATGCTTATTTCGATTTAAATGAAACTATTTTTGGAGCAAACGCACCTGCAACTTGGGCACATGACAATGGTGTAATTATTCCTAATAACAGTTACGTATTTGCATTAAAATACTACTCCTTTGATGACAATGCGACTGGTGCAAAAGTGAAACAATCGGATGTCAGTGTTTCTGATGGCTATAGTGATTTAGGAAATACTTTGCCGACACATGATAGTGGCGCACATTATTTTGTAATGAAAGGCAATAGCTCTGCAACTTCAGCTACGGGTTATTTAGCTATTTATTCTCCTGTGTCTATTGGATTCAAACCGTTTTCAGAGAGTATGTACGTAGGAGAACCTGGTGATGTTAATTCATTTGATAATATTGATCTCAGTAATTCTATAATTATGTATCAAGGACTGAGTACCACACTTAAGCAATGGGACTAGCTAAATAAGAACTATTGTATACTAATTAAACAAGCACTATAACTTATGCTTACTAATAAAATATGAGGTTTTTCAAAGTTGTACCCCTTTTGTCCTACCCTAATCTCTTGAGCTATTTCCATTAATACTATCTTTATGTTGTTAGAAAACAGCCTTATGAAGAGATCAAAGAAAATCAGTTTCGTTTTACTTCTAGTTACAAGTGTTTTTTATGCTCAAAATGAACAGCAGATTGACAGTTTAAAAAACGTGATTCAAACTACAAAAGTGGATAGTGTCAAAGCTTTAAATCATTTAAAGATTGCTCAGTTATCAATGAACAGCAATCCTGATGCGACTAAAAACAATCTTTTGATTGCTGAAGAATTATACAAAAAAAGCACAAGTCTTAGGGGTTTAGCCAATTTAAATAGTGTCAAAGCTCAGTACATGTTCACGCAAAATAAATATGACTCTGCTATGGCTTATGTTGAAAGTGCAGGTAATCTTTTCTACAGAAATCGTGATAGTGTCAAAGGTGCTACCGTTAAGTCCAACTTGGCCAATATAGTTAGAGTGCTTACCAGTGATTATGATCGAATTCAGTCTATTTATGATGAAATTGAGCCCATAGCCTACAAGTATCAGGACACTTCTTTGATAGCTATTGTATTATCGGGAAAATCTGATATTGCTCTGCATAAAGGTCATCGGAATATTGCCATTGCACTTACCAAAGAGGTCATTAAGCTAAAAGAAGCTCAAAACGATTCGATGAGACTTCCACAAGAATATTTTAGAATTGGAAAAATTTATCAGGAACTGTTCGATTTTGAAGCATCTATCTCCAATTTAGATGAGGGCATTACTATTGCCAAAGCGACAAGCAATTTACGAATGATGCCAGATTTACTTCGATTAAAAGGAACGTCACAGATCAAACTCAAACAATTTGAAGTTGCTAAAAAAAGTCTTGAGGAAGCATTGGCTATTTCGAAAACTATCAATAGTAAAACGAATGAATTGCAAGCGCTGATCCGATTAGGTCTTCTGGAAGTTGATCGCGAAAATTTCGAAAAGGCCGATGATTATGTGAATCAGGCTCAATCCATGATGAAGCTAACCAATACCTTCAGTGTTGATTATAATTATAATTTAATTAAAGGACGCATTAGTTTAGGGCAAAAACAGTATAGAACTGCTATTGACTATTTCCAGAAATGTGTTGATTTAGCAGAAAAAAATCAATCTTTGGTCAATTTGAGTTTTTCAAAAAAGTTTCAATCCTTGGCCATGGAAAAACTGGGTGACTATAAAAACGCGCTGGCACTTTATAAAGAAAGTAGTGACGCAAAAGACTCCTTGACCTCACAATTAAGGACTGCATTAGCCATTGAGCAAAAGATTATTTTTGAAACTGAACAAAAAGAGAAAGCCATTGCACTTCAGAAAAAAGACATTGAAATTTTAAAGCAAAAAGAACAAGCAGGAAAGC
>JAAEZI010000012.1:34590-82090 GCA_018222915.1 Algicola sp. | reverse complement strand
CAGGAAAGCTTCGCAACAACATTCTAATAATTGCTATTCTTAGTCTTCTTATCATAGCCTCATTGCTGTTTTATGCCATCAGACAAAAGATGAAGAAAAATAAAGTCATCAGAGAAAACTTAAATAAAGATCTTGAATATAAAACCAAAGAATTAACAACGCACGCCTTACATCTAGCCAAGAAAAATGAAGTTCTTAACGATTTAAAAGAAAAAGCTAAAGTCTTCAAAGCCGATACCAATGCCGATCCTGGATATCAAATGTTGATACAGACCATTAATTTTGATCTACAAGATGATAATAATTGGGAAAATTTCAGGAAATATTTTGAAGAAGTCCATAAAGATTTCAATGCCAATGCACAAAAAAAATATCCTAATATTACGCCTAATGATTTGCGCTTAATGGCTTTATTAAAAATGAACTTGTCCTCCAAAGAGATCGCCAATATTTTGAATATCTCTAGTGATGGTATTAAAAAAGCCAGACAACCACTTCGTAAGAAAATGGGCATCAATTCTAATGACTCTTTAGAAGCAATTGTGATTGCCATTTAGACAAAAAACATAAAACTAAAACCTTTTAAAACACCTGTAAACACAGGTGTTTTTTTATGTACCCCTTTTGTACCCAAGCCTTTTTTTGATACTGATAATCAGTCACATATGTTTGTTGCGTCATTAGTTTGACAACAACCGTTTTTGTGGTGTGCTTGTTCGAAAAGACTGCAGACATTCTTCGGGCAAGTCACACACAAAACGATATAATAAACCACAAAAATCAATGTATTATGAAATCTTTTAAAACGATCTTGTTTCTTGTAACTATTAACTTCATGATCTCTTGTTCAAAAGAAGAGCCAACTTCAGACCCTCAAAACCCAGGTAACAGCGAGCTCATAGAATCCCCTGGACAAATAACTGAGGAAGACTTTGAATCCTTTGCTGGCGAAATAGGACTTATCTTGAACGCAAGACCTTTAGTACGTAAAGGTTATAAGCCTACTCAAGTTTCACTCACTATTCTCGCTAATTCTGGTGATTTTTCAGAAACAGTACCTATTGAAGAACATACGTTTATGGGACAACTCAAAATTCCTTTGGAAGGCCTTAGTGATGCTGCCAAGACTGAACTGACCAGTGGTGTGCAAGTTTCAGCCGAATACAAAGATGAAAATGGGACCACCATTTTTACTGAACCAGCGTTCACATATTCTTTACAGTCTAATCCTAATGTCAGGACTGCGAATGCAACAACGCTTTCGGAAACACCTGAGAACCAAACTTTAAGTTTTAATCAAAACAGCTCCTATTACATACAACGTATGAATGCCGACGGCAGTGGAAATAGTTTTGCGTGGAGACACCTACCAGGAACAACCTATAATGACGTTATTACGGCGAACAATACAGAATTCAACGGAAATGAACCAGATCGTGGATTTACCTTTATTCCAATTCCCGGTGAAGTCAACACCTTTGCCATTCGTCATACAGCATCATTACGCTATATAAAGGTCGCACCAGTATTTATTAATACCATTCCTTTCGCAATTCATAATGCTCCAGTGTTATCTAACAATACCTCATTGACTGTCATTCAAAATTTATCTGATTATAATTCATTTAAGTTTCGTTTTGAGCAAGCCGAAAATGACACTTATATTATCACATCATTAGGTGCTGGACCCAATGGATTAGCTATAAAACAAGTTGAAGAGTATGGACTAACGGTAGACCCAATGGTGAATGCTAATCAATCTGAAGAGAGATTTTGGCGAGTGGTATCAATTGGTATCGAATGGAATGTTACCACAATCGGCACCTCGTTTTTAGCACCAGTACTGCCAAAACCAGAATTTGGCATTCAATACAATAGTGTCTTAACCAATTGCGGAAGTGGCTCCTTGACGCAAACCGTGAATTCTGAAATCACAGAAACCTTAACCACTACTGCTGGTCTCGAAGAATCGCTATCTATGAGCACTTCCAATGACATCAGTGTTACGGCTGGAGTAAACGTAGAATTTTCAGCAGAACTTTTTGGCGTTGGCACCACTGTAAATGCCAGTTTGGAGTCAACCTATTCGCATTCATGGTCCGCAACAGAAACAAGTAGCAGCTGGCAAGTTGAAAACAACACAACTCAGATATCACTTTATACCTCGCGAGAAGTCATTGTACCTTCTGGAAGTGCCTCTTTAGTTTACGATGTACAACAATTTTATCCTGAAACTAAAGTGAATTTTGTACAACGTTTACGTGTAGAAGGCACAGATAACGGACAACCACTTACGGGTAATGAGATCAGAACCTTGTTCTATTTAACAAATTTTACTGGTGTTATTACTGATATTGAACCAAACTCAATCGTCGTGACACTTAAAGGGACCATAACCTTAGACAAAATCGTTAAATCTGAAAGTAATGTCCAAGACGTTCCAGCAAATTGTAATTAATATGTTAAAAAGCAAGTGCGATTTTCACGCACTTGCTTTTTGAAACCACAGAAGATTATGAAAACTTTCATGACATATAGCCTTTTCCTTGTTTTAGGTTTAGGTTTACAAGCACAAAACACCATACTCAATGAAAATTTTGAAGGCGCTTCATTTCCTCCAGAAGGCTGGATAAGTTTTAGAGGTATTGATAATATTGGAACTGCAAACGATTGGATAAAGGTCATAGACAGTCAAAGCAATGCGCACGCCTTTAGTCGCTTTTCAAATGTTGATATTGGCGTAGCCGAAGATTGGTTAGTTACACCACTTATTGATCTATCCAACGTATCAGATTCAGAATTACGATTTTTTTCAAAAGAAACCTACGGAACTTTCTATGCATCTCAATACGATGTAAGGATATCAACGAGTTCACAAACAGACCATGCCAGTTTCACTACTGTAACAACCTATACCGATTTCAACACATCGAATTACGAAGAATCTATTGTAGATCTCTCTGATTATGATGGACAACAAATCTATATTGCTTTTGTACATATTGATGAATTTGAAGATGATTGGCTTTTAGATGACATCACTCTAATGGGCATAAATCCATTGTGCAATATTAGTAATACGCCAATAGCTCCTTCGCCTAATGGCATTGCAAATCCAGCCAATAATTTGATGGTTGGCCAAAGTTTTACCTCGTCATGTAATGGTATTCTCAACTACATTGAAATTAATTTAAGTTCTGGGAATATTCCTGCAGGGAATTTAGATATCTATGCAGGTAACACCATTTCTGGCACGCCTATGTATTCGCAAAGCCTCCCTGAAATTCAAAATTGGCCAGGCGGTTTATTTAGGATTAATCTCGTAAATGACTTTGAAGTAGCTACCAACTCGCAATACACATTTCATACTGGAGTTGGCAATTTAATTATAGCGGTTTATCTACAAGACACTTACAATGGAGGAAACGCTTTTATATCCAACATCACTTACCAAGAAAGAGACTTGTTTTTTAATGTAGCCATCACCGAAAACTCATTGCATTTAAATCATGTAGAACGTGTAAATCATCCGTTCATATCACCAAATCCAGTACTTTCTAACCTCTCCATTTCAAATTTTAATACAACAGAAAATTATAAAATTTACAATCTGTTGGGAAAAGAAGTTAGCTCAGGAATGATATCACAATACTCTCAAATTCCTGTTAATCATCTAGAAAAAGGTGTTTATCTCTTAAAAATAAATCACTATAAGACTTTAAAATTTATAAAAAAATAAATGTTTTAAAATTGAAGAAAAGCAAATCCTTTCGATTTGCTTTTTTTTATAATGTGATAATGGAGAACGTCCCTTTTAAAGGTTCTAACTCTTTAACTAATCTCTCAATAATTGAGCTTCCGTACTCTAGATAGAATTCCGAAAAATTCATTTGACGTTCTTGTAAACTTTGATTTGGGAATAACATATCTTGAATCTCAGTGACGCGTTCTAAATGGTCTTTCAGTTTTCGTTTTTGTGCTTTCAACAAGCGTTTTTCAAGATGCTCCAACCCTTTAATTTGTTTGCGTTCTTGTGCGGCAACTGCTCCGAGAAAAGACTTATCCGTTTGATTTGCCAGCTCGTACAAATCTTTAAACTGTTGCTTCAAATGCTCTTTTTGAGGTGTAAAATCTATTGAAATATCTGAAATTTGCTTTGTAACTTTCGAACTTAGTTCACTTTGCTTCAAAAACAAGTCCCTGACGCTTACTCCCAATTTATCTAATTTTTCCTTTTGTTTATCAGTTATTAACAAGACAGAATTCCGAAGTAATAACATTGGAAAAACCACGTTTTGTGATTCAAAGTTCGACTTAAGTTGCAACCAATAGGCCAATTCACCGCCTCCACCTATATAACATAAATTTGGCAAGATGACTTCCTGAAATAAGGGTCGCATAATCACATTCGGACTGAAGCGTTCTGGGTGCTCCGAAAGTTCTCTTTTAATGTCATTTTCGTTCCAAGTAATGTCGGTATTTAGGACCTGATACAGACCATCAATCTCAACAATACGCTCTCTTATGCCTTCTGTGATGTAAAACAAGTTAATTTTCCTTGGATTCACTTGAATTTTATAATTTCCGTCTAAAGCATTTAATTCAGTGTTAGATTGAGAGACCTCATCATAAGACGTTTGCGCCACTAATTCTTCCTCCATATAAGACACAAATAAACGCTTCAAATGAGCATCATTACCATCCACTATCACCAATCCGTACGCTGCGAACAATTCGTTGACCAAATAACGCATGGCACCAGTTAAATTACCATGCTCTACATAAGCTTTTTGAAATAATTCTTTGAGTTCAGAAGCATTGGTGGTCGTATTCAACTGTTTAGCAAATGCCTGATAGACTTGATCTAAACCGTCTAAATTTAAGGCTCCCACAGCACCTGAAGCGTCTCTATCCCATTGCACTTTTTGTCCACGAAAATTAAAATAATTAATCTCCTCAAAATCATGATCTTCTGTGGCCATCCAATACATGGGCACAAAATTATAACTTGGGTAAGTTGTTTTCAACTGCTCACACAAATTGATTGTGGAAATGATTTTGTAAAAAAAATAAAGCGGTCCTGTAAAAAGGTTCAATTGGTGTCCTGTAGTTACCGTGAACGTGTTGGACTCCCCTAATGAATCAATATGCAGCTTAGTCGCATCAGAAATACTAATTTCCTTGTATTGTGCATGTAAAGACTGTACTAAAACTTGTCTTGATTCTAGCGAAAATTGAGATGCCTTTTCCTCAATCTGGGATTCAAAATTATCAAGCTTTGGGAATCGATTATAAAAAGGCGCTAAAGCCTCATTTTGATCGAGATAATCGCAAATTAATTCAGAAAAATAATTAGTGTCCCTAAAGGAAATATAATCGGTTGGCATAGTAAAGATTCAATTCTTTTGTAAAGATAAACTTCTTCATTTTTTTTAAGTCCTAAATTTTAGTTAATTCATATGTCCTTCCTATCTTTACTCCTAATCATATTCAAAAGCGTTTTTCTATGAAAATATCCTTAGCGTTTATCATCTCCATAATAACGGTAGTTTCTGCAGCGGCACAACTGAAATCGCCATCAGAGTTTTTAGGCTACGAATTAGGTTCGAAATTTACGAGACACCATGAAGTCATCGACTATTTCAATCACGTTGCAAACGAAAAATCCAATCAGGTTAAACTAGAAATCTATGGAAAAACCAATGAAAGACGACCTTTAATTTTAACATATATTTCCTCTGAAACTAATATAAATAATCTTGAAACAATTAGACAGAACAACCTCAAAAATGCAGGTGTTTTAAACGGAAAAGGAACTCAAAGTGATATCGCGATTGTTTGGTTAAGTTACAATGTACATGGCAACGAAGCTTCAAGTACTGAAGCCGCTATGAATACAATTTATAAACTCTTAACTGAAAAGGCGTCTTATTTAGAAAACACCGTTGTTATCATAGATCCTTGTATTAATCCCGATGGTCGCGATCGTTATGTCAATTGGTACCATGAGACGGCAAGTGTGCCTTACGACATTGATCAACAAGCAAGTGAACACCATGAGCCTTGGCCAGGTGGACGACCAAATCATTATTTATTTGATCTCAATAGAGATTGGGCATGGGCCACACAGGTGGAATCAGCGTCACGTTTAAAAGTTTATAATAAATGGTTGCCGCATATTCATGTCGATTTTCATGAACAAGGCATCAATGAGCCGTACTATTTCGCTCCTGCCGCCGAACCTTTTCACGAAGTCATTAGTGATTGGCAACGTGATTTTCAAACGCAAATCGGGAAGAACCATTCGCAATATTTTGATGCTGAAGGTTGGTTATATTTTACCAGAGAGCGCTTTGATTTATTATATCCAAGCTATGGTGATACCTACCCAACATTTATGGGAGCTATTGGCATGACTTATGAACAAGCAGGCCACGGGTTTGCGGGACTAGGTATTTTAAATGATGAAGGAAACGTTCTAACACTTGTAGATCGAATGACACATCATACAACCACAGGGTTGTCTACCATTGAAATAGCGTCTGAAAATGCCACTAAACTAAATACTGAATTTGCTAAATTTTTTGACAATACTAACCTAAGATATAAAAGCTATGTTCTCAAAGGACATAAAGACAAGATAGATCGTTTGACAGCCTTATTAGATAAGCATGAGATCGCCTACGGTTTTGCTAAAGCTGACAAAGTAACTGGGTATGACTATAAAATTGCGAAACAAGGTCAAATGAATACAACGAAAAATGATCTCGTGGTGCCTACCAATCAGCCCAAAGGAAAAATGGTTAAGGTGTTATTCGAGCCGGACGCAAAACTTGCAGATTCATTAACATACGACATTACTGCCTGGTCAATTCCTTACGCTTATGGCTTTGACGCGATTGCTAGTAAAACAGAAGTTGATACAGTAGCGAGTACATCCACTGTGGTAGCAAAAAACAATCCTGAACCCAAGGCTACAGGATATGCCATTGCGTGGAACAGTATCGATGATGCTCAGTTTTTATCAGCATTATTGAAAGCCGACATTCAAGTCCGTTTTACCGAAAAACCTTTTACTTCAGAAGGAAAAACTTTTAATAGAGGCTCCTTAATCATCGTAAGAGGCGACAATAAAGCGACTGAAAAATTTGACGACTTAGTGATTAAAATAGCTGATGAGAATCAAAGGGTATTGACAGCATTATCATCAGGGTTTTCAACGTCTGGTCCCGATTTTGGATCACCAGACATCAAATTGGTAAATCCACCGAAAATCGCCATGTTGTCTGGCAACTACACGTCCCCTAACAACTATGGTGAGTTATGGCACTTTTTCGAGCAACAACTTCATTATCCTGTGACATCTGTAAACACAGAAAATTTAAACAGCACACAGCTCTCAAAATATAACGTACTAATCTTGCCAAATGGTTATTATACTGGGTTGCTAGATGATAAACTCATAGAAAAACTCAAATCATGGATCAGCTCTGGAGGAAAATTAATTGCTATTGATGGTGCTTTAAATAGTTTCGCTGGTAAAGAAGGGTTCGGATTACAACGCAACAAAGTAGAAGATACATCTGAGAGCCAAGACGATTCCAAACGCATTAAATATGCCGATAGAGAACGTGACAATACTAAAAACCTCATCACTGGTGCTATTTTTAAAACGGATGTCGACCCTACACATCCTATGGCTTTTGGATATGAAGATCATTACTTTACACTCAAAAGAGGTAGTTCATCATTTAGTTTACTCGACAAAGGTTATAACGTCGCATATTTAGGAGATCATCCAAAAAACATTTCAGGGTTTGCGGGTAAAGCGGCTCTAAATAAATTGGATAACTCTTTAATTTTTGGCGAACAACGTATGGGAAATGGAAGCATCATCTACATGGCTGAAAATGTCATGTTTAGGAGTTTTTGGGAAAATGGAAAACTCTTTTTTGCCAATGCCATTTTCTTTGTAAATAATAATTTATACGAGTTGTAAGTATCCAAATATTGATAAAAACACGAAAAAGGTTTTAATAACATCTATTTGTTGTATCAACACCATCTTTTATTTTCGCTCTGACACAATAGCTCTAAGATTTTTTAATACTTTTCTGTAATGATTATTAAATGCTTCAATATTGGCTTTGGTTGGATGATTAAGCACCTCTTCTAAATATGGAAAATTCTCCAACTTCATGATGTCATTATCAGCATCTTCAAATAAAGATTTCATCATGTCAATAGCATTTTTATCAGGATATTTCTGAGATGTAACCAAAGCTTGAAGGGTTGGTGACTTCGATTGACTAGATGTCTTCAAATTAATTGCATTCGCATCTGTATCAAAAAATAAAGGCTTATAATTTGGGTTTACATCTGCCAACGCATTTTGCATCTGATTCATAACTTGTTGCATTTGATTAATGACATTTGACATATCGTTCGAATTAATTCCTACGGCAGTATTGATATATGAAAACATCGCATCTCCTTTAGAAGCTTCCCAAGCCACACCTACAATTCTCTTATAATCCAGAGCTTTCATTGCATCAGGACTTACAGCCATTGCCAATCCATCTAAATTTCCAGATGGAAGGATATAATCGCCTTTGTTCACTTTACCTATGACCTTCACCGGAATTTGCCCTAAAAACGCGATTTCTTTATAATCACCTTCATTCACTTCAGGTGGCATTGCTCCAATAACCATCGGATTTTGAGAGACTACCATAAACTGTTCTGCTGTATCAAATGATTTTGAAATTTCGCCACCTCTAACACCAACCACATCACCAAAAGTAAACGTTTCATCCCTATCATACTTTTTTAACCACTCGGCATAATCGGCACCACCAGATTCAAAAGCTACACCTTTATTGATTTCATTGTACAGGATATAAGCAGATAATTGTATACCTTGAGTAAATGACTGAACCGTCGCCCAAACGACATCGTCACAATCACCTGCAAGGCCTATACCAACAATACATGCCGTTAAATTTATTCCAAAATTAATGAGTGCTTCCACAAAATCTATCGTTTCAAATAGTAGTCCTAGCGTATAATCATTATTGAAATATTGTAGGAGAACTCCTGGGACTCCTGGAGGTGGTGCATTATCATTATCTTCAATGTCTTCAGCTTCATCTTCATCGGGTTCATCAATGATTGATAATATAATGTCTCTACTTATACCTGAAAGTGTTTGAAAACCTTCAATACGACCAACGATAGTACCATTGTCATCCCAAAAGGACACAAAATTATGACTTCGTCCAGGACTTACTTCAGTGACCTTTATTGCAATCCCATTTTTACTTCCTTCAACCTTTAAGGGATAGGCATCATAAGAGAAATCTGTGTCTAGTGGCATTTCTGCTCGGATCAAAACTGGCCCTAGCAAACTACTACTGTCATCCACCTGCAAAGACCCAGTTAAATGTGTTGGTGCCGCATTTTCAACATTTAAATTATTGTTTAAAACAGTCGAGCCATCCACCTCTAAGTCGTCATTTAAATCGGTTCTTCCATCCACATTCAAATTGCCTGTTAAATTGGTCAGGTTCGCGTTGTTTACATTAAAGGCATTATTAATATTGGTCTCACCATCTGCTGTCAGAGTATTTAAGCTAGAATGTTGATTCACGGTGAGATTATCAAATACGCCATCGGTAAAAAATGCCGTTCCAAACACATATAAATCTCCCGATAAGGTCGTTGTACTTTCATTATTGACAAAAAAATCACTTTCAATATTGGTTTCTCCATCCACTGTTAGCGTACCACTCAGAGTTGTTGGACTCTCGTTATTAACCGACAAGCTGTTATTTAAATTGGTTGCTCCATCAACATCTAAAGTAGAAGTGGCAATAATTTCACGATGTCTCACATACGGGATATATGTCAAATTTTGATGACTGAAAAGAACCAAGCCATTACCATCAAACAAATCAATTTCAACCTTTAAGTGTTTTGGTTGATCCCAATATACTTGGTCAAAAACAGAAGGGCTTTGGGAAGTGATTGCTCCTTGACCAATCATGAGATTAATCATTCCAAAAGGATCAGTTTCGGTTTGATGCGTTTCTTGATACACAACCATTCCAGCATCATCTTCAATGGTAAAACGCACTTCTAATGGTTGATTTGGCAAATTATTGCTTGGGATATCTACTCCTGGAATTTCTTGAGGGTTATTATCAATAATAACAGCTTGATAATTAATACCATCTGTTTGTGCAAATGCCACAGCATGCAACATAAAACATGCGAATAAGCATGTTAATATTTGACTAAGTAAGTAGTTCTTGCTTTTCTTTTGGTCGTGATGTCTCTTTAGAAAATTCATGATTATTGGTTTTAAAATGGACAGTTACAATTGGGCAGACTTATGATAATTCCAAAGCCAAATTGATGCGCTGTGAGTCGTAATTCTTCTTGATCTGTTGCATTACCTTTATCAAGTAATACGGTTTTTCCTAAGCTATAATTAGCTGTTATTAAAGTGTTTCTTGAAATTGGATACGTCATCATTAGTCCTCCCCTAACAAAAAAAATATGATTGTTAAATTCTTCTTCACCTACAAGATTAAACACCTGATTATTAATGGTCTGATTTCCTTGAATTAGAAACTCCGCGGAAGCAGATCCTTTTAGGTAAAACGAAAAGTCACGTAAACGAAAAAGCCGATAATCTAAACCTGCCTGAAAGCCTACATAAGTGACATCCCATTCAAAAAAATTATCTAAGGTTCTATCACTTCCTATCGCACCATAACCGTTATAATTAGCACCTAAAGAAAAAAATAGGGTTTCGTTATTGTCAATGACATCTCTATAGCCCATTTTGAGATACATATTCGGTTTAGATTGTATATTCTCAAGCTCAGCACCTAATGAATTTCTATAATCAAATCCAGAACTAGTTTTTCCTATTTCCATATACATTTGTTGACTATTAGAAAGGCTCGTAATGGCTATAAAGAATAAGATGACTAATCGCTTCATAACTTATCGTCTCACGAGTTTTGCCATCATAATTTCTGTTCGCATTTGCAATCGAAAGAGGTAACTTCCAGAACTTAAATCTCCAAAATCGATGATAATCGTTTGCGATGGATCAAAGCGCTTCTCATAAACCAATCGGCCTAAAATATCATGAACTGTGACGGTTATTACATCAAATACAGGTTCTTGAAATTGCACATTTACATGATCAACAAATGGATTTGGATAGAAGTATCCTAGTAACTTATCATCTAAGTTTTCCGAAAGCAATGAGGCATCAATAGGTTGCAAAAAGCCTTGACGCAAACTATAGTTATTGGTATCATAGGTTCTAATAACACTTCGTTGTCCAATACTCTCTTGAATGTAATAACTTTTGGCATTGGCGTAAACAATGTGCGTTGATCCTTGAATTCCCAAAGATTGTCGCTTTAAAGTTTGCGCATATCCTAATAAAGAGAAGAGCATTAAACTTGTAAAAATCCAGTTTTGATGTGACATAATTAGCACGTTTAATTTTATCGAAGGTAGGACAGGAAATCTCTAAAAAAAAGCAAAAATCGCGATGTCCACTATTTGTCCACTATAAAATAAATGCGTCGTTCAAAATTTTATGGATATTTATATGAGTTAAATTAACGTCTTATAATTTAATATAACACGTTGTTTTACAATTAATTAGTTTTGTTTAAAAAAATAACTAATAACAGAAAAACGAACCTCGACAAAACATGCAATCTCAATCAAACCTAAATTTTGTCCCTATTTTAAAATCGCATAATAATGTCTACTTTGAGGTGGACATACAAACGTTTCTAATGTCATTTAGATCTTTGGAATTTCTTTTATTTTCTCTATTCAAAGAATTAAAAAGACAAAATATCGTTTACGAAAAAAAATTAAATGTAACCACTGAAGACTCTCTTCAAGAATTAGTTAATGAACTTTAAATCAAAAGATATGACATTTCAAAACTGGCATAAAAACATCATCATTATAATTGCGGCTTCATTAGTTACAACGCTACAAGCGCAAACATCAGAGCACGATAGTTTATTACATATTTCTAAGTCACAAGAGGGCTTAGAAAAACTGAAAACTTTAGAACAATTATACACTAGCATTCGCTTTAAAGACAGAAACAAAGCCAAAGACTATGTGATGGATGCGCTACAACTTTCAGAGTCTCTTGGCGACAATTTAGGCCTAGCAACAGCGAATTATAGAATGGGCTCAATCATGAAAAGAATCAATTTAGATTCTGCCATTTACTATTATACGAATGCTCAAAAATTCGCCCAAAAGACTGAAAATAGGGAGTTAGAAGGCTATACTTATTCTGGTATGAGTGACGCTATGCGATTAAAAGGAGACTATGACAAAGCTCTTGAACTTACAGACAAATCCATAACCATAGCTCGCGAATTAAAAGATTGGCTCGATGTAAGTATTTCACTAACCAATAAAAGCAGTATATACAGAAATAAAGGCAACTATATGCTGGCCTATAAAAATGCTATAGCCGCACAAAAAATAATAGATACCATTTCGGGACAGGCACTGAGAAAAGCCGATCTCTTTAAAGATATTGGTGAAATAGAGTTCCAAAGAGCCAATTATGATGACGCCATAAGATATTACAAAAAAGCATTAGAGGTTTACCAAGCTGAAGAAGATATTGAATTTGGAGTTATGACTTTAAATAGAATTTCAAATTCTTATATAGCCATGAAATCTTATGATAATGCTAAGGAATATGCTGAAAAAGCATTGGAAATATCTGCGGAAAAAGGGATGACCAATAGTTATAATATATCGCAAATTAATCTAGGCATAATTTTGAATGAAACAGGTGACTATCATGAAGCTAAATCTATTATGGAAGGCACATTAAAATCGTTTAGAGAAGAACAAAATATTAACGCCATATATTCAACCTTATTGGTATTAGGCCAAGTCTCCGATAATATGAAATTATATGATCAGGCCGAAACTTACTATAATGAAGGTCTATTAATCGCAGATACGATTAATGCCCCAAGAGAAGCTCAAGAGTTTTATTTATATAAATCGAAACTCAACTTTAACAGAGGGCAATATAAGCAAGCGTATTTAGATCAGGCGCAGTTTATAAAACTGAAGGACAGTTTGTCTGAAGTAAACAACGAACGCAATATAGAAGAGCTGACTACCATATATGAAACCGAAAAGAAAGAGAAGGAGCTCGCACTTCAAAAAGCTGAAATTGAAGTTCTTAAGCAGAAAGAGGAAATATCAAAAAATAGACAACGTCTATTAGGAATTGGTAGCCTGCTACTGGTACTTTTTGCAGGAACCTTAATCTATGGACTTCGACAAAAAATGAAACGCCATAAAGTAGAACGTGAAAAATTAGATAATTCACTTCAGTTTAAAGAAAAAGAATTAACCACCCACGCTTTACACTTAGCACACAAAAATGAGGTATTACTGGATTTGAAATCCCAATTAAAAGCATTGAAATCAAACGCTGACAATTCTAGAAACTTCCAAAAAGTCATCAACACTATCAATATAGATATCAACAATGACACTAATTGGGAACAATTTAAAACCTATTTTGAAGATGTTCATAAAGATTTCAATGCCAATGTGAAACGCTCTTTTCCAGAGGTCACCACCAATGATCTCCGTTTAATGGCCTTGCTCAAAATGAATTTATCATCGAAGGAAATTGCCAATATTTTGAACATTTCTTCAGAAGGCGTCAAAAAAGCACGATATCGTCTACGTAAAAAGCTCAATTTATCTACGGAAGACTCCTTACAAGAATTAGTTATAGACCTGTAAATCGGCAATACAAATACACAAGTCCACTATTTGTCCAATTCATTTATTTAAGGTGTCCACAGATTGTCCACTGCCATAATTTGATAATACAATTATCTGATTATAGGTTTGTTATGTCATTAATTTGACAACCAGTTTTGTGGTGCCTTGCTCTGGTATTGCTGCAGACATACCAGTTGCAAGTCGCTACGAAAACTTATAACAAACCACAAAACATGATCATTATGAATTACGCAAAAACCAACCCATTTAAAATAGGTCTTATCCTACTATCCTTACTATTTATTATTTCATCCTGCAGTAGTGAAGATGATTCTTCAAATAATCCACCAACTAATTCCAATATAGAGGTTTCTATAAATGAATACCCTAATACAGGGGATCTTATTACGACAGTCACCTCTAGTTTATCGGGAGATTTAAACTTCAGTATCACATCCCAATCTATCTCTCAAGCACTCAATATCAATAGTGCTACTGGCGAGTTACGTGTTTTAGCCTGGCAATTATTTGATTACGAAACAAATCCTGTAATTACAGTGACAGTTGATGTAAGCAACGGTACAGAAACCGAAAACAGAATTATTATTATTTCAATTAATAACACCGATGATATTTCATCTTTTTTAAATAATTCAAGAACTGCTTATATCAACGCCTCTATTGGCGAATGGATAAGTATCACACAAAGTGAATACAACGACCTAGCCAACTATTTATCTAGTGTTTCGAAAAGTGGACAAACAGATAATGCGTTTCAAAGTACATCTGGGATTAATACAGGAGGAGCCAATTTTACAGTTTCTATCAACAATGCACCAACACTTCCTGAAGGCAGCTATTTATTCGCATTTAGATATTATTGTAATGAGAATAATATAGTAGACACTAATGTTAAGGTCTCAGAAACATCATATCAAAACAATTTTGAAACTATGGGTTCTAATCTTCCAGAACACAATGCAGGATTTAATTATTTTGTACTAAAAGGAAATAATGCTCCAACCTCTACAACCGCATACTTAGGTATTTATGAATCCAATACTATTGGTTATAAAAATACAAGCGGAAACTCTTACTTTTATGAGTCTGGTGATGCTGAAGATTTAACTAACGATAGTACCAACAGAGCGTATTTATACCAAGGTTTAAGTACCACGATAAAGCAATGGGATTAGCCAAAAACCATTAGTTTGTTTAGAAAGGATAAGTGTATTTACTTATCTTTTTTTTGATGTGAATAATCGTAAAGACGAACACTAAATAGTTTTAGTTGAAACGTACTTCTATTTATGCTAAAAATTGTGAATAAATCTATTGAACGACTTCAGCGTACAAATCAAAATCCTCAGCTTCAATCACTTTAACCTTTGTAAACTCTCCAGTTTTAAGATAGGTTTTAGTCGCATCAATCAAAACTTCATTATCCACATCTGGTGAATCGTATTCCGTGCGTCCCACAAAATAGTTACCTTCTTTACGGTCAATCACCACCTTAAATTCCTGTCCGATTTTCGCCTGATTCAATTCCCATGAAATTTGTGATTGAATTTCCATGATTTGATTGGCTCTATCTATCTTAATTTCTTCTGGAACATCATCTTCTAAATTATAGGCATGGGTATTTTCTTCGTGAGAATAGGTAAAACAACCCAAACGCTCAAAACGCATGTCTTTTACCCACTGCTTTAAGTTTTGAAAGTCTGCCTCCGTTTCTCCAGGATAGCCTACAATTAATGTAGTTCTTATGGTCATCTCTGGGACTTTAGCTCTGAATTCCTTAAGTAATTTTGTGGTTTTTTCCTGAGTCGTCCCTCGACGCATACTTTTTAATATCGTATCTGAAATGTGCTGTAATGGAATATCGAGATAGTTACAAACTTTAGGCTCTCTTTTCATCACATCTAAAACATCCATTGGGAATCCCGTAGGAAAAGCATAGTGTAATCGGATCCATTCAATACCTTCAACTTTTACTAAATGCTCTAATAACTCGGCAAGATTTCTTTTTTTGTATAAATCCAATCCATAATAAGTGAGGTCTTGTGCTATCAGGATCAACTCCTTCACGCCATTGGCAGCTAATTTTTCTGCTTCCGTTACCAAATCCTCGATAGGTGTACTTTTATGCTTTCCTCGCATTAACGGAATGGCACAAAAACTACAAGGCCGATCACAGCCTTCGGCAATCTTCAAATACGCGTAATTTTTAGGAGTGGTCGTTAAACGCTCTCCTATTAATTCATGCTTATAATCGGCTCCTAAAGCTTTTAACAACTGTGGTAATTCAGTGGTTCCGAAATATTGATCTACGTTAGGTATTTCCTTTTGTAAATCTGGTTTATAGCGTTCACTAAGACACCCTGTCACAAAGACTTTGTCAACGTCTCCAGCTTCCTTCTTCTGCATAAATTCTAAGATCGTATTGACACTCTCTTCTTTCGCGTTATTGATAAAACCACAGGTATTGATGACAACAACATTTCCTTCCTCTTCGTGTACCACATCTTTTCCACTTGCCTTGAGCTGCCCCATCAACACCTCACTGTCGTAGACATTTTTACTGCAACCTAGAGTCACTACGTTGATTTTATTCTTTTTAAGCGATTTAGTTCTCATAATCAAATTTCAGGCTGCAAAGATACAGAATGATTTGCGATAAACATTTTAGCGTTTTTATTATTTTCCTCTAATCTTATACAAATACTTATATATTTGTGTTCTAATTAAAATTTAATCAAAACAAATGAAAAAACTTTTATCACTGGTTTCAATAATTTGCTTGGTTTATTCATGCTCTAGTAATGATGAGACTAACAATGACGACCCTACCTGTGGTGCTCCAAGCAACATTGCGAGTAGCGCAATTACAACCAATTCTGCCACCATTAATTGGTCTTCTAGTGAGACTAGTGCGAGTTATATTATTGAATATGGTGAAACTGGATTTGGTCTTGGAAATGGAACCTCAGTCAGTTCAAATAACACAAACACGACATTGAATGGATTAACGAGCAATACGGCTTATCAAGTGTATGTGAGAACTGATTGTGATGAGAACGGACTTAGTAGTTTCACAGGGCCATTTAATTTTACGACAATTGAACAAACATGTGCTAGTCCAACAGATTTACAAGCGTTTAATATCACGGACACTAGTGCCTCATTGATTTGGTTGAGTGACGAATCCTCGGTAACTTTTGATGTTGAGTACGGCGTTTCTGGTTTCAGTATTGGGAATGGCACCGTTACCACCACTTCAAATAGCTTTATAGAAATAACAGGTTTAACACCATCAACTCCCTATGAATTTTATGTAAGAACAAATTGTTCTAATGCAAATTCAAGTGATTATACTGGACCAATAATTTTGAATACAGTAGCAGCTTGTACAGCCCCTTTTGGAGTGGATTTCGCTAACTTGACAGGTTGTTCTTTTGACGTTGCTTGGAACTCTAACAATGAAACCGCTTGGGAAGTAGAATATGGCGAAGTTGGTTTTTCTTTAGGCACAGGTACCGTTATTCCTACGTCAAATACAATGGTTGTACTGACAGAGAATATAGTTCCAAGTACGACTTACGAAGTGTATGTAAGATCAAATTGTGGATCACAAGGCTTTAGTGCGTATACGGATGCTTTAGTCGTGACGACCAATCCGATTGATGAGACATTTTTTGTAGGTGATTATTTAATTCAAGATGTCGATGCGACTGTAGGACCAGGAAATGGTACCGAAAATTTTGCGAGTGGTATAGTGACTTTGAGCGTTGACCCAACAGATCCGAGTAAAAGAATCTTTTTCTCAAACGTATTGCCAATTTTCAATAATGAATTGGAAGAGATTACCATACAAATAAATACCGATGGCAGTATTTCCTTAGGTGTTGTAGATCCTTCTATTAGTTGTGGTACTGGCAATTATATCTTAACCGATGCAGGTGCTAATAATACAGTGATCACCAACGCTTGTCTTGAAGATAATTTTATTGTCATCAACTATCTTGAAGACCCAGCAAATTCATGTGGAGGACCATTTAATTCCTCATTTAGCTTAACAAAGCAATAAGAGCATAAATCATTATTTAAAATAAATAGCCTGAGACATTTTCTCAGGCTATTTCAGTTTAATAACATCTCATTACTTACTATATTTGTTATCAAAGGATTAAACCAATGCGAGCCACAACAGTCTAACCTAAAAATGTCTTATATGAAACCTCTAAATCTACTCAGCCTTTTTGTTTGTATGGTTTGTTTGTGGAATTGTTCTTCGGATGATACTGAAGGCCCTACAGAGAATGAACCAGATCCTCAGACTGAGGCCATTTATTTTCCGCCGTTAAATTCAGACACATGGGACACCAAATCTGTCTCCGAATTAGGCTGGCATTCTGAAGAACTTCAGCCGCTACTCGATTTTTTAGAGCAAAAAAACACGAAAAGTTTTATCGTACTTCATCATGGTAAAATAGTCGTCGAAGCCTATTTCAATAATCACAATCAAAATTCATTTTGGTATTGGGCCAGTGCTGGCAAAACTTTAACTACAACCCTTTCTGGAATTGCACAGGATGAAGGATTATTAAACATCGATGCTAAAGTTTCTGATTATTTAGGTACAGGTTGGACCAGTGCGCCTTTAGACAAGGAAAACCTCATTATGAATAAACATTTATTGTCAATGACATCTGGTTTGAGTGATGAAACAGGTGATGATGTCACTCCTGAAAACCTTTTATATGTGGCAGATGCAGGCACACGTTGGGCTTACCACAATGTTTATGTTAAAATGCAGGATGTAGTAGCACAAGCTTCTAACACTGACTGGGACAGTTATTTTAACACTAGATTAAAAAACAAAATAGGTATGAATGGTAGTTGGATCGCCTTGGATAATTTAAATGTGTATTGGAGTAACACGAGAAGTATGGCTAGATTCGGACTCATGATTTATGCGAATGGCCAGTGGGACGATCAACAAATAGTTTCAGAAAACTTTCTATCGGAAGCCACCAATACCTCACAAGATGTGAACTTGGCTTACGGCTATTTATGGTGGCTCAATGGGAAAACAAGCTATCACTTACCACAAAGTCTGTTTGAATTTCCTGGAGAATTAATCTCAAATGCTCCCAACGACATGTTTGCTGCACTTGGTAAAAATGATCAAAAAATTTATATCGTGCCCAGTCAACAATTAGTGATTGTTAGAATGGGTGAATCGGCCAACAATACCAATTTTGGACTCTCTGATTTTGATAATGAGCTTTGGTCAAAAATTAACGCGGTCATTAACTAACGATAATTTTCAGGTGTTTGTCGTTTTTTTGATGCTTGCTCATATACATAAGCCCAGTCTAACAATAATTTCTCATGTAAAGGTTTGGCGATGAAGGTCAGCCCTTTAGGCACCCCTTCATTGGTATAACCCATTGGCACTGTAATAGCAGGATATTCTGCCACAGCCGCTTCGCCTGCATGATAATTATTTATGGAAAGTATACCGTCCAAATCGTGGGCTGCCATAGGCCCATCAAAAAACTGTCGGCCATTCGTTTTTAATACGGATTTAATCATATCAAATTCTTGCGCAGTGCTCGAATCTTGAGAAATTCCGTAGAATAATTGTTGTCCGTAAGGCATTCTGTTTAAACTATCTTTTTGATTATAAGCAATAACATCTTCAATGGTTGTAAAATCAATATTAGGATTTATATGATTTTTAAAATACTTTGCTAGGTCCACTTTCATATCTAAATTCAACAAGCGAATAAAATCAGGTAGCTTTACCTCAGGAGCTTCGATGTCTATAATTTCGGCACCTTGATTTTTTAATGTTTGAATAGCTGCTACATAAAGGGAGTCATCCATTAGACTTTTAAAAGCACCAAAACGTTTGTTTTTTAAAGAGGCATCATCAAGGTTTTTTAGATAGAATGGACTTTGCCATTCGTTCTTTATCGATTTTGAATCTGATGTATCTTGACCAAAAATGGCATCTAAAACAATGGCGTTGTCGCTAACACTTCTCGTTAAGGGACCAGCCGTATCTAAGGTTGAAGAAATAGGCACGATGCCCGAGCGACTCACAAGACCAATGGTTGGTTTTAAACCAACGACTGAATTTTGACTTGCAGGTGACAAGATAGAACCTGCAGTCTCGCTGCCAATCGCTGCTGCACAAAAATTTGCCGCAACAGCTACAGCACTTCCTGAGCTCGAACCACCCGTATCTATGATTTTTCTTCCGTACGGATTTAAGGTTTGACCGCCAATAGCGCTATACCCACTAGGACAATCACCACAAAAGAAATACGCCCATTCACTTAAATTTACCTTACCTAGGATGATGGCATCATGAGCCTTTAACTGCTTCACAATGAAGGCATCACTGGTTTTATTATCTTGAAGCGCTACAGCACCTGCCGTGGTTGGCATACTAGACGCATTGATATTGTCCTTTAAAAGTATAGGCATACCATACACCGAGTAATTAAAGTTTTGAGAAACATCCATGGTTCGTAACTTTTCATCTTTAGCGATGGCGTCATTTATAGCTGTTGGATTCAAGCTTATTACTGCATTAAGTGACTTTGGATTCATCCGGTCATATTTTCGAATCCGATATAAATAAAATTTGGTCAGAAGTTCGTAAGTTAATTGCCCCTCTTGGATGTGCTTGTGTAAGGTGGGAATATCTTGGTCCATCACCAAAGGCTTTATTTGTTGGTAGGTGGCTTCAGTAAAATCTGCTAAATCAGCATTGAATGTCTGCCAGAGCGTATCATTATCAATATACTTAGAATCCAATACTTTAAACTCCCTAAAAGGTTTTGTTGAAATAGCACTCATGTCATCAGAAGCGTTGACTTCCTTTTCATCTTCAATAGCACGAGACGCTTCAGATGTGGCATTCTTACAACATAATAAAAGGCAAGATAAGGCTAGTATAGAAAGATATTTCATAAGTCGTATTTTTAATAAAAATACGGAAAAATCCCTCAAAATCTATTATTGACTACAGTTAACTGCGATGCTCAAAGGGAACGACCTCTCCCTTTTCAACGTAATTTTTTAAACCCAATAATAGCTGCGACCAACAAAAGGCAGAAAATCGGTAGTGATGATTGTTTTTAGGCCAATTTATATGGGAGAATTTTAATAACGTTCGTTCATCCTTTTCTTCCAACGAAATTCCAAAGGTTGTTGGATCCCAGTCAGAATCAGACTCCAACATTTTTAGATAAAAGTGCGTCCCAATTTCGACCTCAGATACTTCAGCATACCAATCGTACTTATCTGTAAAATTGAGGTTATAAGTGGTTCCTAATAATGGTGCTCCTGATGATTTTAAGGTCCACCAATTATTGAGATGATCAGGCAAAGTAAAGGCATCGAAAACGTCTTTTTTGGAAGCCTTTATATAGAAATCAAAAAAGATATCGTGTGCCATGATTATTTAAAGAAACTATCGACAAACTCGTACTTGTTGAACACCTGTAAATCCTCTATACCTTCACCCACTCCAATGTACTTCACAGGAATTTTAAACTGATCACTAATTCCAATAACAACACCACCTTTAGCTGTACCATCTAATTTAGTGACCGCCAAAGTGGTGACTTCGGTTGCTGCCGTGAATTGTTTGGCTTGTTCAAAAGCATTTTGACCAGTAGAACCATCCAAAACCAATAAGACGTCGTGAGGCGCGTCACCTATGACTTTCTGCATAACGCGTTTCACTTTACTCAGCTCATTCATTAAATTCACCTTATTGTGCAAACGACCAGCCGTATCAATAATGATCACATCCGCATCTTGATTCACACCAGATTGTAAAGCATCAAATGCCACACTAGCTGGATCACTTCCCATTTCTTGTCTTACCATTGGCACATCCACACGATCTGCCCACACCTGAAGTTGATCTATGGCTGCTGCTCTAAAGGTATCAGCCGCTCCAAGAACAACTTTAAGACCTTTCTTTTTAAATTGGTAAGCGAGTTTTCCAATAGTGGTTGTTTTTCCAACACCATTGACGCCAACCACCATAAGGACATAAGGCGTTTTAGAACCATCTTCTTGAGGTGGTAATTGTGGTATTGTATATTCGGTGTCTTCACCAGAATTTGTTTCAGACAATAAAGCCGCTATCTCTTCACGTAGGATTTTATTTAATTCAGAAGTCCCTAAATATTTGTCTTTGGCCACTCGTTCTTCAATGCGCTCAATCACCTTTAATGTCGTATTGACACCAACATCACTGGTGACTAAAACTTCTTCGAGGTTATCTAGTACATCGTCATCAACTTTAGACTTCCCGGCGACTGCCTTATTTAATTTAGAGAAAAATGATGTTTTCGATTTCTCTAACCCTTTATCTAGGGTTTCTTTTTTTTCCGAAGAAAATATGTTTTTAAAAAAACTCATTTGTTAATCATTATAAAAGGTACATGGCAAATGTCGCGCCGAAATTACTTCCTGCTAATTTGGCAGAAAACCCCTCAAATATAGACATAAAAAAACTGCTTTCAAATATGAAAGCAGTTCTACATTAGATAACAACTATCTAATTTATTTCTTGTTTAAAAAATCATTGACAAACTCTGGTGCCATTACTGACTCAACAAACATGTAAGCGCCAGTTTTAGGTGATTTTACCATTTTGATCGCTTTTGTAAGTCTTTTAGATCCTGTTTGTAATGATGCTACTGATTTCTTTGCCATGACTTAATTATTTTATCTCTTTATGAACTGTCATACGCTTAAGGATAGGATTAAATTTCTTAATCTCCATTCTGTCTGGCGTATTCTTTTTATTTTTTGTAGTAATGTAACGTGAAGTTCCTGGCATACCAGATTCCTTATGCTCTGTACACTCTAATATCACTTGTATTCTGTTTCCTTTCTTTGCCATTGTACGTGCCTTTAACGCGTTATGCTATTATTTTAAAAATCCTTTGGATTTAGCTTCTTTAATCGCAGCAGAAATACCAATCTTATTGATCGTCTTCAATGCTGAAGTAGAGACTTTTAAAGTCACCCACTTATCTTCTTCAGGAATGTAGAAACGCTTCTTAATTAAGTTAGCGTTAAATTTACGCTTCGTTTTGTTCATCGCGTGAGAAACGTTGTTCCCAACCATCGCTTTCTTTCCTGTAAGTTCACAAACTCTTGACATTTCTTTCTAACTTTTATTTATGTTTATTTAAAACAGGGTGCAAATTTAAGAAAACTTTACATTACCAACAAACTAAAAGTGTTACTTTTTTAAAATTTCTTTCTGTAACATTTCAAAGGCTTTATTTGCGGCTTTATGGATGACTTTCACCCGATGGTTACCAAAACTAAATCTTTCTGAATAGACAGCATCTTTCGTTGCTATGGCGATAAAGACCACACCCAAATCTTCCGTAGTATCATCTTTTGTTGGCCCAGCATTTCCTGTAATTGCTACAGCATAATCGGTATCCAATAACTGCAAGGCATTTTTGGCCATAGCTTCAGCAACTTCGGCACTTACTACAGAATAGGTATCAATAATCGCTTCGGAAACTTTCAGCACTTGTACCTTTACTTCTTTAGTATAACTAACGATGCTTCCTTTGAAATATTGAGAGGCTCCAGGGTTTGCTGTTAAGCGTTCGGCAATCAAACCACCCGTACAGCTTTCTGCTATAGCCAGTGTTTTTCCTTTTTCAGTAAGGTATTTCCCAATAACCGCTTCTATGGATAAATCCTCTTCAAAACCTACGAAAATATCTTGTATTTGTGGTAATAATATGTTGGTTTGTTTCTCCATTTCCGCTAGAATGGTATCCTTATCGGTCCCATTAGCAGACAATCGTAAGCGCACGCGACCTAAACTTGGTAAATACGCTAATTTGATAAAATCTGGCAAGTTGTTTTCAAAGGTTTCAATGCGTTCTGCCAACGTACTTTCACCCATTCCGTAGGTCAAGAATGTTTTATGCTGAATAAAAGGAAATTTAAAACGGGCTCTTAATTTGGGAATGACTTCATCAGTTATCAACGCCTTCATTTCGTAGGGCACGCCTGGTAATGAGATAAACACCTTATTATTTTTTTCCATCCACATTCCTGGAGCACTGCCATATTTGTTCATCAAAACAGTCGCTTTAGAAGGCACGAGTGCTTGATCTAAATTCACTTGCATGATTGGCTTTTTAACATACACTTTCCAGATATGTTCTATGTTTTTCCGCACAGAAATATCTTCAACAAGCGTATCGTTAAAATAGTGAGCAATGGTGGTTTTGGTAATATCGTCCTTTGTAGGGCCCAAACCTCCTGTAAGAATTATAATATCGGCATTAGCTTCGGCCTCCGCAAGCGATTTAAGGATATGCGCTTGATCGTCTTGTACCGATGTTATTTGAAATACCGATACGCCAATTTTGTTAAGCTCTTGTGCAATAAAAGCAGAATTGGAATCAACTATTTGCCCAATTAAAATTTCGTCACCAATGGTAATAATTTCAGCCTGCATTATAAATTAAAATCTTGTTTTAATTCAGCAGTTGCATTTTCGACAGCATTAAGTACTAAGGCTAGTTCCTGAGAACAATCTTCACCCCTTTTTTCAAATTTGCCCCAGTCTTGAACGATAATTAGGTCTTGCAAAACACCCAAGTCGAACAAATCAATGGTAGGCTTCATTTTGTGTGCTGCTTGATAGGCATTGTAATAATCTTCTTCAGCGACAGCCTTTTTAAGGCGTTCAGCATCTTCTGGCACTTCTTCCAAAAATGCTTCAGCTAAGGATTTAACAAAATCCATGTCGTTGTCTGCTAATTCTTTAACTCTATCTAATTTGTAATGTTGCTCCATTATTATTTAACTGTAATTGAGAACAATTGCTTATTCTCGATATATCCCTTTAATTGATCGTTGGCAATTACCTTGCCAACTCCTGATGGTGTTCCCGTAAATATAATGTCTCCAATCTTTAAAGTAAAATATTTTGAGACATATTCGATGATTTCATCAATTTTCCAAAGCATTAAACTCGTATTACCTCGTTGTACTTCTGAATCATTCTTGTGCAAACTAAAGTTAATATTATTTATATCGTTGAAGTCCTCTTTTGACAACCACTCTCCTACTACGGCAGCACCATCAAACCCTTTGGCTTTTTCCCATGGCAATCCTTTAGCCTTTAACTGCGCTTGCAAATCTCGTGCTGTAAAATCAATTCCCAAACCAATTTCATCATAATATTTATGAGCAAACTTTTTTGCTATGTGTTTTCCTACGCGATTAATTTTAACTAAGACTTCAACCTCGTGGTGAACATCTTCGGAAAAATCAGGAATAAAAAAGGGCTGTTTCTTCAATAGAATAGACGTATCAGGCTTTAAAAACACTACAGGATCTGTTGGTTTTTCATTGGCCAATTCCTTAATATGATCGGTGTAATTACGACCTATGCAAATAAGTTTCATCTCCTTAAAATCTTACTGTAATTTATTATTAAAGGCTCGCAGCTTAATAGCGGTCAATACTTTCTTCGTATACAGAGGAAAATCTGCATTGAGCAACCAACCAAAATAGCCAGGCTCTTTTTCTAGTATTTCAGTGACTAACTTGCCTTTGTGTTTTCCAAAAGAGAAACATTCTTCTCCTTCCTTATTATAAGTGATAAAGCCCGCAAAATCTGCAAATTTTTTGCGCGAACTAAATTCAGCCAAAAAGTTAGCATCATTTTCTAAAGTCTCGTATTTATCTAATTGTGCTTTAAGTACTTCATAAGTCGCCAAGGTATCTGCTTCTGCACTATGGGCATCATCTAAGTTCTTATCACAGTAAAACTTATAGGCAGCACTCAAGGTGCGTTGCTCCATTTTATGAAAAATGGTTTGCACATCTATGGACTGTCGGTTCTTCATATCGAAATCGACTTCTGCACGCAGCATTTCCTCAGCAAGCAAAGGTATGTCGAAACGATTGGAATTGAAACCTCCTAAATCGGAATCCTTAATCATGTTGTGTACATCCTTTGAAATTTCCTTGAATGTTGGTTTATCAGCTACATCTGCATCTGAAATACCATGAACTTGAGTCACGGCAGGAGGTATAGGTATGGTTGGATTGACTCTTTGGGTATACGTTTCCTCTTTACCATTTGGGTGTACTTTTAAAATTGAAATTTCAACGATGCGATCGTTAGTAATATTAACACCCGTAGTTTCCAAGTCGAAAAAACAGATAGGTTTCGTAAGATTGAGCTGCATGTACAATTAATTTTTCACAAAGGTAATTAGAATAATGAATTAATAAGTTAACGGCTTCATTAACTTATAATCTATGAAACAGATTCTCATCTGATTCGTCAATTTATTAATACACAAATGCAATAGATTTAAAAAGTTACGTCTTTATAATTGAAAGCTGTAAAAAAGCATCATGAATCAATCAAAAAATAGTGACAAACTCAACACGTTCTTTAATGAAGAGTACGCTTCTCTTAAATCCTATGTTCGCTCTAACCTAAAGGCAAGTGTTCATAGAGATGCTGAAGATTTAATTCAGGATGTAGCATTAAAACTATTTACGAGTGCCGACAGATATTCTCCTATTAACAATGTAGCAGGTTTTGTTTATCGCGCGTTAAGAAATAAAATCATTGATGTTATGAGATCCAAAAAAAAGAACTTGGAGTACTATTCACAAAACGAATCAAAACTAAATGAATTTGCAGCTTTAATTTATGAGGCTCCTTCAAACATTTATCCTGAACAAATAAAAGAAGCCTTAAAAAAAGCGATTATTGATCTCAAGCCAAATTATAAGGACATCATAATCGCTGTCGACTTTGAAGGCTACACGTACAAAGAAATTGAGCAAGAAACTGGCATTCCTATTGGCACGTTAATGTCGAGAAGACACAGAGCAATTTCGCTCTTGTATAAAAACTTAAAATCTAAACAAGAATTAATCAGTTAAAAACAAACAATATGTCAAATTACTTTAAACACAAAATGCGCGGGAAATCTCCGGGAGAAATGATTGGAATGATCATCTTTGGCGCGCTATTCATCATCGGATTGGCCATTCTCTTTGGCTTCGGAATTATGTGGCTTTGGAATTGGTTGATGCCCATGATTTTTGGATTACCTACACTGACTTATTGGGAGGCTGTTGGTATCTTCATTCTATCTAAAATTCTACTTGGTGGCTGTGGAGGATTTGGAGAAAAAGATAAGTCTTCTAAAAAGTCGAAGTGTCATAATGATACCAAAGCAGAATTCTCAAAGTGGAAACATTATGATGATTTTTGGAAAGAAGAAGGCAACAAAGCTTACGAAGATTATTTAAACCGTCTAACCCATAATGACACAACCAATGATTAGTCAATTCTACTTAAAACCTAAAAACACTGTTGATATTCATATTTTCAAAACGAATATAAGAACCGAATTAGAGGCAGATCATGTCATAAAAATACTCAACGCCATGACAGGTATTCGACAGCTTACCATAGACTTAGAAGACATTGATAAGGTCTTAAGAGTTGAAGCTAGTAACAATTTGAATAAGAGAGATATTATAGCTCAAGTGGCATCTCAAGGTTTCATTTGTAAAGAACTCCTATAAACTTTATCTCTCAGTATAGCTTACAAGTAAGAAAGCACAACTTTTAGGTTGTGCTTTCTATATATCATTAAATGCGTGGTATTTTTTAAATCTCTCTATCAGTATCCCAAGCCTCTAAATAATCTTTAACAGCTTTAACAAACTGTCCGCCTAACGCACCATTCACCACCCTGTGATCATAAGAATGCGACATAATCATTTTGTAGCGAATACCTATAAAATCTCCTTCTGGCGTTTCCACAACAGCTGGCATTTTTCTGATCGCACCTAAAGCTAAAATTCCTACTTGAGGTTGATTGATAATTGGCGTTCCCATGATACTGCCAAACGTACCTACATTGGTGACAGTGTATGTACCACCCTGAATATCATCTGGTTTCAATTTATTCTCCCGAGCACGTCCAGCCAAATCATTCACTTTCTTGGTCATTCCCACCAAATTAAGTTGATCTGCATCTTTTATTACTGGAACAATAAGATTGCCGTCTGGCAAGGCTGCTGCCATTCCTAAATTGATATGTTTTTTCTTGATAATCTTATCACCTTGTACTGAAATATTCAGCATTGGATAATCTCGTAACGCTTTGGCTACGGCTTCCATGAAAATCGGTGTAAAGGTTAAATTTTCACCCTCTCGGTCTTTAAATTCTTTTTTGACTTTATTACGCCAATTCCAAATTTTGGTAACATCTGCTTCAATAAAACTTTGAACATGGGCAGAGGTTTGAACAGATTCTACCATGTGATGTGCAATGAGCTTGCCCATTCTAGTCATTTCTATAATCTCGTCATCACCAGAAGCTACAATAGGTGTTGAAGAAGGCGCCTTTTCTGCGGGTTTCGATGCAGTCACAGTCGTTTCTACTTTTTCTTTTCCTTCAGATTTAGTAGGTTCATTTCCTCTTGTATCTAGATAGGCTAGAATATCATTTTTAGTCACACGACCATCTTTTCCAGTACCTGGTAAAGCATCCAATTCAGACTGTGATATCCCTTCTTGTTTGGCAATATTTTTCACTAAAGGTGAATAAAATCTATTGTCAGAATTTACGATAGGCGTTGCTGTATCCTGAGCTTTTGTAATCGTCTTTTCAACCTCAGCTACTGCCGCAGGCTCATTCACTACTTCGTTCGTTTCAGGTTCAGGTTGTTGTGAAGATGCATTAGACCCTTCATCGCCATCTGTTTCAATAATGGCAATGGTTTGTCCAACTTGAACCACAGCATCTACGTCAAAGCACTTTTCAACCAAAACACCATCTACTTCACTAGGCACTTCACTATCGACCTTATCTGTAGCAATTTCAAAAACTGCTTCATCAGATTCAATAGTATCACCTACTTCTTTTAACCAAGATGTAATAGTTGCTTCCGCAACACTTTCTCCCATTTTCGGAAGTTTTAGTTCAAATTTTGCCATATCCGTAATCTAAGGTCAATAATTGGTTTATCGATTGCAAAATTAATGAAAAAACAATACAATCGTTGAGATTTTTTCAAATAAAATCAATTGAGAGAAATAACTTCTCCACGATATTTGGAGCTATTACTTCCGATGATAAAGTTAGAGTTTTTTGGTAGAATTTTAAATGTTGCAGTGCAATTTTTAGGTGTATTGGACAAGATTTCGATGATTGACTTAAAATCCAAATAGTTATTATCTAAAATATATTCCGTTCTATTTTCATAAGTCTCCATTTTCGGAGTAACCTTCAGTTTTCCTTGGAAACGGGTTTTTAAATTAGGATAGTCATGGTTTGATATCAGTTGATACGCCAAAGGTTTTAAATCACGAGGCTCCTCATGTCTTTGAAATATTGGTCCCAATTTTGTGCCCAACCAAACCAAACTATCAAATATGATATTGGATTTAAAGTGCTTCTCATAAAATATCTGCATGGCACCATAAAATCGTTGTGCATATACTTCATTCTTCAGTGTACTTTCACCCTTGTAATGAATTACTGTGGTACTGCCATGATAAATATTATCATAACCTGCAAGTAGCACCTTGTAAGAGAGGTCTACGTCTTCGCCATACATGAAATAATCTTCATCAAATCCACCAACTTCAAGGTATATCGCCTTAGGCATTAACATAAATGCACCCACAAAAATAGGCACCTTAGCCGTTCCCTTATCATTTAAGTTAGATACATAATAAGACCTCGATAATCCCATAATTTTTTTCATCGCCACCAAAGGTGTCGGAATATTCCGCTTACATTCCGGAAGAAATCGACCCTGACCATCAATAAGTCTACAAGATAAAATGCCAAGGTTGTTTTTTAATTCAGAAAGGTTTAAGAGTCGCGTAAATGTATCTTCAGCCACTACAGTATCAGGATTCAAAATACAAACAAACTCACCTTTGGCTTTTTTAACTCCTATATTATTTCCTACTGAAAACCCAGAATTCTCCTTATTTTCAATCAATATAACATTTGGAAAGTTGGATTTAACCATCAGGCAACTATCATCATCAGAATGGTTATCCACTACAATTATTTCGGCATCTAAGTCAATTAAAGCTGCCTCTACACTTTTAAGACAAAGCTCTAAAAAATGACGAACATTATAATTCAGTATGATGACAGAAAGTTTCAATCAGTCTTTAGGATTTTAAGGAAGCTTCAAATGGAATCCTATTGATAATACTTCGACCGAGGGTGACCTCATCGGTATATTCTAGTTCGTTCCCTACGGAAATCCCTCTGGCAATGGTTGATGTTGTTATATCACACCCTTCTAATTGTCTGTAAATATAAAAATTAGTTGTATCACCTTCCATCGTAGAACCAAGGGCAAAAATTAATTCTTTAATCTTTCCTTGCTTCACTTTCTCTACCAAAGATTGGATATTTAAGTCGTTAGGTCCAATGCCGTCCATTGGAGATATCTTACCTCCTAGCACGTGATACAATCCTTTAAAAGAACTGGTGTTTTCTATTGCCATGACATCTCTGATATCTTCCACAACACATACCACATCTTCAATCCTATTGGGATTAGCACAAATCTCACAAAGTTCAGTATCACTAATATTATGACAGTTCTTACAATGTTTAATTTCAGTACGCATCTTCGATAGTGCTGAAGCAAATGTCAAGGTTTGCTCTTCAGGTTGCCGTAATAAATGTAGAACAAGTCTAAGTGCCGTTCGCTTACCTATACCAGGCAATTGTGACATTTCATTAACAGCATTTTCCAGTAATTTAGATGAAAATTCCATGATGGCGAATTTACAATTTTGTAAATGAATTTATAGACTATACCATCAGAAATCCATTACTCGATTGTCTCCAAATTTACTGTAAAATTAATGAATCATTACCTTTTTTGTCACCGAACCTTGTGTATTATTCACCCTAACAAAATAAAGTCCGCTTGCAAAGTTTGAAACGTCCACTTGAGTAGGCTCAAAAATATTTTTTTCTTTTGCGAAGTACATGAGTTTTCCTTGGGCATCAAAAATTCTTATCGAGATACGATCACTTTTGCTCCAACTTAACGTAATGACATCTTGAGCAGGGTTTGGATACACACTAAAATCTTCCAATTCAAAATCACTAATACTCAAGGTGGCATCGTACACATCGGAAGCCCATAAACCTCGTCCATAGGTCGCTGCATAAATCTTATTATTGACGGTATTAACTTCCAATTCACTAATCGTCACATTTGGAATGCCATTGCTAAATGGTTGCCATTCGGAATTAGAGAAAGTGGTGTCGTCAATAAATGTATTATCTATATAGTAGATGCCATAATTCATTCCTAAATAAAGACCATCTTGCCCATTGTCGTGCCACACCAAAGCTCGTGCACTGAAACCAGGTAAATTTAGCCTGTAAGACACCCATGTATTTCCACCATCATTAGACACATACACTTTTTGACTGCCCGTTGTTGCAATAGCTACTTTATTAGGATCTGCTGGATGAATCGCAATAGAATTGATATTACCACTGAATCCCGTCAACTGTGTCCAGTTAAAGATGGTGCCAACGTCTGTATTTTTATAAAGATTACTTCCTCGAGCCGCATATTGAAAATTACCATTTGAAGGTGCTATTTTAAGATGGTTAAGGTTCCCTCCAAAATCTTGCGACACAGGCGTCCAATCAAGACCTCCATTTGTAGATTTTAGAACTTGGCTATACCCTGTATAAATCGTGTTAGGTGCCATAGGATCTTGCTCAAAAGGCGTGATCCAATTTCCTGAATCAGGTGTTGTAATACCAGCTAAACTTTGACCACCATTAAATGACTTATACAAGCTCCCGAATTGAGAAGTTCCATATAATATGTTTGAGTCGTCTTTATCCACAAAAGATTCCATGCCATCTGCACCCAACCAATCAGTCCAATTACCATTGCTATCCATAACCGACGAACCATTATCTTGTGCACCACCAGTCACGACTACAGGGTCTGTTTGGCTCACACCAATTTTGTAAAACTGTCTGATTCCCATCCCTGTTGTTAAATCTGTGTAGTATGTATTATTAACCACTGTTGGGTTTTCTGCAACAAATAAACCACCATCAGTTCCTACGTAAAGTTTATCGTTGACAAACTGTAAGATATCAACATCGGCATGGCAGTATCCAATATTTTGCGCAAAGGCGTTATTAGGTACCCATTGTGACGTAATATTAAAAGTAACACCACCGTTTGTTGATCTCCAAGTATTGATTCCTGCGATATGCACATCATTGACGTCATTAGGATTTACAGCAATATCCATATCTCTTGGAGCCTGACCTCTCCCAACGTCATTCAAATCTTCAGGATCTGAGCTGTAACCGAAATAATTTTTACCCACATGTCCTAGCTCTGTAAAAGGAGAGAAAGACACCGATTTGTAAAGTGCTCCAAAAGCACTACCGGAAGCTTCCAGCACATAAATAACTTCAGGATCGTCTGGAGAAACACCTATCATTTTTGGCCCTCCTGAAAAACCTGAAGCTGGCACAAAACTAGCACCACCATTAATGGAAACGTAAAAGCTCGTACCAGTAGCATAGATGATGTTAGTATCATTCGGTTTAAATTCTATATCATAACCATTGGTGGCATTGGCGTTGATGAGAGACCAATTTGCACCTGCATTTGTCGACTTAAAAATACCACCACCTTCAACGGTACAATACATTTTGTTCGTATTGGTTGGGTCTATTAAAATCTTATTGACAAAGCCACCTCCTGTATCTGCTAACAAACTCCAAGTGGCACCACTATCTGTAGATTTAAAAATGGTTCCACTGCTCGAACCCCAATAATAGGTAGTATTTACCAAAGGATCAATAGTTAAGGAAGAGACATTTAAATTTGATAAGTCATCTGTTAAGACCGTCCAAGTCTGTCCACCATCTGTAGACCTCCAAACACCTCCTGTATCAGCTCCTGCAATGATATGCAACGGATTTGATTCTTCAACTGCTATTGACGTAATACGTCCCACACCAGGATTCCAACCACTTGTAGCGTTCCATGACGTTGGCCCCAACTGTTCCCAAGTTCCAACGGTAGTTCTTGAAGCCTCAAAATTTTGATTGAGATAACTGTTATATCTTGCCAATTCATTGTAATAGAATTCAGGGGATTTTAACATGCCATTTTCATCCATATTATTTAAAGCTTGATACTCCCAGCGTTTATAAGGCTTATAACCTTTTCCTCTTTCGGTACCAACGCTATCAAAATGAGCTTCAGCAGCTGCTTGAATTTCAGAAATAGTGAATGTCCCTTTTGCGATCATCTGTCTGTAATCTTGGGACCAAATTGAACTTACAGATAGCAATAAGGCGAATAGTAGGTAATAATTTTTCATATTTGTAATGGTTAGAACATTAAGTCATTTAAATAGTTTAGCTACAACAATTTTTGTATCCTCAAAAACTAGTACACTTAATTATAAATTACTTAATATTGTTTTGCAATTTTTAGCAAAAATAAGACAATTCAATTAAACCCACATCAAATTAACAGTTATGTCCATAAATGCCATTATTCTTTTAATTGTAGCCTATTTTGCTGTTCTAATTCTGATCTCCTATTTCACTGGAAAAGAAGACTCTAACGAAGCTTTCTTTAAGGCAAATAAGTCGGCTCCATGGTATTTAGTAGCTTTCGGTATGATTGGTGCTTCACTTTCGGGAGTGACCTTTATATCTGTTCCAGGCGCTGTTGAAACGAAACAATTTGGCTACTTTCAAGTTGTCTTAGGCTATTTTTTCGGGTATTTAATCATCGCATATGTCCTGTTGCCCTTGTACTACAAACTCAATCTTACGTCCATTTACACCTATTTAAAGGAACGATTTGGCAACACAAGTTATAAAACAGGTTCTATTGCGTTTTTAGTTTCTAGAACAGTTGGCGCAGCTTTTCGATTATTTTTAGTAGCCAAAGTATTGCAACTACTAGTTTTTGACCACATTGTCATTTATCAAAATCAAAGCATACCATTCCCTGTAACGGTCATTATAACCATTGCATTAATTTGGCTCTATACATTTAAAGGCGGTATTAAAACCATCATATTTACAGATACCCTTCAAACACTTTTTATGCTGGTTTCGGTGGTGGTGACCATTTCATTTTTGGCGAATGCTTTGGATCTTAATAGCGCTTCGGAAATATATCACAGTGTTAAGAACAGCGACCTCAGTAAAATGTTCTTTTTTGAAGATGTGAATGACGCACAATATTTTGTCAAGAGTTTTTTAGCTGGCGTGTTTATCACCATCACTATGACAGGTTTGGATCAAGATATGATGCAAAAGAACCTCACTTGCAAATCGCTGAAAGATGCTCAGAAAAATATGGTCAGTTTTAGTGTGATCCTCATTTTTGTGAATCTTCTATTTTTAGCACTAGGAGTGTTACTGACACAGTATGCCGAACAGCATGGGATTACGGCGAAAAAAGACGATTTGTTTCCTACAATCGCTATGCTACCTGAAATTGGATTTGTAACCTCAGCTTTCTTTTTACTGGGACTAATTGCAGCTGCTTACTCCAGTGCAGATAGTGCCTTAACCTCACTCACGACATCCTTCTGTATTGACATTATTGAATTGGATAAGAAACCTAAAGACAGTCAAAAACGCGTTCGAAAGCGCGTTCATATTTTGTTTAGTGTGATCCTAATTGCTGTCATTATTATTTTCGATGCCTTGTTTAAAGATGTGTCTGTGATTTGGGAATTGTTTAAAGCTGCAGGTTACACCTACGGACCATTACTCGGTTTATTTGCTTTTGGTATTCTCACAAAGAAGCATTTAAAAGACAAGTTTGTCTGGATTATTGCATTGATTGCACCTTTGGTATCTTATTTTATCAATCTCTATTCTGTAGACCTCCTAAATGGTTATCAAATCGGATTTGAAATATTGATTGTTAATGGTCTTATAACGTTTTTAGGGCTGTTACTCATTTCCCAAAAAACTCAGATAGCACATTAGTATTGCTGTGTTGCCAACAGCACGAGCGTACAGGAAGACTCGAAGTAAATACCTTCCTTCTTTAAAAGATTTTGAAATTCAGGGTTTTCAGTTCCAGGATTAAAAATCACACGCTTAGGATTCAGCCCAATGATGTAGTCATAGAAAGGCTTTTGGCGCTGTGGATTCATGTAAAGCGTTATGGTGTGAACAGCTTTAAATGGCATCAATTTGGTTTGAATACTAACACCCGATACTTCGCCTTCTCGCATGCCAAATGCAACGACATCTTCACCGTGATTTACTAAACGATGAATCGCAATATTAGAATACCTATTTGGTTTTAGTGAGGCTCCAAACACTAGGGTTTTGTTTTTCATATAATATGTTTTTTGTAAAAGTAAGTCTCTAAAAACAATCGACCTTACAAATGTTAAAAACATGTTAAGCTCTGTTAAAAAGAGTAACAGATTCAGATCCCTGTCGTCTATGCTATAACAACCTTTATTCTTAATGCCAATCTAATCAATCAAAAATCAATGAAAAAAATCATGCAATTGTGCATTTTAATGCTAACCATCATGGCGTATGCACAACCTCCAAAAATGGACTTAAAAGATGGATCTGTCTCAGGTCGTGTTATAGACGCAACACTTAATCAGCCGTTACCTTACGTCAATGTCGTTATTAAAGACGCTTCAGAAACAACCATCACAGGTGGTATTACTAATGACGATGGTACTTTCAAAATAGAAAACATTCCAGAAGGAAAAATCACAGTTTCCATTCAATATATTGGCTATAAAACAATTTCAAAAACCGTCAACCTTGGTGCAGATGGTTATAAAATTGATCTTGGCGATATTCGATTAGAAGAAGATGTGGCTAGCTTGGATGAAGTAACCGTCGTTGCAGAGGTCACTACCATTCAGCAAAAGGTAGATCGCAAAGTGATTAATATCGGAAAAGACCTTACAACTTCTGGTCCTACAGCCAGCGACATCATGAATAACTTACCTTCAGTAAACGTTGACCAGCAGACTGGTAACATTAGTCTTCGTGGTAACCAAAATGTACGTGTTATGGTAGATGGCAAACTATCCAACGTTCCTGTAGCGCAATTACTTAAACAAATTCCTTCAGCCTCTATCAAGCAAATTGAATTGATTACCAATCCATCTGCGAAATACAATCCTGAAGGTATGAGTGGTATCATTAATATCATTTTGCATAAAAACACCACCATCGGGTTCAATGGCAATATTAATCTCGGATTAACAAAGGAAATCAATGCGCGATTCAATAGTTCTATTGATATGAATTACCGAAATGGGAAGTTTAATCTCTACGGTAACTACGGAAACAATATTGGTAACAGTGCGAATTACGGAAATATCACGCGTTTGGATGACAACTCAGTTCAGTTATTCGATTTTGCAAATAACAATAAATCACACCTTTATAAAGTAGGACTTGATTTCTATATGAATGATAACAATACGTTTTCCTTTTTTACCAATCAAAATTTGTATGATGGTTTAGGTAGTGGCACCACAGGTATCTTATATGTCGATCAGCCATTTCAGGAACAAACCTTCAACAATGATACTGAAAATATAGTCTCACAGTACAATGGTGTTTATAATCACAAGTTTAAGAAAGAAGGTGAAAAATTAGATCTTGAAGTAGATTACAGTGTTTTTGCACAGGATGAGATTGCCAATTTCAGATTTCAAAACATTGTGTTTCCACCTAATTACACCGACTTTGTTGATACCGACAGAGATCAAACAGTTGTAAATTTGGATTATACGAATCCTTTGTCGGACAAAGCAAAATTGGAAGTTGGTGCTGAAGCACGTTTATTTGAGACAAATATTGACTACCGGTCTACAGGTCTTTCAGTCAATGAGAACCAAGACGATGTGCCAAATAATGGTGATGAATTTATACCAACACCTTCAACAGATTTTACCTATAAAAGAGATATTTATTCGGTCTATGTGACCTACGGCAAAACATTTGAAAAATGGAGTTATCAAGTGGGTGCTAGAGCTGAAAGCGTGAAAGAAGAAGCTTCTGCTATAAGAGAATTAGAGAACAGTGTGGAAAACACACCTTTCGAAAACGATTATATTCAAGTGTATCCATCGGCATTTTTAACCTATTCACCAGGTGAGAAAAACAGCTATCAAATGAGTTTTAGTCGTCGTGTCGATCGTCCAGGTTTGCAGCAAGTAAACCCTATTAGAGAATGGAGCACACCGTTAATTTCTTCCTTCGGAAATACGAACCTCCAACCTCAGTTTACAAATTCAATAGAATTGAACTATACAAGAAAACTAGAAAAAGGAAGTATCACTGGAGGTGTGTTTTTCAGATTGGTAGAAGATGAAATAAATAGAGCCGTTTTTATTGACCGACTAGACATCAATAAAAACATTTTAACCTATGATAATTTTGAAAACACCACAGCTTTTGGTATTGAAATTAGTAGTAACTACAGACCTACCAAATGGTGGAGCTTGAACGGTAGTTTCGATTTATTCGCAAGACAGCAAAAAGGAATTGCGGAAGTCCTTACGACTCCGACTGATATCGCTACTGCTGATGACATACTCAGAACTACTATCGAAGTAGACAATATTGTTTACAATTTTAGATTGTTCAATAACTTTAAAGTCACGAAAAAACTGAACTTATCATTGTTCTCCATGTATAGAGGCGAAGAAAAAGGTCTTCAATTTACTAGAAAACCAATGTTTATGGTCAACACAGGCCTTAGATACAGCTTCCTTCAAGACGACAGAGCAACCTTTAGCTTCAATTACAGTGACATATTCAACACCATGAAATTTGAATTTGAAGGCGAGCGACCAACACCTCAAGTAGGACAATTCAACTGGGAAAGTAACACTTGGAATATTGGTCTCTCCTATCGTTTTGGAGGCGGAAAATACCGTGCTTTGAAACGTAAGAACAGAGATGACAATGAAAAATCAGGAAGCGGTGGATTCATATAATGGTAATCGTAAATTTAATAGCCTTCATATTAATAGTTGATGGTTAGTGTTAATGTTTGGTTATTAAATAAGAAAACCCAAGACAGATTGTCTTGGGTTTTTGCTTTCAATTATTTGACGCAACTGTAATCATTTGAATGGCGTAACGCCTATCTAACAAGCTATGACACAGTGTACTAAATAGGACATATGCCATCTACGTCTAAGGCTAGATGTAAATGACCTTGTTAATTGATAGTTAAAAGTGTTAACAGATGAAATAAAAACAGCTTTTTAGCGTCTTAAGGTTGTGATAAGTTTTAAAGCTAATCAGTTTAAAAGAATCACGCTTTTATAGTTTTAGTGTTTTTAGTAAAATTGGTTAATAGCAGAAAAAACCCAGAGCCTATGGCTTTGGGTTTTTTTGTAATGTTATGAATAAAGACAGCTATCAAACTACCACTTTATGATGACACTTCCCCAAGTAAATCCACTACCAAAAGCAGCCAGAACTACCGTATCACCTGCTTTGACTTTACCTTCCTCCCAAGCCTCGGTTAAGGCGATTGGAATAGATGCAGCAGTTGTATTACCATATTTTTGAATATTATTGAATACTTGATGATCTTCAAGTTGAAACTTACGCTGAATAAATTGGGCAATTCGCAAATTGGCTTGATGTGGGATGAGCATGTCGATATCACCCACTTTTAAATTGTTTTTCGTTAAACCTTCCATAATGACTTCGCTAAAACGCACAACCGCATTTTTAAATACAAATTGACCATTCATATACGGAAAATAACTTTCGTCGTTTGGATCATTATCTGATAAAATATCATTGATCCATCGCTTACCCATGCCAGGAGCAATTAACACTAACTCTTCCGCGTGCTCACCTTGAGAATGTAGATGTGTGGATAAAATACCTTTGTTCGTATCTTCCTCTCTTGTTAGTACGGCTGCACCTGCACCATCACCAAAAATAACAGAGACACCACGGCCTCGTGTAGTTTTATCTAGACCATGCGAATGTAATTCACTACCAATAACTAAGACATTTTTATACATGCCCGTTTTTATGAAATTGTCTGCGACAGAAATGGCATAAACAAACCCAGAACATTGATTACGCACATCTAGAGCACCCACAGTTTTGATATCTAGGGCATGTTGCACCTGAACACCAGGTCCAGGGAAGTACATATCTGGACTTAAAGTTGCAAATACGATAAAATCAATATCATCCTTATCGATACCAGCGCGTTCTATAGCAATTTTCGCTGCCTTAACACCCATAGTTGCCGTGGTATCGTCACTTCCAGGCACCACCCAACGTCGCTCTTGAATACCTGTCCGCTCCTGAATCCATTCATCACTTGTCTCCATCATTTTAGACAGATCATCATTGGTCACAACGTTATCTGGAACGTAATGTCCCAAACCTATTATTTTGGAATTGTACATAGTCATTTATTATTAAGTAAGTCATGCAATTTAACTATTTCAGGAGTACTTTCTATTTAAACTGAATCTCAATCGTTATGCATGCATAATATATTAAAAATGTCAGTTTGTCACCTCAACGGTCTTGGTACTTTTTTTGACTATAAGAGAACAGAACATAAATTAAAAATAAAACACATATATCATGACAAAAGGAAACATTAATGTATCGGTAGAGAATATTTTTCCGCTCATTAAAAAATTCTTATACAGTGATCACGAGATCTTTCTTCGTGAGCTGATTAGTAATGCGACAGATGCCACTCTTAAAATGAAGCATCTTACAAGTATTGGTGAAGCTAAAACAGAGTACGGTAATCCTAAGATTGAAGTCAAGATTGATAAAGAGGGTAAAAAATTACACATTATTGATCAAGGTTTAGGAATGACCGCTGAAGAAGTTGAGAAATACATCAATGAAGTTGCATTTTCTGGGGCTGAAGAGTTTCTAGATAAATACAAAGATTCTGCAAAAGATTCTGGTATTATTGGTCACTTTGGACTTGGATTTTACTCAGCATTCATGGTGGCAGACAAAGTGGAAATTATTACGAAATCTTATAAAGATGCACCAGCGGCGCATTGGATTTGCGATGGGTCTCCAGAATTCACTTTGGAACCTTCCGATAAATCTGAGCGTGGTACGGAAATTATCCTTCATATTGCTGAAGACTCTACAGAATTCTTAGAAGAAGGTCGCATCAGAGAGTTGCTTCAGAAATACAACAAGTTTATGCCTATCCCAATAAAATTTGGGACTAAGGAAATTAACGATCCTGATTTTACGCCGAAAACGACTACGGATAAAGATGGAAAAGAAACAACTGAACCACACAAACAGATCACTGTAGATAATATTATCAACAATCCGAATCCAGCTTGGACCAAGCAGCCTACCGATTTGGAAGATGATGATTACAAAAATTTCTATAGAGAGCTGTATCCAATGCAGTTCGAAGAACCGCTTTTCCACATTCATTTAAATGTGGATTATCCGTTCAACTTAACGGGAATTTTGTACTTCCCAAAAATGACGAACGATCTTAATATTCAAAAGGATAAAATTCAACTTTATCAAAATCAAGTTTTTGTAACCGATAATGTGGAAGGTATTGTTCCTGAGTTTTTGACCATGCTAAGAGGTGTGATTGACTCACCAGACATTCCTTTAAATGTTTCACGTAGTTACTTGCAGGCCGATGGTGCCGTCAAGAAAATTTCGTCCTATATCACGCGAAAAGTGGCTGACAAGTTGAAATCGTTGTTCAATAACAATCGTGAAGATTTTGAGAAGAAATGGGATGATATCAAAATCGTTATCGAATATGGTATGCTTTCCGAAGAAAAATTCTTTGAAAAAGCGGATGCGTTTGCCTTATATCCAACTGTAGATGGCAAGTATTATACGTATGATGAGCTTTATAACAAAATTAAAGCGAATCAGACAGATAAAGATGACAAGTTAGTTATTTTGTATGCTTCTGATAAAGATGCACAACACGCTTATATAGAAGCTGCCAAGGATAAGAATTATGAAGTCCTCTTATTGGATTCACCAATCGTATCGCACTTGATTCAGAAATTGGAAACAACTAAAGAGAATATTTCCTTTGCACGTGTTGATGGTGACCATATTGATAACCTTATCAAGAAGGAAGATACTGCCATTTCTAAATTATCAGACGATGAAAAATCGAAGTTGGATGAACTTCTGAAAGAGGTTGTTCCCGCGGAAAAATTCACCGTTCAATTGGAAGCTATGAGTAGTGATGCTTCGCCATTCATTATCACGCAACCGGAATTCATGCGTCGTATGAAAGAAATGCAGCAAACTGGTGGTGGTGGAATGTTTGGAATGGGACATATGCCAGAAATGTATAATCTCGTTGTAAACACGAACTCAGAACTTGTTAATGACATTCTCAATACCAAAACCCGTAAGAAGCAAGAACGCCTTATAAATCAAAGTTTGGATTTAGCGCGTTTGTCGCAAGGACTTTTAAAAGGGAAAGAATTAACTGATTTTATAAAGCGTAGTTACGAGATGATTAAGTAACAAACGTTTTTAGCAAATCCGTAGATTATTAGTTAAAACCACCTTGTCTTTCAGGGTGGTTTTTTATATCTTATTCATTATTTATATTGAAATCCGGTTAATAGAAATATATAATATAAAACTTAGACGAATGAAAACGAAGGCCATTTTTTACATGCTTATAAGCGTACTCGGTTTGGTTTCCTGTGAGGAAAATATAACCGACAAGGAACAATTATACAATACGTCTTGGGAACTAGAGTATATTTCTGGTACGCGTATCGCTTTTGAAGGGTTGTATCCAGATAAAAAACCAATATTGACATTCGACAAATCCACAAATCGTGTTTCTGGTAACAACAGCTGTAACGGATATGCCACAGATGTCACCTTAGAGGACGATCAAATATCATTTGGTGAGCCTGGAATCACGACTATGATGTATTGCGGAGAAGGTGAAAATCAGTTTTTAAACATGATGAAAAAAGTCAATAAATTTGGGTTTGATCAAGAAGGCAAATTATTACTTTATCACGATGACGTCGTCCTGCTTAAATTTCATAAAGCTGATAAAACAACAGAAGCCCATAGTAATCCTAGTAGTATGACCACCCAACATCAAACATCAAAATCATATTTTAAAGCCGCAGGTACTGAACCGTTTTGGAGTTTGCATATTTCTGAAAAACAAATATCCTTTACAACACCATCTGACTCCATCATAACACCTTATGCAAAACCTATAGCTGCGATGGACAACAATGTTAAAACCTATAAAGTAGCCACAGAAGCTCATATGCTTCATATTCAGATTTCTCAAAAAGAATGTACCAATGCTATGTCAGGCGAAGTTTCACCTTACAGTGTCACGATTGATTATGGAAAAACAAACACCATGGAACCAACACATGTTGAAGGCTGTGGTCAATACATTACAGACTATAGACTACATGACATTTGGGTATTGACGACATTGAATGGCATGAATATGACTACTGATCATTTTGCAAAGGAGCTTCCTAACATAGAAATCAACACGACGAAAAATAGGTTTGCTGGATATGCTGGCTGCAACCGTATGACTGGTCAAATTTTCTTTGAAAAACATCTTTTGAGGTTTACCAATGTCGCAATGACCAAAAAAATGTGTCCAGGATCCAATCAAGAAAGGCAATTTTTAGAAGCATTAAAAAAAGTGACGCGCTACAACATTGAAAACAACCAATTAATCTTGTCAAATCCTGATGAGGAGTTACTCATTCTCAAAAAAGCAGATTGAGTTTTTGGCTTTTGAAGCTAGAGTGATTCAACTCATATCATTGATTAAATAGCTGTTAATGTGATTTTTACATTAAACGCCATGATAATGACCTATCAAAAGAATGTAAGGCTCAAGGATTGTAATGTCTGTTAAAATCCATAGGATCCATTTTACTGAAGCTCAAAAACCGATTAACTGATTTATTTTGAGAACATCGACTTACTGCCTTGAATCTCATTAGATTTGCGTATCTTAAAAAGGTCAATTTCAATCAAATGCAATCCGATAATTCAAAAATCAACATGATATTCAAGGATATTTTGTTTTCTGAGAGGGAAATAAAAATCATTGAGAAGGTTTTTGAGAGAGTACATCATAAGAAAGGTAAAATGATTCTACTTGCTGGAGACACTGTTAATGAACAATATTACATCTTAAGTGGTTGTTTACGCTCTTTCTATATAAATCCTAGTGGCAAAGAGTACACAGTACAATTTGGAGTACGAGATTGGTGGATGAGTGACTACACGGCTTTTTTTTCTAAAACCAAGGCCGTTTTAAATATCGAAGTCATTCAAGATACGGTGATGTACAAATTCAGAAAAAAGGATAAGGAATATTTATATTCAGAAATTCCAAAAATCGAAACATTTTTCAGAATCAAATTAGAGAAAGCATTTGCTGCTTTTCAAAAGCGAATTATCGCTGGTTTATCGCAAACGGCCACCGAACGATATATCAATTTTATTAATACTTATCCGAATATTGAAAGGCAAGTCAAAAATTACCATATCGCCTCATATTTAGGCATCACTACAGAGAGCTTAAGTAGAATTCGTAAAGAATTGACAACACCCTAGAAATTTAATTATCATACATCAATTTTTATTTCAAGTTAGAAGCCTACTTTTGCACCATTAGTAGATTAATATAACTATTAAAAAATCCCTAATGATTAATAGCTAACAAAAGCGCAAGTTGAAGAAACTTGCGCTTTTTTAGTTTTTGGAGTTAACTCGAGTCTCAAACAAAAAACAATTTGGAAATAAAGTTTTCAAGCATTTGAGCTTATTTTTTCTGTCATTGGAATCAACGCAATTCGAAATTTGAATGTAATTTGCAGTCTCATAAAATTTGAATCCCGTGTTTAGCACATTATCAAATAAATTATATCAAAAGCTCAATAATGAAAAAGGAGAGCGAGTTTGTAAAGATATTACGACGGAAGCATGTGAGCATGTTACAACTAACTATTTCCTCATTCTATTAAGTACAACCTTCACAAAACTAGGCGACACCTTAAGTAATCCCAAAACCGTTTTGACATGGCTCATGAATTATGTGAATGCGCCAGTCTACCTCATCAGTTTAATTGTGCCAATTCGAGAATCAGGCTCTATGGTTCCGCAAATAATATTAGCAGATTATATCAAAACAAGACCCATTCGAAAATGGATTTGGGTTTTAGGTGCTTTTCTGCAATTTACGACCATAGCCTCCATAGGATTTATTGTTCTATACTTTGAAGGCACCACAGCAGGATGGTTAATCATTGCGGCAATTGTTTTATTTAGTTTAGCCAGAAGTATTTGTTCGGTCACTTCAAAAGATATCACAGGGAAAGCCATACCGAAAACAAGACGCGGACGACTAAAAGGTTATACTGCCTCATTTGCTGGTGTATTAGTTTTATTGGCTGGATTATTCATCCTTTACAAATCGCAAAAAGAAGCGACCATAGAATTTTATAGTTATTTGGTGTTTTTTGCGGCAATTATGTGGCTTTTAGCAGCGATATTTTATGCCAAAATTAAGGAGTTTCCTCATCCTATTTCCGAAGAAACATCCAGTAACAGGCATCCCTTTTCTCGTCTTTCATCAAAATTCAACCTTTTAAAAGAAGACACACAATTTAAAAATTTTGTCATTGCCAGATCCCTATTGCTTTGTTCAGGTTTGACTGCGCCTTATTATATTCTGCTTGCCCAAACACATATAGGTAAAGAGAGTTTCCTTTTGGGACTTTTTATCATCGCCAATGGCATAGCCTCGGTCATTAGCTCACCTATTTGGGGCAAATTTTCAGATATATCTAGCAAAAACGTCATGACTTTTGCCGTACTCATAGCATCTGTACTGGGTATTATCACCTTTTTAATTATGTCGTTTTCAGATACTTTAAAAACAACTTTATGGATCTACCCTGTGGCCTTTTTTATTTTAGGTATTGCCCATGGCGGTGTGAGACTAGGAAGAAAAACTTATATCGTCGACATGGCTACAGGGAACCAAAGAACAAATTACGTAGCTGTTAGTAACACTGTTATCGGACTTATCCTATTAATCACTGGTGGTTTGAGTGCATTAGTGTCTATCATTTCTGTTGAAGGTGTTATTCTCGTGCTCTCCCTTTTAGGACTTTATGGCGCTTACAGAAGCTATCAATTACCCAATGTTGAATGATAAACAGCTGCCATTCGGAAAGTTAAAGTTTGATTATCTTAGCTTAAACAAACCTAAAAGCACTTGTTTATTTCAACTTTATAATCGTCTTAATTATGCTCAAAAAAATTATACTTACCATCTGTTTTTTGTGCACAACCACCGTGTCTATTCATGCGCAAAAAGAAACGAGTCTCAAAGCTGTGAATCAAGTTTGGGAAAAATTCTATGACGCTTTTGCGAATTTAGATGTCACGCTCATGGCCGATATACATTCTAAAAATCTCATCAGAATTTCAGGTGGGAATCGCATTTTAGACTATGACAGCTATATCAATAATTACAAAAGGCAATTTGCAAGTAATAAAGCGAATCAACGGACTAATCATATTGCCTTACGTTTTTTCGAGCGCCTTCATGACGAATCTATAGCAAGTGAACGAGGCGTGTATAGACTAACGATTAACAAAGGAAAAGAAAACGAACAACATTATTACGGCCAATTTCATGTTATTTTAGTAAAAGAAAATAAGGTTTGGAAGATTTTAATGGACTATGATTCTACAGAGTTTGATACCATTGGTAAAGAAGCTTTCGACAAAGCTTATAGCATCACAGACTTTGATAAATTCTTAAATTAAATAGGTACTTAGAGGTGAGACATAAACACGCATACAATCAAGGTTAACTTGGCGTTTCAAAAGATTTTTGTCATTAAAATACCATACCTTTGCTTAAAAATATTTGAATGTCATTTAAGGACTTAAAACTCAACAAACCCATTTTAAGAGCTATTGCCGAGGCAGGTTACGATGAACCAACCTTAGTACAAGAACAAACCATCCCTATTGTTTTGGAGCATACGGATGTTATTACGTCTGCTCAAACAGGTACAGGTAAAACAGCTGCATTCGCACTGCCTATTTTGCAGTTATTGTTTGATCGACAAGATGCCCCTAAAAAAGGTAAAAAAATTCGTGCTTTAATTGTAAGTCCGACGCGAGAATTGGCAATTCAAATTGCAAAAAATTTCAGCACTTATGGCAAACATACCAATTTAAGGTCTGCTGTGATTTTTGGTGGCACATCCATAGAGCCGCAAAAGGATATTCTAGAAAAAGGGATAGATATATTGGTTGCAACACCTGGTCGGTTATTAGATCTTCACAAACAAGATCTAATCAATTTAGACTACATCGAAATATTTGTATTAGATGAAGCCGACTTAATGTTGGATATGGGCTTTATTGATGATGTTAAGAAGATTGAACGTCTTTGTCCAGAATCTAAACAAACGCTGCTATTCTCTGCCACCATGCCATACAAAGTAGAGCAGCTGGCGAATGACATTCTTAAATCACCAAAACGCATTGAAGTAACACCCACCTCATCTGCAGCAAAAAATGTAAGTCAGGTTTTGTATTATGTGCCGAAACGCAACAAAATTGAATTGTGTCTTCATTTGTTACGCAACGAAATAAAAGGAAGCATTCTCATCTTTAGACGTACAAAATTTGGCGTCGATAAATTGCACCAAACCTTATTGAAGAACGGTTATAATGCCGAACGTTTGCATGGCGACCGATCTCAGACTGAGAGACAAAATGCCTTGGCAGATTTCAAGCGTCACAAAGTAACTATTCTGATAGCCACAGATGTTGCTGCTCGTGGGATTGACATTGACGCCTTAGATGCTGTCATCAACTTTGATTTACCCAACGTTCCTGAAACCTATGTTCACCGCATTGGTAGAACTGGACGTGCTGAGAATTTAGGACATGCTTATTCGTTTTGTTCAGCAGATGAAAAGACCTATGTCAAAAGTATTCAGCAATTGATTAATGTTCAAATTCCAATCGCAGAAAACCATCCGTATCCTTTAGATCCAAAGGCAAAACCTATCGTTCACAAGAAAAAAGGAAGCAAATATAAGAAAGGACGTAAAAGTCAGGCTTCCAAGAAGAAAAAGAAACGATGGTATTAATTATTTGTGCTATTATATTCTAAAAGTCAGTATATTTAAATCTGTATTGTAAACTTACAGATGAACAACGATTACAAAAAGGCTGGATTTAAAGAACTTCTAAAACGTCTGCAAGAGGAAAGCTGGCAATTAGAGCTCATTATCTCTGGGTTTGCCATATACGGTTTATTTACCTCATTAGAGGCGATTTCCAATCAATTAAAAGAGGCCCAAAACGAGCAAATGATTGTGTCGTTTATTTTTTATGCTGTCATTTTAGTATCTGCAGGTATTTTACTCTTCAACTTATTGCTTCATGTGCTCTTGCGTGGTTTATGGATTGGTGCTTTGGGTTTGCGCTATGTATCAGGTGATATTGAC
>JAAEZI010000012.1:0-34580 GCA_018222915.1 Algicola sp. | reverse complement strand
AAGCTTAATTATAGTGAAAAATTTGATCGCTATCTCCGCAAACGTGTTGGTTCATTTGATAAGTATATTGCCACACTAGAAAATTACTGCAGTATCATATTTGCGGTATCCTTTCTACTCATTTTTTATGTCTTAGCGTTTACATTCACTCTGGTGACCATTGTATTAATTGGTCGCTATATAATAGATAATGATGCGCTCCCCTCATGGTTGTCTAAATTTATCGGGATTAGCTTAATCATATTCCTCATTTTTGGGATGCTTATCACCTTTGTAGACTTTATCACACAAGGCTTTCTCAAAAAGAAAAAATGGCTTTCCAAACTCTATTTCCCTATTTATTGGGTCTTTAGTTTTATTACATTATCGTTTTTATACAGACCATTGGTTTATAATTTTTTAGATAATAAATTCGGAAAACGCTTAAGTTTTTTACTGATACCTGTCTACTTTGGTATCTTACTTTTAACCTCATTTAAATATAAAAGCTCCAATTATTTTGAGCTTAATGATACGTCTAGCAGCTATTACGCTAATTCTAAAAATTATGAAAACGAATTAGTGGGTGAAAAAGAATATATTGATGATGTCGCTATTCAATCTAAAGTGATAGACGAGCATTTTGTGAAGGTCTTTATTGTGTTCTCTGAAAATGTAGAGAATCGTATTTACAGATTAAACCCATCGCTGCAACCAGAAGAGGATCAACGTGGATTTGGAAGTGAAATTAACGTTAATTCTGAATGGTCCACAAAATTCATCAATGACAGTACAAAGCTGGAATACATTAAAACTTTCAATCAGATTTATGGTGTCTCTATCGATAGTATCAGCTATCCTTCAGATTTTATCGTGTCTCGAAGTAAAACGAAAGAATTAGGCTTTGAAACCTATTTAAGCACTAAAAATCTAGCCGAAGGCAAGCACTTACTGAAAGTCAATCGCATGGCAATTGACCCAAAAGACAAAGACACGAGCTATTGGAAGGTCGCTCATATTCCCTTTTGGCACTTCAAGTAATTAGGTATCTAATCGGTTATCAAAATAGCGCTTTAACAACGGGACTTGAATACAAATCATCAGTGCAAATAAAACTAAAGTGTAGATTAAAGTCTGAGAGAGTTTCACCTCTTCCATTGGATTCTTAACGCTGTAATCAGCATAGTGCTCTAAACCTAATCCAGTCATCCAAGAGCTATCCGATTCCGCAGTACCAAAGGCAACATAGGCAACAATTGCGGCAACACCAATAGCAATAAACACCCACACTCGTTTTGAAATAAGAGGGACATACGTTGTTACCTTAGATTTTTTCAAAGCTAAAATTTCAGACATCACACGTTGCGTAAAATCTAAGGAGGGTTGCTCCAAAGAGGCTTTACCTACCAACTTACGGGTTAAGTTATCAAGGCTTTTATCTGCGTTCTCTTTCATAATACTCTAGTATTTCAGGTTCCAATTGCTGTTTTAAAATAGTTGCCAGTTTTTTACGGCATCTAAACAATTTTACTTTAATGGTATTTGCCGAAATTCCAACAATTTTTGATATTTCCTCCAAAGACAAATCGTCAAAATAATACAAGGTTAATAAAAAACTATCTTCACTTGGCAATTGATCGATACAATTCGCAATAGCTTGTTCTCGCTCCTTTATCTCCATGCGCTCCAACGCGTTGTCAATAGTTTTTACTTGATGCTCTGTAAACTCATTGATTTCAATATCGTTCATAAATTTCCTGTTTTTCTTAATACGATCCAAACAGGAATGATATGCGACTTTATAAATCCAAGTCGATAATTTAGAATCACCTTTAAACGTATCCAATGATTTAAAAATCTTTACAAATGTGTCTTGCGCCACCTCCTCTGCTTCCTCCCTATTTTTGAGCATACGCAGTGCCAAAGTAAACACCAAATCTTTGTAATTATCTACCAATGCCGAAAAGGCGCTCGTTTGGCCATCGATAATTTGATTGATGAGTATTTGATCGTTGTTGGTGGTCATTTTTACATTTTGACGACACCTTACACGACTTGGTTACACGAATTGCAAAAAACTTTTTTCATAAAATGTGTAACCAAAATTCAAAACTCGTCGTCATAAGCTCAGAACACATAAAATTAATCAATTAAAAAACAACATTATGGAAGAACTACTTATACCACTCAGCTTTTTTCTAGCCATCTTCGGAATGGTTTACCTGTATCTATCAACACGCAACAAGGAACGGCTTGCTCTCATTGAAAAAGGAGCAGATGCTAGCATATTCATGCGCGGCAAGTCTCATACTGCACCCATTTGGAAAGTGCTCATCTTAAATCTAGCACTCTTATTAATGAGTATAGGTGTGGGTATTTTTATCGCTTCCATCTTAGATTACAGTCTTGGTGTTGATGAAGATGTGGCTTATCCAGGCACCATATTTTTAATGGCAGGAATTGGACTCTTTGTAGGCTTTACCATGACCAAGAATTTAGACAAAGAGTAACTTCCTACAAATCGCTAATCAATCACCTTTGAAACCGCTAACGATGTTAGCGGTTTTTTTGTTCCATCAATTAAAAAAATATTAAATATGACGACACTCATTCCTATATTGGTAAATGCCATCGCACTCTAAACTAGATTATGTATCTTTAAGGTTTATAACGCTCAAAGCTACGTCATGTACCTAAAAATGACCTACATCACCATCTTATGTCTTTTGTGCCTAAATTTCGCAATCGCACAAACCCAAATCCTTGATAGCGACACTAGCTATCCTGTTTCTTACGCTACCATTTCTTTTGGTGACGGACAAGGTTTATTTGCTGATGACGATGGTGTGTTTATTTTCACAAAAAAACTTTATTCAGACGTAGATACACTTTACATTTCTGCACTTGGTTATAAAGATGTGTCAATTGCAACCAACCAATTACCCAAAACCATCCCAATGCAGATGCAGGCCGATAAGTTGGATGAAGTTATTGTAAATGTTATTGTGGATAGAAAATTTAAGGAGGAGACTCTTAAACCCTATCTCGATGATGATTATTACAAATGTTGGCTTCCCACTATTGAAAGTGAGATTGCTGTGTTTTTTGATAATAATGATGAGCAATTAAAAAAAATCACTTCTGTCATTTTTCCTATCACACTGGAATCCAGAGATTGGAAAAAAAGAAAACGTGCCAATGCTGATAAACGAAAATTCTCAACCTTATTCAAAGTGAAATTTTACAAGAATGATAATGGTTACCCAGGAGATGTTATGACCTATACCAATATTGTTTTTAGAGCTACAGAGAAAAATGGTGATACTTTCGAGCTCGATGTTACTGAACACGACTTATTTTTCCCAGACGACGGCTTTTTTGTCTCGCTACAAGTACTAGGTTATACTGACGATAATGGCAAACTATTGCCTAATAAAAAATATAAAGAAATTAAATCCAAAAATGGTGTTGTTAAAATACCAACCAACTTCAGACCGTTGTTACCCTTTACTAATGAGATTGACGCGCACAAGACCTATATCAGGCGAGTTTTTATCAATGGTAACGAATGGGTACAATTCAAGCAAGGAAATGGTATCGAATCGAGTTTATTACGCTCAAACCTAAAAAATTATGGTGTTGGGTTAAATTTTAATCGTTATAAAGATGACTAATCCGTGGCACTTATACCTTATGGCAATCATCTACGTTCTGGCTGGACTAATGCATTTTGTCAAGCCAAAAATGTATATGCGAATCATGCCACGATATCTACCTAATCATAAATTGCTAGTTTATTTAAGCGGTATTGCTGAAGTGATTTTAGGCATTGGTTTACTATTCGCTTCAACGAGATCATTAGCCATTTACGGTATTATAGCCATGCTTTTAATATTTCTGCTGGTACATTTCTATATGCTTTCGAGTGAAAAAGCAGGTGCTGGCATTCCAAAATGGGTACTCATTCTCCGGATTCCATTGCAGTTTGCTCTAATGTATTGGGCTTGGACCTATCTTAGCTGAAACATTATGTTTTTAACCAAAAAGTTCCAAACCCACAGTTCAACTTATGCGGTAGGTGATTGGCGTTGTTTGATTTTTCTTCTGATAATAAGAACCGTCACAATTCCTATAAGAATCAATGGCCAGAAATAGAAAAGTCCGATGATGACATTCTCGATCAAATTCCAACCAAAACTCAAACCTTCTTTACTTTTAGACAAAAAGGTCTTTGAATAACTTTCTGGCTCCTCTTGATAAGCAACAGTTTCATACAAATCTATTTGAATCGTACTATAAGACACTTTGTGAGTTAAATAGTTTAGTCGGCCTTCAGCTGCTTCAATTTCTTCTTGAATGAGGCGTAATTTTTCTTCGGTCTTTAAAATATCTTCAACGGTTTCAGCGTTCTTCCGAAGTATCGTTTCATAACGCATTTTTACTTCTTTTTTGGTTTCTAAACGCGATTGAATATCCATATATTCTTCAGTCACATCTTTGGTTGTAATGTTTTCATAATCAACAAATTCTACAATAGCTCCAATGGAGTCCATCATCACATCAAAATAATTTTGAGGCACCTTAATGGTAAATCGGTTCTCTTTCTTGTAAAGGTTGTTTTCAAACCGTAATTCAGATATATAAGCATGGTATTTATGAGCCAAGTCTTTAATGCTTTTCGTGGTGTGATTAACATTGTCTACTTTATAACGTGCAGATGCGGTTTTAATAATCTTAATATCCTTCGGAATTTGGCTCGTAGCCATACCTGTTTGAATGTGTTTTTCCTGCTCCTGGTCTTCCAGTAAACTCAAAGCATTATAGTCCTCTTTCAACGCTACGCTTTCCACCGAAACATCTTCTTTATATAAACCGTTTTCCTGACAAGCCGATATGGCTGTAAGCCCTAAAAGGAAGATGAGTAATTTAATTGTTGATTTCTCTAAGATTGCTTTCATAATTTTATATTTTTAATGATTATGTCACGAATTTAGATACCGAGTTGCAGCAGCCTTTGTAAAGCGCTTGTAAAGCTTTGGTAAATTAATTTACAACCTACTAAACAGGTAATAGTCATTTGAATCCAGAACAGTCATATCACTTTGAAACTTTAAAAACTGCCGTGCGTTCTAAATTTTTGGAAACGCATGGTGCACCAAATGACTTTAGTGATTGGGATGGCGAAACTATCGTTTTGTTTCAGGAAGATTTAAGTGCTATCGTCAATGCCAAAGTGAGTGAAAAATGGTTCTATACGTATTTTAAGAATAATGCGAACAAATTACCAAGAATAGACATGCTTCATCTTTTAAGCGCCTATGCTGGTTTTGACAATTGGCATGTCTTTAAAAGTAACCATGTTTTTAATAGCACAACCAACTCAAATAGAACATTTCCGTGGCTCGTCATTCTCCTTCCAGTCATGGTCGTTTTTATTGTGACCATGAATTCCAAGAACACTTTCGAGTTTTGTTTTGTGGATGATCTCTCCTATTCATCGTCAATAAACAAACCTATTGACATCAAAATTCTAAAAGAAGGTGAGTCGCCTCTATATTTTAAAACCGATAGCCTCGGTTGTTTTAATTACAAGACGCGAGAGGATGCCATCACTTTTGTGGTGTCGTCTCCCTACCACAAGACGGATACCATCATAAGAAGCATTGACCACAACAACAATAAAACAGTGAAGCTTACTAGCGACGTTTATGCCTTAATGTTAGAGTATTATACCCAGGGTAATGTCAAAGATTGGTCAAAGCACAAATCAAGACTTGAGCAGCTCATTCATGATGACGCTCAGATCTACAGGCTTTACAGTCAAAATATTGGTGTGGAAGTCTATTCTAAGGATGAATTTGTACGCTTATTAACCATTCCAACGAAAGCTTTAAAGCGTATTAAAATATTAGATAAGCACTCTAAAAACAATCAAATAACCACTTTAAAATTTAGTATTGAATGAGACCTATTATCTACATATTATGCTTCTTAATGTTCTGGTCTTGTAAAGATAATCTCGATAAGAGTACAGACCTTGAGATGCTTGAAGAACCTAAATCTGATTTTATGGATGCGCCATTTTCTGCGGAAGATTACAGCATTCAAAAACTTGAGGAATATGTTGATCTTATACAGTTGAAAAATGATCATCCGGATTTTGGAAAAACTATTGATAAAGAACTCAATACCTATATAATAGATAGCTTAACGGCCTTAAAATACCCGAAAGGATTCAAAATATCGAACATCCGAGCCAAGAAAAAGGAAAAGCCATTACAACCCATGCAGGATATCATAAAACTAACATACACTGTAACTACAAGGGAAGTAACCGTTAAAGACTCTATCATAGCTATTATAAATAGTGCTTATCTTGACATAGATGGTACCACACAAATTTCTAGATCCATTCATTTTATAAAGTGAATTGATATTTCCCATAGAATACCTTAAATTAGTAGAACAACTAAGAACCACAGTAGAAAATCAAATAGCATAACGATATGGCTTTTATCGATTATTATAACATATTAGGAATTGACAAAAATGCCTCAGTAACCGACATTAAGAAAGCTTATCGCAAATTAGCGCGTAAATATCATCCAGACTTAAACCCTAATGATAAAGAAGCTGAGCTGAAGTTCAAACAGGTCAACGAAGCCAATGAGGTTTTGAGCAATCCTGAAAATCGCAAAAAATATGACACCTATGGCGAAAACTGGCAACACAGCGACGCCTACGAACAAGCTAAGCAGCAGCAACAGCAGCAGCGACAATCACAACAACAATATCAGCAATCAGCTGGATTTGAAGATGGCGATTACTCCGATTTTTTTGAGAGCATGTTTGGTGGTGGCTTTTCTGGCAGCAATCGTCAAGGATCTATTAAATTTCGAGGTCAAGATTTTAATGCCCAATTACAGTTGACGCTCCGAGATGTTTACACCTCCCAAAAGCAAGTGCTTACGGTGAACGGGAAAAATATTCGGCTTACCATTCCTGCAGGTGTAAGCAATGGGCAAATCATTAAAATAGCTGGAAAAGGCGGCAAAGGAAGAAATGGCGGACCTGATGGTGATTTATACATTGAATTTAATATTCGTAACAACACGTCTTTTAAACGCGATGGAGACAACCTATACACACATATCGATCTTGATCTTTACAAAGCTATATTAGGTGGTGATATGACCGTTAACACATTTGACGGCAAAGTTAAGTTGCAATTAAAACCATTAACTCAAAACGGCACTCAAGTAAAATTAAAAGGGAAAGGTTTTCCTAAATATAAAAAAGACGGGCAATACGGTGACTTATACATCACTTATAACATTAAAATTCCAGAAAAGTTGACCGAAAAAGAACGTTCGCTTTTTGAGGAACTCTCAAAATTGAAATCGGCATGAAAGATTCACAACTAATACCCATAAAAGATCTCTGTACACATTATCAAGTTGAGATGACATTTTTTAATGAATTAAAAAGTCACGGACTTATAGAAGTTGTCACAATGGAGGAGACCTACTGTGTACACCAAGATCACATTGCTAATTTGGAAAAAATGATTCGACTACACAACGAATTAAACCTCAACTTTGAAGGGATTGATACCGTGTTCAATATGCTTGAAAAAATTGAAGACTTAAAGACGGAACTCAATGCCGTTAAAAATCGACTTCGTCGTTATGAAGATTTCTAATAATTAAGGCGTTGAGTTGGAGACTTGCAGCACTTTACCATTGTAATACTTATTCCCTGTAAGTGCGAAGTCTTGTATGTATTCTGCCATTTGTAATGCTGTTGTTGGTGCTTGATAATCTGGAAATGCTTCTTTTAACATTTCAGTTTGAACGGCACCTAAAGCCAAAACATTAAACTGCGGACCTGTCTCCTTGTATTCTTCGGCCCATAGTTCGGTTAAAGTAATCACAGCGCCTTTACTGGAGCTGTAGGCTGCCAAACCGGGAAATTTCATACTTCCTTGTATGCCTCCCATGGAACTAATGGTTACCACATGGCTATCAGATTTCATAAAAGGTAAGATAACTCGTGTCAATTCTGATACTCCAAAAACATTGGTCTGATACACTTTGGAAAAATCCGCTAATGTGGTTTCAGAAAATGGTTTATTCAATAAAAACCCTGCATTATTGATCAGTATATCCACATGTTGAAACTCTTCTGAAACAAACCGCTCAACTTTTTTATAGGCTTCAGCCTCACACAAATCGAATTCGAATGCTGAGATAGTGTCAAGCTGAAGGTTACTAATAGGTTTTGCATTTCTGGATAAGGCCAAAACACGATGACCTTGACGTGCAAATAATTGTACAAGCTCAAAGCCTATACCTCTACTGGTTCCAGTAATGATGATGTTTTTACTCTTCATACATCTTAATTTCTCTAGTCGCGGTGCGGCTCATTTTTTCAATAGCAGGTATGGTTTTATTTATCAGATTCGCCATAAATTCATAATCCAATTTATCAATTTCATCATCGACATGATGATAAAAATCAAAGTTGGTCAAATCACATGACGAGATAGTTTGGCAAGGCAAATTAAACTGTTGGTAAAACGGATAGTTATCTGATCGTTTAAACAAACTGTACTTTTTAGCCACTTCAGAATAACCGATGAGCTTGTTTCCAACATATTCGTTTATTTTATCCGCCATATTCGAAAGTTCATAGCCTGTTACAAAAGCCTCATAATCGCGATCCTTAAAAGGCACACCAATCATTTCAAAATTAAGCATCGTATAGAGATTCACATCGTCTTGCTTTAATCTTTCAGCCAAATGTTTAGAGCCCAACAATCCCATTTCTTCTGCCGTAAACAAGGCCACAATAATACTTCGTTTATTGCTTTTATTGGCGGCGAAATATTTGGCTATTGCCATGACAGCACTCGTACCAGCTGCATTATCATTAGCGCCATTGGCTATAGAATCACCATCCACAACTTTACCCTTACCAATATGATCGTAATGTGCTCCCAAAAGAATGACCTCATCCTTGAGTGCTTCATCAGAGCCTTCAATAAAACCAACGACATTAAACGCATCCAATTCCTTTACTTTAAATTGATCGCGATAACTGTCGCCAAAATAAGGTTTGACACCATAAGACTTCATCTGGTTTTCAATGAGAGTAGCAGATACATCAATACCAGATGTACCAGTATTTCTTCCCATTCGGTCATCGGCTGCTAAATAGGCAACTAAGTCTTTGACTTCTGAACTTGTCACCTCTGAGGTTTTGGACTCCTTGTTACCTGATGATTTACAACTGAATACGAGTAACAAAACAAGCAATGATAAAATATGTCTCATGTGATATAAATTTAGACTTTAAAGATAAAAAAACCTGAATCAAATTACAGATTCAGGTTTCTAATATTAAAACTATTTTAGAATTTAAATAAGCGTTTTACACCAACATGGTCACTGGGTTTTCGATATAGCCTTTCAATGTTTGAAGGAATTGAGCACCTGTGGCACCATCAACCGTTCTATGATCACAGGCTAAACAAAGTTTCATGGTATGACCTACCACAATTTTCCCTTCCTTAACAACCGGTTTCTCTACAATATTTCCTACGGAAAGTATGGCTGAATTAGGCTGATTGATAATAGACGTAAAACTATCAATACCAAACATACCTAGATTAGACACGGTAAACGTACTACCTTCCATTTCTTGAGGTGTCAATTTTTTATTCCTAGCTTTACCAGCCATTTCTTTAACCTCAACACCAATTTGCGGTAAGGTTTGCTCATTGGCAAATCGAACAACTGGCACTACCAGACCATCTGGAACCGCAACCGCCACACCAATATGAACGTGGTGGTTCAGGCGCATTTTATCATCAAACCACTGTGAATTCACTTGTGGATGCTGTTTTAATGCTAAGGCACAAGCCTTAACAATCATATCGTTATAAGAAATTTTGGTATCTGGAATGGAATTAAATTGCTGACGGAAAGCTATCGCATTTTCCATATCAAACTCCACGTTCAAATAATAATGAGGTGCCGTAAATTTAGACTCAGCCAAACGCTTCGCAATCACTTTACGCATTTGTGAATGATTGACCTCTTCAAAATCCTCTTGACCTGTTGGCACAAATTTCCCAACAGATGCTGCAGATGTTCCTGGAGTGAAATTCTCTATATCACGTTTTACAATTCTACCATTTTCTCCTGTACCATTAACTTGAGATAAGTTAATACCTTTATCTTCAGCCATTTTTTTAGCTAAAGGTGATACAAAGATACGACCATCGTTAGACGTGCTCGTCTTTACTTCTTTAGGTGTTTCCTTTTTGGTTTCAGTAGCTGGTTGAGGCGCTTCAGATTTGGATGCTTCTTTTTTAGGCGCTTCTGATTTTTCCGCTTTCGTAGACGAATCACCTTCAGCTTTAAAGTTCTTAGCAACATTAGACACATCGGTACCTTCAGGTCCTATGATTGCTAGAAGGGCATCAACCTTGGCAGATTCTCCTTCGTCCAAGCCTACGTGCAATAAGGTTCCGGATTGAAACGATTCAAATTCCATCGTCGCTTTATCGGTTTCAATTTCAGCTAATATATCGCCTTCTTCAACAGTATCACCTACCTTTTTCAGCCAAGTAGCCACTGTACCTTCTTCCATTGTATCACTTAGTCTAGGCATCGTCACAACAGTAACGCCTTCAGGAATCTCAGCATCTTTTGAGTTCGATTCAGAAGATTTAGAGTCGTCAGTATCTGTTTCTTTACTTTCTTCAGTAGCCTCAGGTGCTGACTCTTCAATATCATCTTCTTGAGATGTTTCTTTTTCTGCTTCGGAAGTATTGCCATCTAACAGTCCGGAAATGTCTTCACCTTCATCACCAATAATGGCCAACAGTGTATCAACTTTAGCTGTTTCACCTTCCTCAATTCCAATATGAAGCAAAGTCCCTTCATTAAAGGATTCAAACTCCATTGTTGCTTTGTCAGTTTCTATTTCAGCTAAAATATCACCTTCCTCTACCTTGTCACCTACTTTTTTCAACCAAGCAGCAACAGTGCCTTCTTCCATGGTGTCGCTCAAACGCGGCATGTTAATTACTTCTGCCATAGTTTATATTTTGTGTTGTATAAATGGATAATCTTCTTGCTCATAAACCGCATCGTACATCACATTCTTCTCTGGATATGGCGATTCTTCAGCGAACTTTTCGCATTCGCTCACTAATTTCTTGACACGTTTATCAATAGCTTTGATCTCATCTTCAGTAGCATATTTATTCTCTAAAATAATATCCTTAACCTGAGTAATCGGATCAATTTTTTTGTATTCCTCAACCTCGTCCTTTGTTCTGTAGTGCTGAGCATCACTCATTGAGTGTCCTCGATAGCGGTATGTTTTTACCTCTAAAAATGTTGGTCCTCCACCTTTTCTTGCGCGTTGAATGGCTTCATCAAAGGCCTCTGCTACTTTAATAGGATTCATGCCATCCACTGGTCCACAAGGCATTTCATAACCTAGTCCTAGTTTCCAAATATCTGTGTGGTTTGCAGTTCTCTCTACTGACGTTCCCATAGCGTAACCATTATTCTCACAGACAAATACCACTGGTAAGTTCCAAAGCATTGCTAAATTAAATGTTTCATGTAATGATCCTTGACGAGCAGCACCATCACCAAAGCAACAAATAGTCACAGCGTCAACATCATGATACTTATCGCCAAAAGCTATTCCTGCACCTAAAGGAATCTGTCCGCCCACAATGCCATGCCCACCGTAGAAACGATGCTCTTTTGAGAAAATATGCATAGATCCTCCTAAACCTTGTGAAGTTCCAGTTGCCTTTCCATACAGTTCTGCCATGACGCGTTTGGGATCAACGCCCATTCCTATCGGCTGTACGTGGTTCCTGTAAGCCGTGATCATCTTATCCTTAGTTAAATCCATAGCGTGTAAGGCTCCTGCCAATACCGCTTCTTGACCATTATATAAGTGAAGAAAACCTCTTACTTTTTGTTGAATATATACTGCAGCTAGTTTGTCTTCAAACTTTCTCCAGAATAACATATCCTCATACCATTTGAGGTAAACCTCTTTTGTGATTTTTTGCATTGGTAACGTTAATTATTTAAACGAATAACAAAAGTAACACTTTAGTTAGTAATGAAAAAACCCAAAATCGTAAAATTTCTTTCGAAAACGTTATAGAAAACTCCTATCGAAGCCTAATGGTAATAAATTAGCCAAAGAGTTTGATTTTACCACCTTTCCTGTAGTGCCCATGAAATATATTTCGATAGGCAAGTCTTGTTTCACTTCATATTCGGCAATCGATTGTCTACAGGCACCACAAGGTGGAATTGGTGTCTCAGTACCATTAGATTTTGAGCCTGCAGTTATAGCCATTTTTATAATTTTCGCTTCCGGAAATTTAGCGCCAGCATAGTAGATCGCTGTTCGTTCTGCACATAAACCAGATGGGTAGGAGGCGTTTTCCTGATTGCTTCCAATAACCACTTCTCCATTATCTAATAGAATAGCCGCTCCAACCAAAAACTTCGAATAGGGTGCGTAAGCTTTTAATCGTGCCTCTTTCGCTTTTTCCATAAGGGATATAATGTCATTTGGCAATTCATTAAAATCATCATATACCGTTAACTCCGATGTTATTTTTACTTGCTTCATCAGTACCTATTTTAGACAAAAAAACTATTGTTTTCAGACAATAGTTTTTTGTAAGATCCTATTTATTGACTACTAATATTCATCATATTCTCCATCACCAAAATTAAAGGTCAATGAAAATCTCAATGTATTTTCTAACGGACTCTGTATTTTAGAGGCCGAAAACAAATATGACAAGTCAATATTAATTGTTGTATACTTAAAACCTGCACCTAGAGCAAAGAATTTTCTAGCCCCTTTTTCATCACTTTCATTAAAGTAACCTGCTCTAAACGCAAAAGAGTCTTGGTAAAGGTACTCAGCGCCTAAAGCCCAAGTAAATTCTTTTAATTCTTCACTAAAACCTCCTGGAGCATCACCAAATGATTGAAAAACACCCGACAAGAAACTAACATCGTTAGACTGTCCACCTGTAATAATCGTAGGCTCACTTTCATCAATATCTGGTGTTGATGTATCATCTGCGGTTTGTTCGCCATCACCATTGGTATCAACAAACCCAAAAACAGGCGGAGTTGGCACTAAAAGCTTAGTTACCTCAGCCGTAATTCCTAGTTTATTATAATCGTCAAAGATAAAATCGAAGCCACCTCCTACTCGCAAGTTCGTTGGTAAAAAGTTTTCTCTTCCGCCATCATCATATTTAATTTTAGGTCCTAAATTTTGAATAGCAAAACCTAAACGTGTTCTACCATTAAAACTGTTGTAGGCTTCTTCTTCACTTTGGTAAAATCCAGAGATATCTACACCAAAAGACCCAGCAGCACTTGCATTCGCATCTACCGCCTGGATTCTTAGGTCTGAACGTAAGTATCGTAAAGCAACAGACATTGCAAATTGATCAGCCAATCTTAAAGAATAGGACGCATCTACTGTAAACTCATTCGGTTTTTCAATCAAAGGCTCTGAAAACTCGTCAGGACGAATTTCTATTTCACCTAACCCAAAATATTTAAAGCTAAAACCAAATGAACTTCTTTCATCGATACGGTTAAAGTATGTGAGATAAGCGATAGATATGTCATTTACCAACTTACTCAAGTATGGTGTATAACTCACAGCGATGCCCGATTTAGCTTCAGAAAACGTGTATTTGGCAGCATTCCATTGCTGGGAATAGGCGTCTACCGATGTGGCAACTCCCATATCTCCCATTCCAGCGGATCTAGCATCAGGTGCAATCAACATAAAAGGCACACCAGTGGTTATAACTGTTGACTGATTTGGAAATGTGATTGTTTCTTGAGCATTACTAAGGTTAAATACTGTAAGTGCAATTAGGGCTAAAATGTATTTTTTCATATGTAATTTCATGTTCATATCAATGCATAGCTGCAGAGATTATATTAAGCAAATATAAATTTTTATTATAGTATGACAAGTTTTTCAATTTTTTCAACCTGTTTATTCAAACGATTAGATCTCACTTTTAGTTTATAAATATAAACACCTTTACCTATTTTGTCTCCAAAATCATCGCGACCATCCCAAACAATATCCTTAGATAGCGAGCTAGTGACCTTACCACCTCCTGAGGTTTGACCATTTAAAGTTCGGACCAATTTACCAGAAACAGTGAATATCTGTACTGAAACGTCTAAAACATCAGAACTATTGTGACTGAACCAAAATTCCGTGTAATCAATAAACGGATTCGGGTAATTTAAAACATTACTAATTACTAATTCCTCGTCTTTATCGCGCACAACAAACTCTATTTGAGATACCGAAGCATTGTTATATACATCCCACGCCTTTAAGGTCAACGTATGTAATCCTGGTTCCAAATCTCTGAAAGGATAGGTAACTTCGCCATTTTGATAATCATCAACATTGGATTGATAATAATCGTTTAAAACAAAAGGATTTGTTTCATCACCATCTATGATGGCAGTGATATCATGCCCAATACCGCTGGCCGTATTGATCCCATTCTCATCCTGAAGCTTCGCTAGCAAGGTTGGCTGTTCATTCGTGATACCGCCTGACACAAAATTCTCATCATTCATGAATAACGTAATGACAGGACCTTGGTTATCTTCTTCAGCATTTTCATTGATCCCTCCAAACTGGAGGTCAAAATTAGAACCTGATTTATCATCTAATATATTGTTTTGTTTAGAATAGAAACTCACCTTTCCTGGTCCCACCGGAATGCCTAAATCACGTGGCACTACAAATTCAAATTCAAATTCACCATTCGTTACTGTCGCTTGACCTTTAAATAAGGTTTCGCCTAAGGTTTTGAAATTTAAAATTATTAAGGAGCCGTTCTCCGTCACACCATTATTACCTAAGGTTTGTCTGTCGATTTCTTTATCAAAGACAGTAGCGGTTAAGATCCCATTATAATTATCTAAGAAATTTCCGGCTGTGTCGTAAACTTGTCCTGATAATTTAACTCTATCTAATGCTTTAATTGGTTCATTGAATTCACTTAAATTCACATCGTTGACTTTCGTTAATCGAACTTCTGGTTTCGCAAACGCTAATTTCATGGCTGGATCTCCAATATAAAACACCAAAGACCTTTGGTTAATCCCTACAATGGAAGGATCATTTTTCGTTAAACGCAAGGCTTCGGCCATACTAATACTCTCATTAGTTCCGAAGTTGAATAAGAATTCACCCAGTTTTTCATTAATCGATACGCCAACAGTAACAAAAATTTGTCTGGTCGTTGTGATGAGTGATATCGCACCTCCTTCTTTGTTCCAATATGTATACTCACCAGCTGTCGGACGTTGTGGGTTATCGAATTTAGTATACTCACACGTTACTGTCACAAATAAGGAGAACTTACATAAATTCCGAACATCTTGAGCATCGACTTTTGTGAAAATTCGTTCAGCAGCCAGACCATCTTCACCTCCGTGACCAAAATAATTAACGACAAGAGCTCCAACATCTAACGCATCTTTAACAGCTTTGTTGACTTTTGGAAAACGCTCGCCACTGGATGTTGATTCTTGTTGAAATGCATCAGAATGAATCTTCACCACATTCATAAATGGTTTTTCATCGGTAACTTCATTGCCAATAGCATCCGTTGTATTTTGTAGTACTTTTTCCCAGGCTTCGTCCACATCATCCGAAATCGTCAAAAAATTATTTCTCCAACTTCCAAAAGCTTCCGCAGCATAATATCCTTCAATTTTATCCACCAATTCTTTTGCCTGCTGCGGTGAGTTTGCCAAAATCCGTCCAACGGCTATATCGAGCCTACCATTATTGACATTCCCTTCATTTTCGTCCATGAAACCGTAGAAATCATCTGATATAAATGAAGACGTTAAACTAAAACTTTCAACAGAATTCCAAATCGGTACAATATTCGTGTTATTTGAAATTCTATTCTTATAATCGTATGAAGCATCACCAAATAAACATAAATACTTTAGACGCCTACCTGGACTACTAGCATTATCATACACATATTTCACCATGTTTCTGATAGCAGCTACGTCCTGATTTCCTGAACTAAACTCGTTATAAATTTCATTTAAGGTCACTACTTTAACATTGAGATTGTATTGCTCTCTGTTTATTTGCGCTAAACGCTCTGCTTGAGTGACGTAATTATTATGTGCCACAATGATGTAATCAATATCCTCGAAAACGCCTTGACTGTTTAAGAAAATTTCACCTTTAATATTTTGGTTACTCACTGAAGTATTGGCATCTCTAGACGGCTGCAAATATTCAAGACTCGTAAGTGTGATATATGTTTTTAGGGATCCAGCCACATCCTTAAAACTGAGCGTTTGACTTTGATCGCTATTCACAACAGTCTTTACGTTGTATTTATCTGAAATATCCCAAACCTCTTGTACGTTGCTAGCATTACTTAAAGTATACTCAGCAATTCCTGACTCTGAAGCTACTTGATTATTTTTAAAAAGTAATTGCGTGCCTTCAAAAATTAATTGACGTGTGGCTTCAACAGATATATAGTCGAGATAACCTAGTGCAGAAGGATTGCCATTATTGTTGTAAACCAAATCGACTGTAAGGGTTTCAGAATTCAAGGTGACATCGTCACTATACGTTCGACCATATGCTAATACAGGATCATCGATAGGATTAAAATTCAACGTACTCACGAGGTTGTTATTCAGTAGTACTTGCATATTAGATCCTGCTGTTTCACTGACACCTGCTACTAAAACTTTGACTGATGCCGGTTCAGAAGTGACAAGGTTTGGAAATTCAAAGGAATAGGATTTTTCATTTTCGATATCAAAACGGTCGCCAAACCATCGTCTTCCTATTTTGGCAATATTAAACTCATCTACCTCGTAAAACTGATAATCTTGAAAGGTGTCGATTTGCAAGGTACTGTCGCCTGTTGGCTGATTTAAGGGCTGAATACGTTTTCCAAAACCGCCATTGGTAGTCACAAAGAAATAAGCTTTATCAGAATAGGCATTGATGTTTGTATTACTATCTGCATTGTACCCTGTAGGTCCCTCAGCATAAAATAATATGTAATCGTCATCATTAAATACACCATCGGATTCACCAACGAAACGAATCGCATTTTCTTGAAGGTCTAAAGGATAAAACTCGCTGTTGGCTTTTGGAAGCATACTACCACCATTACCATACACCTTAATGGTTCTTGGATCTACATTAGTATTTACGCCAATAGAGTTCAAAAAACTTTTACTCAGTCTAAAGATGCCTGTTTTATCTACATAAAATTTATGCCAATCTCCTGTTCTTAATACTGAATTCGTAATTTCTTGAGTGGATGCGCCAGACCTATTTGGATTGTTCCCATATTGATAGGTCACAGAAAAACTTGTGATTTTTTTATAAACCCCTTGATCTTTAATAATTGGCGTTATCTCTAAATATGCGGAAATATTCCCGCGTTCTATGGCATTTTGAAGTGTTATTTTTGGTGCTTTTGGTAAGTTTTGAAGTGGTAGTTCTTTGAGGTCTGCTACAGCAATAGTTTGATAAGTGACTTGTGACAGCTCTACAGAATTTTCATCAATGTATGACGACTCTTCCCATTGCGCAAAAAATTGCAACCCTGTATTTCTAGTAAAACTAAAATGATTCTTATCAAACGACGGAATTTCTATTTGGGAAGACGCCGTTCCAAATAGTTTAGAAGACTCCCAACTAATTGTGAATTCTTTTTGCTGTGAAAAACCAAATACAGAGGTTAATATTGAAAATAATAGTAAAAATTCTTTCATAGTTAAATAACGTCTACACCTTCATGATATTATAAGGTCTCAATTTTTTATTCAAAATTACAACAATAATTAATTTATTCAATCGTTATTAAAGACAAAATACATCGATAAACTGGCTAAAAATCCGTTATTGTGTATAAAAAAGAGGATGAAATGCATTTTTTTTTGCATGAATTTGCCAAAAAATGTTGTTAGTTTACCTTTAATTACTATATTGCGTCTCTAAAATTAAATTAGCTTACTTAAAAAGTATGGATATGAAAAACGTCTTAAATCTAAAGATACTATTAGCCCTAGTACTATCTTTTACAATTGTTAGCTGTAGTAGGAATTCTTCCTCAAGTAACGTCTCTAGAGCAACAGGATGGAAAATCAATGACAAAAACGGTGGTTTTCAATATAATGACAAATTCCAAGAACAAGAAACTGGACCAGGTCTAGTTTTTATTGAAGGTGGTACATTTACCATGGGAAAAGTTCAAGATGATGTGATGCATGATTGGAACAATACACCAACACAACAGCATGTTCAGTCTTTTTACATGGATGAAAGTGAGGTGACCAATAAAATGTATACCGAATACTTGGATTGGATTAAAAGAACCTATCCACCAGAAGAAGAAAATTACCGATTAATTTATGAAGGTGCTCTTCCAGATACCTTGGTTTGGAGAAATCGTTTAGGTTATGCTGAAATGATGACTGAAAACTATTTACGTCATCCTGGATATGGTGAATACCCTGTTGTTGGAGTAAGCTGGATTCAAGCGGTTGAATTTGCAAACTGGAGAACAGATCGTGTTGCTGAAATGGATTTACAAGAGGCAGGTTATTTAGAGAGAGATTCTCATTTAACATCTTCAGCGGAAAGTAATTTCAATGTAGACACGTATATCAATGCTCCTACACAAACCTATGGTGGCAATGATTCAATTATCAATCCAGAAAAGACGAGACGTCGTGCACAAGTTACAGCTGCGGGTGATACTATTAATCAATATGCTAGAAGAGAATCTGGTCTCATATCACCAGATTACAGATTACCGACAGAAGCAGAATGGGAATATGCAGCACTAGGAATGAGTGAATTGAGAAGTTTTAATGTTTACAGAGGACGAAAAAAATATCCTTGGGATGGTCAATATACCCGTTCAGGAAAGCGTAAAACTAAAGGAGATCAATTAGCAAACTTTAAACAAGGTAAAGGTGATTATGGTGGTATCGCAGGTTGGTCTGATGATGGCGCTGATATTACTGCTCAAGTAATGTCTTACGAACCAAACGATTACGGTTTATATGATATGGCTGGTAACGTTGCCGAATGGGTAGCTGATGTTTACAGACCTATCGTTGATGATGAGTTTAATGATTTCAATTATTATAGAGGTAACGTTTATACGAAGAATGCCATTAATGAAGATGGAACAGTAAAAATTGTGACACCTGAAGAAATTGTTTATGATACTTTAAGTAACGGACAAATTGTCGCGAGAAACTTACCTGGAGAAATTCTTCAAGTGGGTGTTGACGAAGATGACACTTACCTAAGAACTAATTTTGATAAGAGCGACAACAGAAACTTTAGAGATGGTGATGTAAGATCGTCTCGTCAATATGCGGATAGCTTTGGAGATGAAGACGTTGACGATGGTGACACTTCTACACGTAAAATGTACAATTCGCCACAACACAATGTTGAAAGAGACTCTACAGGTGCTTTAATTAAAGAGTATGACACCTCTAACCAGAGAACATCTTTGATAAATGATGAAGTTAGAGTTTACAAAGGTGGATCATGGAGAGATAGAGCTTACTGGATTGATCCAGCACAAAGAAGATATTTCCCACAAGACATGGCAACAGATTACATCGGTTTTAGATGTGCAATGTCTCGAGTTGGTTCCAAATCACAAGGAGGCGGAAAGAAAAGAAATTAATCTTTTTTAATAGATAAAAAAAAGTCCTAGTCATTTTGATTAGGACTTTTTTTTTATGACATTTATTTTATGAATTTGGAGACGATTTACGACTACTTTCTCATCTGTGACTCAGTTTGCACAGATACACGGAAAATCACGGAAAACTGTATGTTTTTTGCTTTGAAAGGTGATCACTTTAACGGTAATGAATTTGCGGAAGAAGCCATTCGAAAAGGCGCATCCTATGCGATCATAGATGAAAATATAGATAACAACAATGAGCAATGCATCGTTGTTGACAATGTATTAACCACCTTACAGCGCTTAGCCAACTACCATCGTAAACGGCTCAATGTTCCAATAATCTCTTTAACTGGAAGTAACGGAAAAACAACCACCAAAGAACTCATTAATAGTGTTCTGTCTACAACTTATAATACGCTCGCTACTCAAGGTAACCTCAACAATCATATTGGTGTACCCCTTACATTATTACGACTGACAAGTGCTACAGAAATCGCCATAGTAGAAATGGGTGCCAATCATGTTAAAGAAATTGAATTTTTAGCAAATATAACCTTACCAGACTATGGACTCATTACCAACTTTGGCAAAGCACACTTAGAAGGATTTGGTGGTATTGATGGTGTGATTAAAGGAAAATCTGAGCTTTATGAGCATTTAAAAATGCATCATAAAACTATCTTTTATAATGACAACGATGCTCTACAGAAAAAACAAATCGGAACTTATAAACAAACCATTGCTTTTGGTCACCAAACCGAATTAATCGCATCGAAACCATTTGTATCGTTACGTTACAACGATAAAAAGATTGAATCCCAATTAACAGGTGCTTATAATTATAATAATATAAATGCTGCCATAGCTATTGGTGAACATTTTAAAGTTTCAGAACAAAACATTATTAAGGCCATAGAGCACTATATTCCAAGTAATAATAGATCACAGATTATTAAAAAACATGGTCATCATATTATTTTGGATGCATACAATGCCAACCCTTCCAGTATGGAAGCCGCATTGATTAATTTTAAAGATCAAGCGTCTGAAAATAAAGTAGCGATATTGGGAGACATGTTCGAACTTGGAGCCGAAGCGGCTGCAGAGCATCAGTTGATAGCAAAATTAGCTCATAACCTTCAATTTGAGCAGGTCATTCTAGTTGGAAAACACTTCTATCAAACAGAACCAAAATTTGAAAACACTTCATATTTTAAATCTTATGAAGATCTCAAGGAACAATTCAATAGTTTTGATTTTAAGAATAACATGTTCTTAATCAAAGGATCGCGAGGCATGGCATTAGAACGCGTCCTTGACTTACTATAAATGTTCCTCCTCAGGTATTAAAAAACAAAAAATCTACACTTGCGTGTAGATTTTTTTTTGTGGGTCATACTGGATTCGAACCAGTGACTTCTACCCTGTCAAGGTAACACTCTGAACCAACTGAGTTAATGACCCTTGTTCATTAAAACTAAAAAAGTCCGCATTAAATGCGAACTTCTTAATAGTTGTGGGCGCGAAGGGATTCGAACCCCTGACCCCTTGGGTGTAAACCAAGTGCTCTGAACCAACTGAGCTACGCGCCCTAATTATTGGACTGCAAATATAGTCTAGTTTTTTAATTACCAAAAGCTTTTTTAAAAAAAAATTCAATAATTTTTGCAAATAATTACTAGTCAAAAAACTAAGGTTCTATATCCCTTTCTAATTTATTTTGATATTTTTAAACTTTATAAAATCGCAGCTTGAAATATATCTCATTTATAGACCAACTTGGCATTGACATCCATCAATTAAAGCACATTGATGCCCAAGGCATTATTAAATTGCAAAAGCAGCTTAAAGCGAAAGCTATGCTCGGTGATGCGAGCAATCTTGGAGATCTTGCCGGTTTAATCGAAAAGCTGAAAGATGCATCCACAAGGGATTGTCATGTATTTGTTGAAAATCACGTTTGGCTAAAACAGTTATTATCTGGAAATTTTAATGACATCCAGCAAAATGAAATTTCAGTCAATGAAGCATTGATTTCAGACGAGGAAAATCTCAAGTATTTTTTGGCGCCTTTTCTAAGAGAACACATCAAACTATTTTTATCGGAAACATTAAATAAAGGCAAGTATGTTCTGATATTAAAAGTGCTCACTCATCACAATCAATTATTTTCGGAAGAAATCAATCAATTGGTTATCAATTTTTTTAAAGCGCGTTTAAACTATGCGGCTGTATACTTGCGGGAAAAGCGTTTAAAGGACAAGGAATATCCAATAGCCTATATAAAAAATAAGGTTTTTATCAATTGCTTAAACGAATATCCTGATTGCTTTAACCTAGAAATACAAGAACTTAATTCCGAAGTCATTGAAGTTTATAATTCTAAACGCCGAAATGTAAGCAATCCAGAATTTGTTTTTGCGGCTAAAGCGATGGTGGCCTTTGCCATTTTGGATACCTCGAGTGTATTCTTGGAACAAACCTTAAAATCTAATGCAGATATCGCAAGGGAGTACACATATCCTTCGCGAAGAAGTCAGCGTACAGGATCTGGCTTTGGCGGTTGGAGTATTTTTGTAATTATTATGATTGTCTTACGCATCATTTTTTGGGCGAGTCAAAGCTCTTCGAGTTCCAACTATGATTATATCAACACGGGCGATTTCAATATTGGCACAAATGATCGCTTTCAACGACAAATAGATAGTATTGAGCGCGTGTACAATATTGAAAATGGTGTTGATATCGAAGAAACCGTTATCGAGTCTATTGAAAGGACTTATGATGATCGCTATAAATTAGAAAATCATCTCAAATTTATTTACACCTTAAAACTCAAGGTGAATAGAAACAAAATCGATGACAACGGTGATTTGACCTTATATCCTTTTTCAAACCCGTATCCAATGACTTTTAATGAAATTTATAATGAAGTGGATAGCCAGGACAATACTTTAGTGAAAATAAATAATAAAAGCAGCAAAGACCTTATTGTTTTTAGACTCACTAATGGCGTTGACGAATCCATTTACATTCCAAAAGATGAAATTCTTTCTTTAGATATTACCAATAATGATTCCTTAGTTTTCTACACAGGATTAACCTTTCTAAGCTCTAAATTTTCGCATTTCAAAACAGATGATGATCTCTCAGAAATGTACCAAATTACGAATGTAGACACTTCTGTAGAGAAAGAAATAACTATTTATCCATTTAAAGAAACGATACGTAAAGTAGAGAGTAGTTCTTCAGATAAAATACTAACCTCAAGAACACGAGAAGAACAATTAGACACTAAAAATGTAGAGCTTATCGAATTAAATATCGATCGCCTTTATACGAATTACTACAATAAAAAATATAGGAATTAGCCTAATCCAGTTCGACTATCATCCTTAAAGTTTTTCTGCTTCTCTTTTTCGTAATCAGGTAAAAGGGCAGACAAACCATAAACGATATGTCTCAAGGACTTATAATCCTGCTTTTCTAAGGCCTGATCACCTTGTTTAAAGAGTTTATCAGCTCTGCGTTGATTCGAAAATTCAGTACAAAACTTCAAATTCAAAAAATAAGAAATAAAGTTTTCATCACTTGATTGGATAATAGCGTCATATAACTCGTCCATTTCCTTTATTTTGGAACGAATTAAATATTTGTTACCAGAATTAATGACCTCTTTTTCGTTTTTGATCATTCGTGCATACTTATCCCTAAAGCGTTCATTGCTATCATCATTTAGATGACGCTCCAATGTGGCTTTCGCATCGTTGTACTCCTCAATTTCCTTAGCTATAAGTTTATTGCGCGTTAGATCATCAAACTCCTGAATGAATTTACGTTTTTTATCATCCAACTGAAATTTACTGTCGGATACATCATCATCATCAATGAGTGAGGCAGCAATTTGAGTTTCTATCAATCCAACGCGTATGGTTTCCAACTTTTGTGAATATTCAAAATTCTCTTCAGAATTATGTGTTTTAATCAAGGCTTCAACATCTCCTAGAACCGTATTAATTTCTAGGTTTATTTTAGCAATACTAATGGCTCTCTCCGATTCGCTAAACACATTATTGAATTCTTGATCACACGACTGTAAAAAGACGTTGATTTTAAGATCACGAGATTCTGTAACTTCAATTTCTATTTCAATATCTGTCCCTTTTATTAAATCTTCTTCTAGGTCCATACCAGATATCTCAATATATCCAATGCTCAAACCTGAACTCGGCAAGCCTTTGGCCTGTCCTTCAATAATATTAATAATGAGATTCGACTTTGATTTTTGTAGAATCGTTTTAGAAGCTGTTTTGTAAATCTTCTTTCTTAATGGTAAAATACTGCCTTTTGCAAAGATTCTTTCAAGTCGTGTCGTGGAGGCATCCAAATCGTCCACTTCCATACATATATCATTTGGCAAAGGCTGTCCTTGAACATTATAACTACCTTGATTGATAGCCACAGCATCCATAACTTTCAATACGTCCAATTCCGAACTCAAAAATTGAATTTTAAATTGGTTCAACCGACCCTCTAGTAATGGTACAAACTCAGAAAAGGAACCATCTTCCAATGTCTTGACGCCAGAATCATAACCACCATCTTTTCGCATGAGTCTAAAGCTACTCACCTTATCTGAGGATACTTTACCTGAAATTAGCTCTTCAGTGTCTCTTGTGTTTTGCTCATAGAATAATTTCACCTCTACAGTTTCTACCTGTGATTTATCTTGTTCTAAAGGCGACTCTGTGACCGTAGACGGTTTAGAGCCTGCATAATACGCAGCACCTAGCACCACAGCAGACGTAGGATCAATGGCGTTATTAACTTCCACACCAATAGCTTCCGAAATACGCTTCTTAATTACAGGCACGTATGTACTTCCTCCTATCAATATCACACGTGCTATCTGTGAATTCAGTAATTGGTTATTGGATATCACATCTTGAATAAGTGTGACCGTTTGTTCCACTTTTGGTGAAATTAAATTCTCAAATTGTTCTCGTTTAATCAACAATTGCTCAAAGACATTGGTGTCATGAATATCAATATCTAATTCAATTTCGGTCTCTTCATAGTGTGACAATTCCTTTTTTGCTTCTTCAGCTAATTTCAATAATTCGAAATAAAGACCTTTGTATTGTGTGGTTTTAGATTTGAGGGATTTCCAGAGATTTTCAATACCAAGTTTTTCCTCAATAAAAGGCACAATAATATGCTCAACAATGAGGTTGTCAAAATCAGCACCTCCTAAATAATTATCACCTAGGTTATCCCTAACATTCAGCTCGCGATCATTCACTTCAACCAAGGCCACATCAAAAGTACCACCACCAAAATCATATACAATCCAATGTTCCTTATGAGTGATATCTAGATTAGAAGTGTTAGCAAATGCTAAACAAGCGGCAATTGGCTCTTGTAACAAGACAACTTCTTGAAAACCGGCCATATAACCTGCCTTTTTAGTGGCATTAGACTGAATAGTATCAAAAGAAGCTGGAATGGTGATTACAACAGAATTTAAATTTTCTTCATCATTGACAAAGTTCTTAAGCTCCTTTAAAATGAGTGATGACAATTCAATGGGTGTTAACTCTTTATCAATTACCGGGATTTCATACGTGTCTTGTGTCCCCATTTTACGCTTAAAAAGCATGCAAATGTTTTCGGCATCCTTCTCTAAATAATCTAGAGCTTTATCGCCTATGACCGTTCTATTTCCACGAAAAGCAACACATGACGGTAATGTTTGCTTTAATCCTAACGGATTGTTATATATTTTGATATTTCCATCATCGTATTTAGCAATAAGACTGTTGGTCGTTCCTAAATCTATGGCAAAGTTTATAGTTTTCATTTGAGACTATTCTACAATTACAATTCCTTTTTGTAGGAGTTTGGTTTCATTATTTTCAATTTGATAAATAACTGGTTTTAAAACTTTGGTGATGGTAGAATTACGACTTAAATCACCTAAAATATTCGCTTCTACATCGGTCATTTCGTTTCGATAAGTTTGACCCAAAGGATTAACAATTTGAAACCCTAAAGATTCAAATTCATGGTAAATTCGTTCAAAATACCGATGACCACTCTCGTTGTTTTCTTTTTTTAACCTTGAATCCAATGCAAATATTTGGTTGATTATTTCAGTCATTTTAAAAAATTGAATTGAATTTTAAATATACAAATAAATCGAGTTTAGACGATTTCAGCGACAACAAATGTGCTTCCTCCAATAAATATAAGATCTTCTTGAGTAGCCTTTTCTTTTGCCGCCTCAAGAGCCGTTTTTACACTACCATATGTACTTCCTTGAAAACCCTTGGCACTAAAAATAGATTTAAGGGATTTTTCATCAAGTCCGCGTGGAACATCTGGTCTACAAAAATAATATTGGGCCTGTTTTGGTAATATGGGTAAAATGGCACCCACATCTTTGTCGTTAACGACTCCAAAAACAATATGCAGTTGTTTATAGGTTTCCATCTGCAACTGTTTTACGATGTATCTTAACACCTCTTTATTGTGAGCTGTATCACAAATTATTTTGGGTGATTCTTGCAACACCTGCCAGCGACCTTTAAGTCCTGTATTTGCAACAACATTTGCCAAACCTCTCATGAGACTGGTTTCAGAAATTTGATATCCCTGTTGATTGAGCACTTTAACAGACTGAACTACAGTCTTTTTATTGTGTTTTTGATAGAGTCCTTTTAAATCACTGGAATATTCGTTATCCTGTGACTCGTCAGCAAAAAAGATATCAGATTGTCGTTCTTTGGCTATTTTCAAAAATACAGGTTTTGTCTCATCTTGCGATTCTCCAATAACTACAGGAACATTAGGTTTAATAATGCCTGCTTTCTCCTTGGCGATGTCTTCGTACGTATCTCCTAAAAATTGTGTGTGGTCCAAGCCAATATTTGTAATGATGGCTAATTCGGGAACAATAATGTTTGTCGAATCCAAACGACCACCAAGTCCCACTTCAATAATAGCAATATCCACTTTTTTTCGAGCGAAATAATCAAACGCCAATCCCACGGTCATTTCAAAAAATGACAGATAGTGCGACTCAAAAAAAGACTGGTGACGCTTTATAAATCCGATGACGTATTGCTTACTTATGTCTTTACCATTAATTTTAATACGCTCTCTAAAATCTTTCAAATGTGGTGATGTATACAAACCTACTTTTAATCCAGATTCTTGAAAAATAGAGGCCAACATATGACTTGTAGAACCTTTCCCGTTCGTTCCTGCCACATGAATGCTTTTAAATTTTGATTCTGGATGATGAAGGTGATTAGCTAATAACTTTGTATTGGATAGGTCTTTTTTAAAAGCAGACCTTCCTTGTTTCTGATACATCGGTAACTGTTGAAACATCCAGTTGACAGTATCTTGATAATTCATTGCTAATTCGACGGTGTAAAGTTGACACTTACTTTACCATACTGTCTAGCAGGTGCTTTTGAATCTGCTGGCCATTTATAAGACATGGCAATTTTTCTGGCTTGTTCTTTTAAACAAGTTGTGGCATTACTACTACCCTTAACACCAGGAGTAGCATCAATCACATTTCCATTTTGATTAACCACAATATCTACCACTATGAGTCCATATTCATTCTCACAACCGTCAAAGACTTTATAACTCGGTTTGCCTCGTCCATTCAATCCGTAACCCATACCACCATTACCAACACCCGGTTTTCCAGTATAAGGAGCATAAGGACTACCATCCAAATCTCCTTTATCTCCTGGACCATCACCTGGTCCTTCACCATTAGAAGTTGGTCCTTCCGATTTTTTTACACCACCAATAAGCGCGTCCAATTTATCCTTCTTAGCTTGCTCTTCTTTTCGTTTTCGTTCCTCTTCGGCTTTTCTAAGATCCTCATGACGTTTTGCTTCTGCTTGAGCTTTGGCTTCAGCTTCTTTGGCTTTCTTTATGGCAATCGCCTCGGCAGATTCATTAGTCAAGACATCCTCTGCCTGACTATTTGGTTTCGACGTTTCTTCAACTTGGGTCTCCTCAGGTTGCGATTCTTCTTTAGTTACTTGTTCTTTAACTCTCGATTTAATGGGTTCCGTAGGTTGAATTTTACCTGAACCAACTGGTGAATTACCGAAGTTCACAGCCACACCATATTCCAAAGGCGGATCCATATATGCACACCCTCGTACTACAAATAAAAGCAATAGCAGAATCGTCACAATCAATGTTGTAATTTTTGCTGAATTTTGCTCGTGTTTTGTTTGAAAGTATTTCATTAATTAACTGAGTTGACTAATCCCTTTTAGATTTAAAGCAATAGTTGTTCCGAAGATTAAATCAAGGTCTTAATTATTGGGTTTAACCGCTAAAATGACTTTAAATTTATTCCTATTAGCAATGTCCATGACTTTGACCACGTTCTCAACTGGCACCGATTTTTCAGCTCTAAGAACCACAGTAGGTTGGTCTTGATTAGCCAATGCCGAAATTAATTCATTCTCCAAGACACTTTCACCTACTCGCTTTTGATCGATATAATAGGTCAAATCTTTTTTGATACTGACGGCAACGGAACGTTTGTTTTCTGTTTTACCACTCGCCTTTGGCAATAAAATATCAATAGCATTGGTGGTAACCAACGTTGAGGCCAACATAAAAAAGATCAATAGCAAGAATACAATATCAGTCATTGAAGACATATTGAATTCTGGCGTGACTTTATTTCTTCCTCTTAAATTCATTAAATAGGTTCGTTTAAGTGATCTAAAAACTCCAAGGAGTTGGCTTCCATTTGATAAACAACCTTATCTGTTTTCACTACCAAATGATTGTACGCTATGTATCCCACAATACCAACAATAAGTCCTGCCACAGTTGTAGTCATTGCTGTGTATAAACCATCTGCTAATAATTTGATATCAATTTGACCTCCAGAATTGGCAATCTCAAAAATGGATAGGATCATTCCAATCACAGTTCCTAAAAACCCAATCATTGGAGCTGCACCGGAAATGGTCGCTAAGACACTAACATTTTTTTCCAACCCATATATTTCTAGTCGGCCTGCATTTTCAATGGCGGTATTGATGTCATCTAAAGGTTTTCCTATTCTTGTAATGCCTTTATTAATGAGTCGTGACACTGGTGAATTGACTTGAGCACAAAGCACTTGTGCTGAATCAATTTTCCCATTACTTACATGGTCTTTAATTTGATTCATAAAATTCGCATCTATCTTGGAAGCTGCCTTAATCGCGAATAGACGTTCGAAATAAATATAAATAGCCACAATGAGTAGAATAAATAAAACAGCAATAATGACTTGACCAGCTGCTCCTCCGCTACTAATGAGTTCTATAATGGATAAAGTCTTTTCAGTGGACTCAGGATCAGTAATGACCTCTGCTCCTTCTTGAATATTACCTTGTAATATCATAGTGTTTAAAATTAAAAATTACGTTTTTAACTATTGTAATAACGACGCTTTTCTGTATTAAGTATGTCTGTTAAAATATTGTTCTGGTAAACATAAAAGCAACGGCGCCCGCCAAAAATCCAATGAGAGCTAACCAAGAGATTTTCTTTAAATACCAGAAAAAGTCAATTTTCTCCATTCCCATAGCTACAACTCCAGCCGCAGAACCTATAATAAGCATGCTACCTCCAGTTCCAGCAGAGTACGCAATGAAATGCCAAAGTTCGTTATCAATTGGTTCAGAGAACATCCCTAAACTAGCTGCTACTAATGGTACATTATCGATAACAGCCGAACCAACACCTAAGAGAAGTACCACCAAATCGGAAACGCCTTCATGATGTAATTCTGTTCCTAGCATTGGCATGTTATCTTGCAGTGTTGTTGCAAATCCGAACAAAATACCCAAGGACTCCAAGGCGGCAACAGCCATTAAAATTCCAAGGAAAAACAAGATACTTGGCAGTTCTATTTTAGATAATGAATGATGAACTGGACTGTGGTGTGCGTGTGCATCGCTTTCGTCAGAATCGTGACTAGAAATACTAAATTTTGAATTACTATAAATTTCAGCAAAAATAGCGACGACGCCTAAAGCCAACATCATCCCAACATAAGGTGGAAGATGGGTCACTGTTTTAAAAATAGGCACTGATACAATACCACCCAGACCTAAGTAAAGCATGGTTGAACTGAACTTACTTTTAGGTTGTTCACTTCTTTCATCAGTACTTTGATCCAAATTGCCTTTAAATGGTTTTAAGAATGATGCCACAAAAAACGGAACCAGCATACATAAAAGTGATGGTATAAAAAGATACACAAATAAGTGTCCGGTAGTCACCTTGTTGCCAATCCATAGCATCGTAGTCGTTACATCTCCAATTGGTGACCAAGCACCACCAGCATTTGCTGCAATAATAATCAAACCAGCGTACCAAATACGAACATCGCGATCATACACTAGTTTTTGTAAAATTGAAATCAATACAATTGTAGCCGTTAGGTTATCAATAATCGCTGAGAGAATGAATGCTAAAAATCCAAAAATCCAAAGAATTCTCTTTTTGCTTTTAGTTTTTATAAAACTCTTGATCGTTGAGAAACCATCAAAATAATCTATAATTTCTACAATAGTCATTGCGCCTAATAAAAACACTAATATTTCTGCAGTTTTGCCTAGATGATGTAAAAGCGTTTCTTCCATGATGTGCATTTTACTATCATGTTCCATTCCAGAAAACCCATCAACGAGTCCATGATTAGCAGAATCAAACCATTGCGGGAAAGTGTCAATCCCCAAAGAAATTAATGCCCAACTTATGGCCATCATGACCAAAGCTGGAATAAGCTTATCAATTTTGATACTGTGTTCAACAGTGATTGCTAAATATCCTAAGGCAAATACTAAGACTATTATTGTTTCCATAGTTGGTTTATTATATTAGTTGTGTTAAGGCAATTTCGAAGGCTGTCGCACTAATACCAGTTTTCGACTGGTTTTTTTCGTAAACCTTTTGAATTGCTTTTTTTATAATTTCTGAAGTGTCATTAAAAATAGCCTCATCGGTCATTTGCACTTTACGCTCCATAAAATAGGCAAAGACTCGCGCCATTCCGCAATTAGAGATAAAATCAGGAATTAAACTCACACGATTATCGGTATGTTCCATAATACTTCCGAAGAAGATCTCCTTATCTGCAAATGGCACATTGGCACCACATGAAATAACCTCCAATCCCGTATGGATCATTTGATCAATTTGATCCTGTGTGATCAACCTAGAGGCCGCACAAGGCGCAAATATTTCAGTTTCAAGTGACCAAATTCTGTCATTCATTTCTGAAAACGGAATCAAATGCTCACTCACTAATGAGTTCCCTGTCTTATTTAAATAAAGCTCTGTAATTTCTTCAAACGTAAAACCCTCCTCGTTGATCAATCCACCGACAATATCAATGATACCAACGACCTTTGCTCCCATCTGCGATAAATAAAAAGCTGCTGCGGCACCTACATTACCAAAACCTTGAACTATAGCTCGCTTCCCGATAATCGAATCACCGTGAACATCATAAAAATGCTTTGCTGCCTCTGCCACACCAAAACCTGTTATCATGTCAGCAACGGTATATTTTTTAGCCACACTTGGTGAGTATTTTGGGTTTTCGATCACCTTGATGACGCCATGGCGTAATTGTCCGATTCGATTAATTTTATCGGCTTGAGTGGGTTTAAAATGCCCCTCAAAAACACCTTCTTGGGGATGCCAAACACCACTTTCTTCTGTGATAGGGATAACTTCGTGAATCTCGTCTACATTTAAATCACCACCTGTTCCATAATAACTTTTGAGTAATGGCGATACGGCTTTATACCAGCGTTCTAAAACACCTTTTTTTCTTGGGTCTTTAGGATCGAAGTTGATGCCTGATTTCGCTCCTCCGATTGCTGGACCAGAAACTGTAAACTTGACTTCCATGGTTTTGGCGAGTGACAAGACTTCATTCATATCCAAACCTTTCCGCATACGCGTACCACCACCTGCAGCTCCACCTCTTAAAGAGTTTATGACTGTCCAGCCTTCAGCTTCAGTTTCAGGGTCTTTCCAATTAAATATAATTTCAGGGTCTTTATCCTCGTACTTTTGAAGTAATTCTTTCATTTAGTTAGTTATTCTTTAACAAATATAAAAAACAAAAAATCGCTTTATATTAATTTTACAATAATTTTAGGGATTAAAAATAGAACCAGAACAATGGTCTTGACTTGCTCCAGTAACACTAGCTAAACAATTGATTTCATCTCTTAATTTCAATACTCCTAAAAGCCCAAAAATTAGAGCTTCTTTATAGTCGATTAAGACATTATCTGGTCTATTCAAGGTGATATTTTTTAATTTTTTGATTCTATCAATTAAGAAGTCATTATAAGTTCCTCCTCCTGTGAATAAGACATTGGCATTTATGTTTAAGTTATTTGTAATTTGTATCGCAATGTGCTCAGTGAATGTTCGAAGCATATCCTCTACAGAACATTCATAAACATCTAAAATAGGGTATATCTTTTGTTCCACCCACTCAATACCGAGAGACTTAGGTGGAGATGCCTTATAATATTCGAAGGCATTTAATGCATCCAATAATATAACATTCAAATTCCCAACTTTAGCCATCGCACCGCTCGCATCAAATTCCAGTCCCTTCTTCTTCGCATACTTATTCAATACAACATTAACTGGACAGATGTCAAAGGCTATTCTAGTTGTGTTTTGATCAAAAGAAATATTAGCAAACCCTCCCAAATTTATACAAGCATCATATTCTGAGAACAATAACTTATCACCTATAGGAACTAATGGTGCTCCTTGTCCTCCAAGCTCTACATCCTGAATCCTAAAATCACATACCACAACATGATTCGTCAATTTCGCTAGCAAAGGTAAATTACCAATCTGATGAGTGATGCCTTTATCAGGCTGATGTAATGCCGTATGTCCATGCGAACAAATAGCATCCAATTGCTCAATCCTATTTTTGTCTATAAAACTATTAATGATTGATGCTAAATAGATGGTGTAATCCTTATCTGTAATTTTTAATTCCTCGGCATCTAATCCTACCAAATGAGACAATATTTCAGCCCATTTGACTGAATATGAAACAGTTTCAACGGCAAGCAAATTAAACGACCATATTTGATCATATTTAAAACATATATGTGCTAAATCAATACCGTCTAAAGAGGTACCAGACATGACACCAATAACGTTGTAATTTGTTTTTGTCATATTCAGTAAAAATAACAATCCTTATTGAAAATATACTAATAAAGAGTTATCTTTGATCTCTATTTTTATCAAATCAATAATTTACACTTACAATGGATTTTAGTTTAACCGAAGAGCATATTATGATTCGTGATGCTGCTCGAGATTTTGCACAAACCGAATTACTTCCAGGCGTTATAGAACGTGATGAAAAACAACAATTCCCTAAAGAATTAGTCAAAAAAATGGCTGAACTTGGTTTTATGGGAATCATGGTAGACCCGAAATACGGAGGAAGTGGTATGGATGCTATTTCATATGTCCTGATTATGGAAGAATTATCCAAAATTGATGCATCGGCTTCAGTAATGGTCTCTGTTAACAATTCTTTGGTTTGTTATGGATTAGAAGCTTATGGAACGGAAGCTCAAAAGGAAAAATATTTGACAAAATTGGCTACAGGTGAATTTATTGGTGCCTTTTGTTTAAGTGAGCCAGAAGCGGGTAGTGATGCCACTTCTCAAGCGACCACTGCCGTCGATAAAGGTGATCATTACGTGATTAACGGGACCAAAAATTGGATTACAAACGGTGGACGAAGTGATGTTTATTTAGTTATTGCTCAAACAGATAGAGATAAAGGTCATAGAGGCATCAACGCTTTCATCGTTGAAAAAGGCATGGATGGTTTTGACATAGGTCCCAAAGAAGATAAATTAGGAATTCGTGGTAGTGATACACATACCTTACAATTTAATGATGTTAAAGTACCAAAGGAAAATAGGATAGGTGAAGACGGGTTTGGTTTTAAATTTGCTATGAAAACACTATCTGGTGGCCGAATTGGTATCGCAGCTCAAGCTTTAGGTATCGCTTCAGGTGCCTATGAATTAGCTTTAAAATATTCTAAAGAACGAAAGGCTTTCGGCACTGAAATCTGCAATCATCAAGCCATTGCATTTAAGCTAGCTGATATGTACACTGAAATTGAAGCCGCACGAATGTTAGTCATGAAAGCCGCTTGGGACAAAGATCAAGGGAATAACTCCGATATGTCGAGTGCTATGGCAAAGCTTTATGCCTCAAAAGTAGCGATGGAACAAACGGTAGAAGCTGTTCAAATACATGGTGGTAATGGTTTTGTAAAAGAATACCATGTAGAGCGGTTAATGCGCGACGCAAAGATCACTCAAATTTATGAAGGGACTTCTGAAATTCAGAAAATTGTAATTTCGAGAGGCGTAATCAAGGGATAAGTTTTATTTAATAATCTTTATATCAAGCTCTTTGTGAAAACAAAGGGCTTTTTTTGTTGATATTAAGGTTTTTTGTGAAGTCAAGTTAATCATAAAAGATTAACCCTCAATAAAAAATGATACTTGACCATAATATTCAACCGAATGTCAGTTCTGTTCAGTTTTAAACCAACTATTTTACACTAAAAATACGTTCAAATTGAATAATATAAAAACAAAAAAGCCCTTCATAATAAAATGAAGGGCTTTCAAAAAAGGCG
>JAAEZI010000073.1 GCA_018222915.1 Algicola sp. | reverse complement strand
ACGTTTCAATCATCAGGTGATACGATATCATGGTATGTAAATTCAGACTTCTCTGTAAGTTGTGAAAGTAGTGGTTTCACTCCTTTTGATGTAACTGTTGCATGTGCTACATGTATTAATCCTGCAGCAACCTATCAGGTAGTAGACGATTGTGCAAATGGAGATCAATTTTTAATAGATGTTAATGTAACAACATTGGGTGATGCAACGTCACTAACAATTACAAACAACATAGATGCAACAACAGTTCCAGTAACAGCAACCGGAGTTTATCAGATTGGGCCTTTCCCGTTTTTAGTAGATGTTATCGTTACCGTAAGTAATGATCAGGATGCAAATTGTGTAATAAATAGTAACCCTATTCAATTGTTGGCTTGCCCGCCAGCTAACGACAATCCGTGTAACGCAACAGTAGCGGTAGTTAATACCGATAGTTCATGTAACTTATTGACGCCAGGTTCTTTAATAGAAGCGACACCTTCAGGTGTTCCTGATGGCACGTGTGGTGGTGATCCAGATGATGATGTATGGTTTCAATTCGTTGCTGAAAGTGAAGTACAACTTATTTCGATAATTAATATTGCTGGAGGGACATTCAACATAGATCATGGAATCTATGAAGGAACTTGTGATGGTTTAGTTGAATTAGAATGTACTGACGCGGCAGCAAGTGTTTCACCTGAACTGGTAATAGGTAACACCTATTATATTAGAGTGTTCTCAGGAGGAAGTGTTTCTGAAACAAGTACATTCGATTTATGTATTAAAGATGCTCCTACCAACATCATTTGTGAAAACGCAGAAAATTTCTGTGAAGATGGAGGTGCATTAACAACGTCTAATATTATAGGGATTCCAGATCCTAATGATATAGCATGTTTAGGAACTGCACCAAACCCAACTTGGAACATAATCCAAATTGGAGACCCTGGTTTAATTGAAATTCAAATTGATCAGGTTGATGATGATGGCAACGGATTGGATGTAGATTTTGTACTTTGGGGACCATTCACTTCTGTAGAAGATGGTTGCTTAAATATTGTTTTTGATGATTGTCCATCATGTCCGTTTTCCAATAATCCAGACACAGGTTTTTATCCTTTTGGTAATATTGTAGATTGTAGTTATTCTGCAGCACCAACTGAAAACCTAACAATTGATAACGCACTAACTGGTGAAATTTATTTATTACTTGTAACGAATTTCTCTGATGATCCTGGAACAATTTCGATAAGTCAGACTAATGGAAATGATTCTGGTGATGGTAATGTTACTGCTCAAATTGAAGTAGATTTAGGTCAAGATCAAGAATTATGTGGTTTTCCATCGTATGATATTGTTGCAGATTCGCCATTTGCAGATCGTTATGAATGGTATTGTGATGGATTTATTATTACAGGAGAAGAAAGTTCAACGTTAACAGTAACGGAGTCTTGTACTTATACAGTCATTGCTTTCGATGACCAATGTCAATCTCAAGCACAAGATGAAGTAACTATTACGTTTGGAGCAGAACCTGTTGCAAATCCAGTAGAAGATATCGTTACTTGTGATGATGTTTCAGGTGATGAAATTGAAGACTTCGATTTAGAGATTCAAACAGCAACACTACTTGGAGGACAAGATCCTGCTGAATTCAATGTAACCTATCATTTAAGTATAAATGATGCCGGTCAAGGAATTAATCCACTTACTTCACCATATACAAACATTTCAAATCCTCAAACTATTTATGTTAGAGTTGAAGATACTAATGCCACATTTTGTTTTGCTTTGTCATCTTTTGATTTGATAATTTCAGGACCAACACCTGCCGCAAATATGGATACCTATCCTGTATGTGATGATGATCTTGATGGTATTGGAGTATTTGATTTACCATCTAGAGATGCAAATGTTCTGGGAGGTCAAAGTGCTACCGATTTTACAGTTAGCTATTATGCCACTTTAGCTGATGCTGAAGCTGGAACAGGAGCTCTAACGAGTCCTTATAATAGCCCAACGGCAACTATATTTGTAAGAGTTGAAAGTAATTTAGCTTTTGATTGTTATACAACAACCACAATGGAGCTTGTTGTTAATCCTTCGCCAGATACTTCATTTGTATTAGAAGATTTGATTACGTGTGATGATGCCTCAGGAGATGAGATTGAAGACTTTGATTTAGAAAGTCAGACGTCTGTAGTAATAGGTACTCAAAATCCAGCCGATTTTAATGTGACTTACCATTTAACTTTAGCAGAAGCTGAAGCAGGTACAGGAGCACTAACCTCACCATATACAAACATTTCAAATCCTCAAACCATTTTTGTTAGAGTTGAAAATGCCACAGCGACTGAGTGTTATGCTACGTCTTTATTTGATTTGATAATTTCAGGGCCAACACCTACAGCAAATTCTGATGTTTATTCAGAATGTGATGATGATTTTGATGGTGTTACTACCTTTGATTTAACATCAAGAGATTCAAATATTCTTGGAGGTCAAAGTGCTGCAGATTTTACAGTAAGTTATCATGAAACTCAGGCAGATGCTGATGCTGGAACAGGAGCTTTAACGAGTCCTTACAACAGTACTTCAACGATTCTTTTTGTAAGAGTTGAAAGCAACATAGCATTTGATTGTTATTCAACAACTACCTTAGAGTTGATTGTTGATCCTTTACCAGATACGACATTCACAACCAATTTTGATTATGAAGTATGTCCTAATGCTACAACACCTATTCAAATTACAGCTACAGGAAATAACTATGATGAAAGTGAAGTGACTATCAACTGGTATTATGAAGGTGGGCTAATTTCAGGAGAAAATAGTTTAACGCTTCCAGTAGTAGATGCAGGTCTTTATGAGATTGAAGTTATATTTAATCAAACACAGTGTTTCAGCGTTGCTGAACAAATGGTTATTGAACTGGAAAACTGTGTGATTCCTCAAGGAATTTCACCTAATGGAGACGGAAGTAATGATACGTTTGATTTGAGTAGCTATAATGTAAGTAAACTAGAAATCTTTAACAGACACGGAACTTTAGTATATTCTAAAGAGAATTATAATAATGAATGGTATGGACAAACAAATGATGGTGATGAATTACCAGTTGGAACATACTTCTATACGATGGAATATGACAATGGAAAACGAAGAACCGCGTGGGTTTACATTCAAAGATTAAATTAAGATTAACGATTTAACCAATTAATATTAAGGCGTACAGTATGTGTCTTAAAACATATATACATACTGTACAAATTTGATCCAACAACTAAAAACAACTAAAAATTAACAGATGAAAAAACTTTATATTATTGTTGTATTTCTCATTGCAACACAAATGTATGGACAACAAGATCCACAATATACACAGTACATGTATAACATGAATGTGATTAATCCAGCCTATGCAGGATCTAGAGAAAACCTTTCGTTTGGATTATTATACCGCACACAGTGGACAGGTATTGATGGTGCTCCAGAAACAGGAACGTTTTTTGGTCACCTTCCGGTAGGCGAAAAAGTAGGAATAGGTTTGTCTGTTATAGCAGATCAAATAGGACCTGTTAAAGAAACAAATGCCTATGCAGATTTTTCTTATACCTTAAAACTTGGAGGAGCTCACCGTTTGGCTTTTGGTGTTAAGGCAGGAGCAACATTCCACGATATAGGTTTAGGTAGCATTGATTTAATTGATACAACAGATCCTTTCTTTCAAAATATAAACACAACAACACCTAATATAGGAGCAGGTGTTTTTTATTACACAGACAACTATTATTTATCGTTTTCAGTGCCAAACATTTTGAATTCGGTTCATTTAGACGCTAATGGTAATCAACTCGGTACTGAGGCATCACACTACTTTTTAACTGGTGGATATGTGTTTCAATTATCGACAAATACCAAGTTAAAACCATCGTTTTTAGTTAAATCAGCTTTTGATGCTCCTACATCTTACGATGTGAATTTAAATGCCTTATTTTTTGAGAAATTTGAAATAGGTGCTTCATATAGATTAGATGATTCATTTTCCGGATTGGTTAATTTTGCGGTAACACCTGTAATTAGAATTGGGTATGCATACGATGCTGTTAGATCAGACATTAAAAATTATGCACCAGCATCTCACGAATTTATGTTGCTATTCGACTTAAATTTCCCGAAAAAAGTTTCACGTTCACCAAGATATTTCTAAACAGCTAAGCTAAACATTATGAAAAAAATAGTAACACTTTTTACAATAGTAGCATTAAGTAGCTTTAGCTTAATCGCTCAAAATAGCAGTACAAAAAAAGCAGATAAACATTTTGCAAGATTTGAATTTATTGAAGCTGCTGAAGATTATAAAGAACTTATTGAAGACGGCAAAGGAGATACCTATGTGTACAGCCAGCTTGCTGAATCTTATTATAACGTATTTAATACGCAAGAAGCCGAAAAATGGTATGCTAAAGCCTTAGAAACAGCAGATAGCCCAGAAATGATTTTCAAGTATTCGCAAATGCTTAAAGCGAATGGTAAATATGAAGAGTCAAATGTTCAAATGGCTAAATTTGCTAAAATGCGTCCAAGTGACGATAGAGCTATAGCTTACAATAAAAATCCAGATTATTTACCTAAAATTTTAGAGAAAGGTAAAAAATTCAATATCCAGAGTTTAGGATTTAATACGCAGTATTCTGACTTCGGTGGAACTCTAAAAGATGGTAAACTTTACATTACATCTGCAAGAAATACGTCACGTAAAACTTATGGATGGAATGAAGAACCATTTTTAGATATTTATGAACTGGTAAAAAATGAAGATGGTACTTATCAAGCTGCGACTTTAGTTGAAGATAAAGTGAACACCAAGCATCACGAAGGAATTGTGTCTTTTTCACCTGATGGAAAAACCATGTATTTTTCAAGAGAAAGTTTTTTTGAAAAAGAATATGAAAAAGATTCATTAACCAAAGTAAGGTATAGTCTATTGCATCTTTTTAAAGCCAAAAAAGTAGGAGATAAGTGGAGCAATGTTGAAGGATTCTCTATCAACAGTGAAAACTATTCTGTAAAAAACCCATCCGTAAGTCCTGATGGAAAAACATTATATTTTGCTTCAGATATGCCAGGTGGTTTCGGAATGTTTGATATTTATAAAGCTTCTATTAATGGTGATGGCTCACTTGGAGAACCAATGAATTTAGGTCAAAAAGTGAATACGCAAGGACAAGAAATGTTTCCTTTTATAAGTAGTGATAATACCCTTTATTTCTCTTCGAATGGTCATCTTGGACTTGGAAATCTGGATGTTTTTCATACCAAAGTAGTCGATGGAACAACAGGTCCTGTTAAAAATATAGGCATTCCAATTAATAGTAGTGCCGATGATTTTGCTTTCAATTTTGACGAGGAAACCAAAGAAGGTTATGTTTCGTCTAACAGAGATGGTGGTCTAGGAGGCGATGATATATATGGTATTAAAAGATTACAACCATTAAACGATGTCTTAGTTGCAAGTACTGTTGTAGATTCAAAAACAGGAAACCCAGTTAACGCAGCAAGTGTAACCTTATATGATGATCAAGGCAATAAAGTACTATCTAAGGTAACTAACTCTGATGGTACTGTTGATTTTATTATTGAAAGCGATAAAGACGCTGAATTGGAAGTCGTTTTAGATGGCTATGTGAGTCAAAAAATTAAGGTTAGCGCTACTAACGAAGAAGAGGTTATACTTAATATTATGTTAGATCCTATTGATGAAATCATAAAACCAGAGGAAATTATTTTAAACCCTATTTTCTTCGAATTTGACAAATCAAATATTACAGCTCAAGCAGCTTTTGAACTTGATAAATTAGTTCAAATAATGAATAAATATCCAGAAATGGTTATTAATGCTAAATCACATACAGACAACAGAGGTTCAGCATCTTATAATGAAAAATTATCAGATAGACGTGCCAAAACAACCGTTCAGTATGTTATTTCTAAAGGCATTGATAAATCTAGAATTTCAGGTGAAGGAAAAGGAGAAAACGAACCTAAAGTCGATTGCGGATCGAATTGTACTGAAGAAGAGCATCAGATGAATAGACGATCAGAATTTATTATTGTAAGTGGAGGTCCACAAACTAAATAATTATTAAAATACAATGACTAACTAACCAACCATAAAAGCTCTGTTATTTAGCAGGGCTTTTTATGTTTTACAACATAGTCAATAACTAAGAGAATAAGATTAACGACTTCAACTAAATTACATGAAAAAAATTATATTAATAAGTATGCTGTTTATACTATCCATTAGTATAAATGCACAAACCTATCTTCAAGAGAATTTTGATGCAGACATTCCTGCAACCTGGACAGTCACAGATGCAGGAGGAGCAACAGGTGATTCTTGGATTTCAGGACAACAAGGTGGTGTTAACAGTTTAAACGGAAGCAATGTTGCTTTTGTTGATAGTGATGCCAATGGAAACGGAGTTGAGCTCATAGAGACCTTAACCTCTCCAGTGTTTGACACAACAGGAGCTGCTTTACTCTATTTAGATTTTGATCAATACTATAATAATGGAGGTGGAGATTCAGCAATTGTTGAAGTCTTTGATGGAACAAACTGGATCGAGATTTTAAATCAAACAGCAGATGCTGGAGCTTTTAATGCACCTGATTCACAACATATCGATATTACAGCATTTTCAAATGCTAATATGCAGATTCGATTTATTTACAATGATGGAAATATCTGGGCATGGTATTGGTTACTTGACAATATTATAGTTTATAATTCAACATGTGATTTCCCATCAGGAATTACAGTAAATAACATCACAGATACGTCTGCTGATATATCATGGACTACAGGAGGTACAGAGACCAACTGGGAAATTGTAGTTCAGGCAGCCGGAACAGGAGAACCAACAGGTCCAGGAACAGCAACAACAAACAATAATCCATATAATGTCACAGGGTTAACAGCTATTACAGATTACGAAATTTGGGTGAGAACTGATTGTGGAACTGATGGATTTAGTCTTTGGGAAGGCCCAGTTGTCTTTTCTACCTTTAACACACCACCACCAGCGCCAGTAGGCGTTACGTGTAGTTCAGGGAGTT
>JAAEZI010000072.1 GCA_018222915.1 Algicola sp. | reverse complement strand
CTTCAGATGACTTAATTAACTATTATAAAGAATTGATCGACTTCCACGTCCTCATTGTAAAAGCTTTTAAAGAAGCGAACGTCCCCATGGTTGCAGGAACTGATGCTGGAATTTCCGGTGTTGTTTTGGGATTTTCACTTCATGATGAACTACATTTGTTAGTAGAGGCAGGCTTAACTAATGAAGAAGCTTTGACTTCTGCCACAAGATATGGTGCGAAATGGCTTGAAATTGATGATAAAATAGGAACTATTGAAACAGGGAAGTTTGCAGATTTAATTTTACTTGATGAAAATCCGCTAGAAAAAATAAGCAATACTCGTGAAATTTCAGGGGTATTCGTAAATGGTAATTGGTTAGATAGACCTAAAATTGACAGCATGCTATCAGAAGTTGAAAAATGGAATAATGCTAATAAAGAAAAATATAACTGGAAAGAATTTTTAAATAGTTTTAAAAACAAATAAAAAACAATTTGCAATTTGATCTCCACTTAAAATTCTTTTGTACTTTTAGTTGACTTATTTTCAGTAAGATATGTCCAAATACCAATACCTATTTAGGAATATCAAACACAGAAGCCGAAAAGTGATTAGAGTAGGCATAATATAAACCATTCCATATGAAACATTTTCTTTTATTAATCGCCATCCTCCTTTTAGCATCTTGCTCTTTACAAGAAGACTCGCAAGATCTCCTTGAAGAACAAAAATTACTGCAGTCGGAAATGCTAGATAAAAAAGGACTCATAGGTCCTGCGGTACAATGTGCCACTATTTTTAACAGTCCTGCTTTAAATACATACCTTCCAAATGGTTCCGTGGCAGGCATACACTATGAGCCAACCTTGAATGGTAGTGAAGGGTTTGCCATACTCAGAGTACGCACCTATCCTGGCCTAACCTGTAATACGATTGAATATGCGAACACTAGCAATGAGTTAACATTTACCATACCAACACTTTATGAAAATAGTGCTTTTGTGATATTCTCATTAACCATGTTACAAGAAAAAATCTTTGAATATAGGTTTGAAGTCTATTCTGTGAGCGCTGATGGCTCCAGCTGCTATACAGAAACTGACTGGGCTTGTTATGCCACATATAACTTCTAATTTTGAACTAAGTTTAGCTTACAAGGCCATGATTATAATTAACCTACAATTATGGCTTTGTAGTAAAACCACGTCATTAAAAATCTCTCACTAAAGGCAAGGTGGAACAACGCAACAAGCCTTCTTGTTTAGCGATTTCAGCATAAGGTACTTCTTCCACTGTAAATCCGTGGGAACGCAACCAAGCATTCAAGCGTGTAAAGTGGCGTTCTGAAATAATGACATCCTCAGCGATAGAAAACACATTACTATTCATCTGATACATTTCTTCCTTGGAAATGATAAAACAGTTCGCTTCTCCAAAAAAGTTGAGCAACCACTCATACTCTTCCTCCTCTAAAAAGCCTTCTTTATGTAAGATGGCCTTATTGGTACCTATAGGTTGAAAACAACAGTCCAAATGCAAGGCATTATCTCTAGGGTTGGTTTGCGATTTCCGAAGGTTAAAACTTTTAACGGTTTTATGAGGAAATAAATTGGTAATGTAATCTACACCTTGTGTATTTGTGCGTGCCACGATATAATCAGCATAATCTGGTTCGCGATAGGTCCCAATAAAAATATGGTCATTCCAAACAATCACGTCACCGCCTTCAATATGCACTTCTTCAGGTGGTCGCAATACTTTGTTCGGATCCATCTGGTCAATGACATATTGAATCGCGTCTAACTCCTCCTCTCTATCTGGTAAAATGTTGGCTTTGATAAACCAATCATCAATCACAAAACCTATATCTCGAGAAAATATTTGATTACAATCTTGAATGACTTCTGGTCGGTATACCGTGACATCATACTTTTCGAATACTTCAGCTACAGCGGTCATTTCAGCTACCATATCGGCTTCAATAGGATAGGTTCCAGCTTTAATATGTTCCGCCGACTTAGGATCATAAGCGTCCTCTAATTTGGGTGTCGGACCATTACTTTTGGCAGTTCCTAGAATCACAGCCCGAAGGCGCGACGTTTCGTTTTTGACATTGAGTTGTATCATGTCACAAATATAAAAAAAGCTCCATAATAATTATGGAGCTTTTTAAATGACTTGTTCTTAAAACTATCGGTTATCGATGGTCTTAAATGGTCGATGAGTCTCGCCAATATACAACTGACGTGGACGACCAATTGGTTCTTTTCTCAAACGCATTTCACGCCATTGTGCGATCCATCCAGGTAAACGTCCTAATGCGAACATCACCGTAAACATTTCTGTTGGGATTCCCATACCTCTGTAAATTATACCGGAATAGAAATCGACATTCGGATATAATTTTCTATCCACGAAATACGAATCTTCTAAAGCTTCTTTTTCTAAGCCTTTCGCTATATCTAAAATTGGATCTTCAATGCCTAAATCACCTAACACTTCATCTGCAGCCACCTTGATGATTTTAGCTCTTGGATCAAAATTTTTATAAACACGATGACCGAAGCCCATTAATCGGAACGGATCGTTCTTGTCTTTGGCTTTCGCCATGTATTTTTTAGTGTCACCACCATCTTCTTTGATGCCTTCCAACATTTCTAAAACGGCCTGATTCGCACCACCGTGAAGTGGTCCCCATAAAGCAGAAATACCTGCAGAAAGAGAAACGAATAAACCAGCATGGGATGAGCCGACAATTCTTACAGTGGATGTAGAACAGTTTTGCTCATGATCGGCATGAAGAATTAATAATTTATCTAAAGCATTCACCAAGATTGGGTTTTGCTTGTAGTCTTCATCAGGACGTTTAAACATCATTTGTAAGATGTTCTCTACATAACCTAAAGAAGAACTACCATAATCTAATGGTAAGCCTTTTTTCTTGCGCATAGTCCATGCGACCAAAATTGGGAATTTCCCTAATATTCTAACAATCGCATTGTACATATCCTCTTCTGATTCTACGTTCACAGACGACGGGTTGAAAGCTGTCAAGGCACTTGTTAAAGAAGCTAAAACACCCATTGGATGCGCCGATTTCGGAAATGCATCTAGAATTTTCTTAATATCATCATCCACTACAGCGTGCTTCTTGATATCAGAATGAAATTTGTTCAATTCGTCACGTGTTGGCAACTCACCAAATATCAATAAATAGGCTACTTCTAGAAAATCTGCTTTCTCAGCTAATTCCTCGATGGAATAGCCACGATACCTTAAAATCCCTTTTTCACCATCTAAAAACGTAATGGCACTTTCACAAGAACCTGTGTTTTTATATCCTGGATCAATCGTCGTGACACCACCAGTAGCACTTCTAAGTGATTTGATATCGATTGCAACTTCATTTTCTGTACCTGTAACTAATGGAAATTCGTGCTTTTGTCCATTAATTTCTAGTGTAGCTTTATCTGACATGTATGTATTAAAATTTTGTTAGAGATTATTTTACTTTGCGGACTGCTAATTTACGAAATATCTAAGGATTTACGAAGTCTATTTATAATGCTTTTAACAATTGTGATATTCATAAAATTGATAGATCTAAGGAGTGCTTTCTTGCGGAATTGATTACGATTCAATTTTAGATTATTCCTGCAACCAAACATGATAATTAATACATTTGTAAAAAGATTAAAATACCATGCGTTATTTCATCATTTTATTTTGCTTAACCACTTATCTATCGACGGCCCAAGTGGTCAATGTGGAAACGCTTCGGAAGGTTTCAGATTCTGCTAAATGGACAGGCTCTGTAAGCTTGGATGTCTCCTTGATAAAAAATAAAAATGAGATTTTCAGAATTGCCAATAAAGCGCATGTACAATACAATAATCAAATCCATTTATGGCTTTTTGTCAATGACTTGAATTTACAACGTATTGAAGGGAATTCTCTCGTGAATCGTGGGACGCAGCATTTGCGTTATAACAGGCGTCTATCAGAACGCGTTAAATGGGAAGCTTTCGGACAAGCACAATATGACGCTATCTCTAAAATTGATTTCAGAGGACTGCTGGGCACTGGTCCACGATTTAAATTGACCACCAGCGATAATTATCGCTTCTATCTTGGAACGCTAATAATGTATGAATACGAAAAAGCCGATCAGGTACTGACAGATAGAGTTCAGAAAGATATTCGTGGCAGCGCTTATTTATCCTTCAGTCTGTATCCGAAAGACAATATCAGCATTATTAGCACGAGCTACTATCAACCTAAAGTTTCAGCATTTAAGGATTACCGTTTTTCAACCAATACATCGTTACTCATAGAGCTCTTTAAAAATTTAGCCTTTAAGACCAATTTCAATTATTTTCACGATGCGTTTCCCGTGAGCTCAGATATTCCGAAAACACAGTATGAATTAACTAACGGATTATTGTATTCCTTCTAACAAAAAAAACCTACACGAAGGATCGCATAGGTTCATGATATTAAACTTGTTGTGGATTACTGAATCTTGAATGCCTTTTCCTGTGGATAATAAGCCACGTCATCCAATTCTTCTTCAATACGCAACAACTGATTGTATTTTGCCATACGGTCACTACGAGATGCAGAACCTGTTTTAATTTGACCAGTGTTTAAAGCAACAGCCAAATCGGCAATCGTATTATCTTCTGTTTCTCCAGAACGGTGAGACATCACAGAGGTATAACCAGCATTGTGTGCCATATTTACTGCAGAAATGGTCTCTGTTAAGGTTCCTATTTGATTCACTTTAATCAAGATAGAATTTGCTATGCCGTTTTCAATACCTCTTGACAAACGTTCAACATTGGTCACGAATAAGTCATCACCAACCAATTGTACTTTATCTCCGATTTTTTCCGTGAGATACTTCCAGCCATCCCAATCATTTTCATCCATACCATCTTCTATAGAAATGATTGGATATTTTTCAGCTAGTTGTGCTAGGTAATCGGCTTGTTCTTGGCTTGATCTTACTTGACCAGATGCACCTTCAAAAATGGTGTAATCATACTTTCCGTCTTTATAAAATTCTGCTGCCGCACAATCTAAAGCAATCATGACGTCGTCTCCTAGCTTATAACCAGCATTGTCAACCGCTTTCGCAATGGTTTCTAAGGCGTCTTCTGTTCCACCTTCTAAGTTAGGCGCAAAACCACCTTCATCACCAACCGCAGTACTCAATCCTCTGTCATGTAATACTTTTTTAAGATGATGGAAAATTTCGGTCCCCATTTGCATGGCATGTGTGAAGTTTTTAGCTTTTACTGGCATTACCATAAACTCTTGAAACGCGATTGGCGCATCACTATGTGAGCCACCGTTAATGATATTCATCATTGGTACAGGTAAGGTATTAGCAGACACACCACCTACATAACGGTATAATGGCATTCCTAATTCTCCAGCAGCTGCTTTAGCAGTGGCCAATGACACACCTAAAATAGCGTTAGCACCTAATTTTGATTTGTTTGGTGTACCGTCTAATTCGATCATAAGTTGATCGATTCTATTCTGATCAAATACAGATTCTCCCAATAGTTCTTGAGCAATCACATTATTTACATTGTCTACAGCTTTAGACACACCTTTTCCCATATAGGCCTTACCACCATCTCTAAGCTCTACGGCTTCATGTTCTCCTGTAGATGCTCCAGAAGGAACTGCAGCTCTTCCCAACATACCGTTTTCAGTAACCACATCAACTTCAACAGTTGGATTACCACGTGAATCTAAAATTTGTCTTGCATGAATGTTAATTATAATGCTCATTCTAATTGGTTTAAGTTATTTTAATTTATACGTCAAATTTACGAAATAGTTGGTCTACTTAGAATTTCAGCCAAGCAGAATTACATATTATCTTAACGATAATGTTTTCGTGACATAAAAATGGCAATGATTTTTAAATTTCATTGCCATTTCTTTATTAGTTTTTTTGGATATTATGTATAAACTCATCAAATAGATAAGTCGAATCATTTGGTCCAGGACTCGCTTCTGGGTGGTATTGCACAGAGAAGCAGTTCTTGTGTTTCATTTTAATTCCCATTACGGTATCATCATTGAGGTGCAAGTGCGTAATATCCAAGTCTGGATGTGCTTCTGCCTCCTGACGATTGATAGAGAAACCGTGATTTTGAGAGGTGATCTCTCCTTTCGTTGTCACTAAGTTCTTCACAGGATGATTAATACCTCGATGTCCGTGATGCATCTTATAAGTAGATATGCCATTGGCCAAAGCTATAATTTGGTGTCCTAAACAAATTCCGAATAAGGGTAAATCACGTTTGATAATTTCTTTGGCAAGCGTGATAGCACCTTTTAAAGGTTCAGGGTCGCCTGGTCCGTTCGATAGAAAATAACCATCTGGTTGAAAGGCTTCCAATTCTTCGAATGTGGCGTTGTAAGGAAATACTTTTATGTAGGCATCTCGTTTGGCCAGATTACGCAGAATATTCTTTTTAATTCCAATATCAAGAGCGGCAATTTTGTAGGTCGCATTTTCGTCACCAAAATAATAAGGTTCTTTGGTCGATACTTTAGATGCCAACTCCAAGCCTTCCATACTTGGTACTTCGGCTAATTGCTCTTTCAATCCTTCGATATTATCTACCTCTGTAGAAATCACAGCGTTCATAGCGCCATTATCACGAATATGACTGACGAGTGCGCGTGTGTCTACATCAGAAATCGCTAACAGATTATTATCTTCTAAAAATGTTTCTAAAGATTTATCTGCGATAGGTCTCGAATAATTAAAACTAAAGTTTCTACAAATTAATCCGGCAATTTTAATGGAATCGGATTCAGATTCCTCAGCAAAAGTTCCGTAGTTTCCAATGTGTGCATTGGTCGTTACCATGAGTTGTCCATAGTACGATGGATCTGTAAAAATTTCTTGATAACCAGTGGTTCCAGTATTGAAACACACTTCGCCAAAGGCAGTGCCTTCTTTCCCTATAGACTTCCCATGAAAAATGGTACCGTCGGCTAATAGAATTAGGGCTTTTTTTCGTTTTTGATAGCTCATTATATTAAAAAGTTTTACAAAATTGCATAAAAAAAAGGATAATCTAAAATAGATTATCCTTTATAT
>JAAEZI010000071.1:5239-7249 GCA_018222915.1 Algicola sp. | reverse complement strand
ATTGAGTTTTGCTTTTAAAATTCCACTCAATTCTTTATCAAAATCAATAGGATAAGCTTTAGTGAGATTTCCTAAATTAAGCGTACCATCAATATCAGCATTGACAAACATGTTTTTTGTAAGGTTCATTATTTTAGCCGATGACTTAAACATATCATCGTCAATCTTAAAATTGAGGGTTTTGATGTCAACATAGGTATCATCTGCTATTCCTGTTTCATTTTTTATAGCTGTATCAATAGTGATATTGCTCACACGTTTAGGTAAATCAGGATATTTAAATGAGGCATTATTAGATAGAATACGGATGTCTAATGTTGGAATGGTTGTTTCAGTAACCTTACCTTTAATGATTCCATTGACTCTAAAATCACCTGTAGTTTCAACATTTTCAATGTTTTGAGAATACGCTTCTGGTATAACAGCTAAAAAGTCTTTAAACGACGACTCAGGATTTTCAAATGTAATGTCAATGTCCTGACCTTCTTCTATAAGCTGCACATAGCCTTTAAATTCTAATGGCAATTGATTGATGTAACCTTTGTTTTCCTTGAATGTGTATTTTTGATTGTTAAGATCTAAACCAATCAAGGCATCTAATTTTATACTGTTATTGCTCAGGTATTTCGTACTGTCAATGCTCATGCTAATATTAGAGGTTGTTTCAGTATCGAGTTCCGAATTTTCAGCTGAAAAGGTTCCGTGACCAGAATGGTTAAATTCGGTTAAATACAATTCCGTTTTCGAAATCGCATCCAAATAGGTAATTGCACTATTGTTGATGTTGTAATCTTCTATATCGAACGAAAAGCTGTTGTTATTTGCTTCTGTAGAAGCTGAAGCATTTTCTTTTTCTTTCGTGATATCGTAATTGTTATTCCCTAAAGCATCAGTTTTTAGGGTTAGTAAAGCTTCATCAATATTTATCGAATTTACAATAATAGATTCGTCGCTGGATGATTTAAAAAGTTCATTGACAGACATGGTGAACGCAATGTTTTTTGCAGTTGCGAAGGTTTCACCTTCAAAAGGTTTGAAGTTAGTAATCACTAAATCGTCAACGGTTACATGTGCTTGCGGAAAGCTTCTTATAAAACTTAAACTCACATCGCTAAATTCAACCTGAGCATTGAGATTTTCGTTTATAAAACGCTTTACCATGTCTTTAATTTGTGACTGAAAAGCAAAAGGAATCGCCAATAAAAGGAAAAAAATAATGAGTATCGTTATACCAATAATTTTGAGTGCTTTTTTCATAAACTGATGTCTGTTGTAATTTGTATGTAAATATATACGATGTGTAATTCACTTTAGCCCAATGTATATCAAAGTTTAGTAAAACTTTAACCCATTTAATCAGATTGTTATCGTTTTAAAGAAGTTCTATTTCTTCATTAACTTTTAAGTTGAAGCGTTTTCTGAACAGATACACACCTAAATATAAAAATGGCGTGTCTAGCGCTGCTACCAACACCTTAAATAAAAAGCCGCTTAGGAGTAAGCCTTTAAAATTCTCCCATGGAATAATTCCAAACGAACTTAACAACGTCAGAATGGTTAAAGTGTCTACAAATTGCGAGAACCAGGTTGAAAAATTATTACGCAACCACAGATGTTTGCCTTTAGTCAAACGTTTCCAGAAATGATAAATTTGAATATCGACAAATTGGGCAAACAAATAGGTAATCATACTTGCAAAAACAGCAATTGCAGAGTTGCCAAACACTTGTGAAAAGGTTTCGTCATTTACATACGACCATGATGTTGCTGGCATATAACTAGAAACCAAAATAATAAGTAATGAGAATATTGAAGCAAAAATACCAGCAATAACGACCTGGTTAGCACGTTTTTTTCCATAGATTTCACTAATTAAATCTGTGATTAAAAACGTAATAGGATATGGTAAAATACCAACAGAGATTTCAAATAATTTTGTACCAAAAATTTCCACATCAAATGGATACCAGTAAAAAAACTTTTGAAAAATGAGATTAGAAACTACCAAGG
>JAAEZI010000071.1:0-5229 GCA_018222915.1 Algicola sp. | reverse complement strand
AAGACGTAATAAACAGCGCAGCTAAGAATAAATATATTTTTTGTGCAGCAAGTTTGTCTTTTAAGGTCATAAATTGTGAATAAATACTTGCTGTAAATATACGTCAAAGTGATTTTCTTTTCATTATTTTGGCAATCATTATGAATCCATCTAACTACATTTACATCGCTCTTGGAAGTAATAAAGGCGACAGACTTAAGTATCTGCAGAATGCTGTTGACTTAATTTTTAAAGAAATTGGTAAGGTAAATAGTATAGCCAAAGTTTATAATACTCCAGCTTTCGGATTTGAAGGTGATGATTTTTTAAATACTTGTCTGTATGCGGAAACTGATTATTCTGCGGAAGAGGTTTTAGATACATTATTGCAAATTGAAACCAAATTAGGACGCTCAAGAACACTTTCTGAAACCTATGAGTCAAGAACCATTGATTTAGACTTGTTGTTTTATAATGATGAGGTTATAGATTCTCAAACGTTGAAGATTCCGCACGCTGAATTACAAAACCGAAAATTTGTTCTACATCCTTTGCACGATATAGCTTCAAAATTGAAACACCCAATTTTAAAACAAACAATTACTGAATTGCTGGAAACTTGTGAGGATAAAAGTGAGATTGAACCTGTAAAGATCTGGTTAAAAAATCCCACAAAGCAGTTCAATTTTTCTAATCAGAATTATATTGCTATTGAAGGTAATATAGGTGCAGGTAAAACGAGTTTAGCGCATAAAATTGCTCATGATTTTAATGCCAAACTCATTTTAGAACGTTTTGCTGACAATCCGTTTTTGCCAAAGTTTTATGAAGAACCACAACGCTATGCCTTTACTTTAGAAATGTCTTTTCTTGCTGATCGCTACCAGCAAATTAGTGATGATTTGTCGCAATTAGATTTGTTTAAAGATTTTATGGTTAGTGATTATGACATTTACAAGTCACTTATTTTTTCAAAAATCACGTTGCCAGAAGATGAATTTAAATTGTACAGAAAGCTGTTTTACTTAATGTATAAAGACATTGCAAAGCCAGATTTATATGTCTATCTCTACCAGAATACAGAGCGTTTACAGGAGAATATTAAAAAGAGAGGTCGCGATTATGAACAAAATATTGATAGCGAATATCTGGAGAAAATCAATTCTGGTTACTTAGAGTTTTTAAAGAATCAGAGTGAACTAAATGTACAGATTATTGATATTTCTGATAAAGATTTTGTTAAGAATCGAGAAGACTATTTATGGGTACTCAACGAAATCTGTAACGCATAATACTATGACAATCCCATCAATTTTTGTATTTCGTAAATGATGCATAATCTACAACGTAAATAGCGTTGTAATAACCTGTCCTTGATTATTATCTAAAACAACAGTATTTAAAACAGTTTGGTTTTGAACTTTTAAATTAAAAGGAGATTCCAGTAAATCTACTCCACTGTTATGTTTTAATCTGATTCCTTGTCCTGAAATGATATCAATATTCGCTGTAAAATTTCCTGCCGGAAGATGCTCAGTTAACATAAGATATTTATATTGTTTCAGCTGTTTTACAATGTTTTGAATTTCAGTATTTGATAAATGCTGAAGCACTTGTCTTAAAATAATACAATCAGCACCAGGAAGTTTATCTGTTGAAATATCTAAACACCGAAATTCAAGATGGTCTGCTTTAAACTGCAGCTTATTTCTTTGAATAAGCGCTTCAACAATATCTACAGCGATATATGTTTTAGTGTATTGAATAAGTTGTTTTCCAATGTTGAAATCGCCACAACCCAAATCACAAACGGTTAAAGATGTATGGTGAGATTTTAAAAAGGAACTGACAACGTTAATATAGGGTGTTACAATTTCAGGTTTATGAGACCCTTCTCCAGAATAAAAATCAAATGCTGTTCCACCCCAAAGATGCTCCTTGTAAATCTGCTTCATAGCATCTTTTGTTGGCCAAGGTTGTTTCATGTTAATTTTAAAAATTTGTCATTCCGCACTTGATGCGGAATCTATTCATATGAGATCCTGAATCAAGTTCAGGATGACAATTCATACTCTAGTTGTTTATTCTCATTTTGCTAAACACATCCCAAACCACAACACCACAACTCACTGAAATATTCAAGGAATGTTTAGTTCCAAACTGCGGAATTTCAATCACAACATCACTGGCATCAACGACGTCCTGTGCAACACCTTTAACTTCGTTTCCAAATACGAGTGCGTACGTTGTTTGTTGTTGAGGTGCAAAGTTGTGAAGTTGAGTTGCGTTTTCGGCTTGCTCAATTGAGATAACCTTTATGTTGTTAGCTTTTAATTTATTTACAACATCTAAAGTATGTTCAGCGTATTCCCAATCGACAGTTTCAGTGCTTCCTAAAGCTGTTTTTCTAATGTCATTATGTGGAGGAGTTGCCGTAATTCCGCAGAGGTAAATTTTTTCAATTAAAAAAGCATCACTTGTTCTAAACACCGAGCCAATATTGTTTAGACTTCTGATATTATCGAGAATAATAATGAGAGGCGTTTTTTCTGCCGATTTAAATTCGTTGATGTTTAATCGGTCCAGTTCACTGTTTTTTAGTTTTCGCATGTTAAAATCTTACACGTTTTGTAGATAACTTATGAAGTTTGAGTTTTCTATAACTTCAAATTATAAGTACTTTAGCAGTCTTACAATGTTCACAAAAATACGCAAAACCATTGGCTAAAAAAGTAAAAAAGGAAACACCATTGATGAAACAGTACAATGCTATTAAGGCAAAGTATCCTGATGCATTGTTATTATTTAGAGTTGGCGATTTTTATGAGACCTTTGGAAGTGATGCCGTTAAAGCTTCAAAAATATTAGATATCATTTTAACCAAAAGAGGTGCAGGAAGCGAAACAGAGACAGAACTTGCCGGCTTTCCTCATCACTCGTTAAATACCTATTTGCCTAAACTGGTAAAAGCAGGTTGTCGTGTTGCTATTTGTGATCAGCTCGAAGATCCTAAACAAACCAAGACCATTGTAAAACGAGGTGTTACTGAATTGGTGACTCCTGGTGTTGCGTTAAATGATGATATTTTACATTCAAAATCAAATAATTTTTTAGCTTCAGTTTATTTTGGCTCACACGTTGTTGGTGTGTCTTTTTTAGATGTGTCTACAGGTGAATTTTTTATATCTCAGGGTAACGAAGAATACATTGACAAGCTACTTCAAAATTTTAAACCAAGTGAAGTCTTAGTGTCCAAGCCTAGTAAATTGAAATACAATAAGGCCTTTGGAAACGATTTTCATGCCTTTTATTTAGAAGATTGGGTCTATCAAGATGACTATGCAAATGAAACGTTATTAAAACATTTTAAGACAAAATCTTTGAAAGGTTTTGGTATCGAAGATTTATATGAAGGGATTGTGGCTTCGGGAGCTATTTTACATTATTTAAGCGAAACGCAGCATCATAAATTACAGCATATTGCATCCATTCAGCGCTTAACAAAAGGTGAGCACGTCTGGATGGATCGCTTTACGATTAAAAATCTGGAGTTGTATCAATCTACCAATCAAAATGCAGTGACTTTGGTAGATGTTATTGACAAAACAATTTCTCCAATGGGTGGACGCTTACTTAAGCGATGGCTGGCTTTTCCGTTGGTGAACATTGAGACGATAAACCAACGTCATGATGTGGTTGAGTTTCTCAATGAGGATACAATATTACTGGGTAAGTTTCAGAACCAACTGAAGCAAATAGGAGATATTGAACGTTTAATTTCTAAAGTGGCAACAGCAAAAATCTGTCCGAGAGAAGTTGTTCAACTTAAAAATGCTTTAGAGGCTATTGTACCTATAAAAGCATTAGCTGGTCAGTCAGAAAACAAAGCGTTACAATCTTTAGGAAATCAAATGGATGCTTGCGAAACACTTCGCGAACGGATCAAAGCCACTTTAAATGAAGAAGCACCAGTTAATATATTAAAAGGACATACGATATCTTCTGACTTTTCTTCAGAACTAAAAGAACTCAGGGAACTTTCGGCTTCCGGAAAGGACTATTTAGATAAAATGTTAGAGCGTGAAAGTGAGCGTACAGGAATTACGTCATTAAAAATTGCGTCTAATAATGTGTTTGGGTATTATATTGAAGTACGTCATACCCATAAAGATAAAGTCCCAGAAGAATGGATACGTAAGCAAACTTTAGTAAGTGCTGAACGTTACATTACTGAAGAACTTAAAGAATACGAAACTAAAATTTTAGGCGCTGAAGAACGTATTTTAGCTATCGAGCAACAGTTATTTGCTGAGTTGATCCATTGGATGATTCAATATATAAAACCAGTTCAGAAAAATGCTGCACTAATCGCACAATTAGACTGCCTTTGTGGGTTTTCTAAATTAGCCACAGAACATAATTATGCAAGACCAAACCTTACGGAAGGCTATGAGTTAGATGTTAAAAATGGAAGACATCCAGTAATAGAAAAACAATTGCCTCATGGCGAACCTTACATTGCTAATGATGTCTATCTCGACCGTGAAAAGCAACAGATTATTATGATTACTGGTCCGAACATGTCTGGTAAATCTGCTATTTTACGTCAGACAGCTTTAATTGTTTTGTTGGCGCAAATGGGAAGTTTTGTGCCTGCTGAAAAGGCTACAATTGGATTAACGGATAAGATTTTTACTAGGGTAGGAGCCAGTGATAATATTTCAATGGGAGAATCGACCTTTATGGTAGAAATGAATGAAACAGCTTCTATATTGAATAATATTTCAGACAGAAGTTTGGTGTTGCTTGATGAAATCGGTAGAGGTACAAGTACGTATGATGGTATATCTATTGCCTGGGCAATTAGCGAATACTTGCATGAGCATCCAAGTAAGGCAAAAACCTTATTTGCAACACACTACCATGAGCTCAATGAAATGTCTGAAACTTTTGAGCGCATCAAGAATTTTAATGTTTCGGTAAAAGAGTTAAAAGACAATGTCTTGTTTTTAAGAAAACTGGTTGAAGGCGGAAGTGAGCACAGTTTTGGGATTCATGTAGCTAAAATGGCAGGAATGCCTCAGCAAGTGATTCATCGTGCTAATAAAATTTTAAAGCAACTTGAAAAATCGCATTCCAGTGAAGAGCTAACAGATAAAGTTAAAACGCTGGAAAATGACATGCAATTGAGTTTTTTCAATCTGGATGATCCTCTTTTAGAGCAAATTAAGGAGGAAATTGTCAATATAG
>JAAEZI010000011.1:95639-95958 GCA_018222915.1 Algicola sp. | reverse complement strand
TCTTCAATTTTACTCATTTACAAAATTCAATACTGATGTAACAAAGTTAACATACTGAACGAAAATTAGCAATTGTTTTTATATTAATTTTAAAATTTCCACGTTCAACTTAGCTATAGTGCCTTATTCCTAACATTTTACCAGAAAAACAAACCAGATTTTTAACGTGTATTTATTCGTTATTTCTACTTTTTTTCTGATATTTCAGCCCGAATAATAAACAATTACTGTATAGAATATTTTCTATATTCAATAAATTTAAATATTTTTACGTTATAACATACGAACGCCAAATTATGAGTCCTAAACTGCTATTGTT
>JAAEZI010000011.1:40172-95629 GCA_018222915.1 Algicola sp. | reverse complement strand
AAGTCCTTTGGATATTCCGCTAGTGCTTTCAGGAAGTTTCGCTGAATTACGATCGAATCACTTTCATTCTGGTTTGGATATTAAGACGCAGCAACGCACTGGTTTAGATGTGATTGCCGCTGCTGAAGGCTATGTGAGTCGTATTAAGGTATCTCATTTTGGTTATGGCAAGGCACTTTATATTACACATCCCAATGGATATGTTAGTGTGTATGCGCATTTAAGCAAGTTTTCTCCTAAAATTGAACGCTATATTAAAGCTTGTCAATATCAGAAGGAAAGCTACGAAGTAGAAATGTTTCCATCACCTAATGAATTACCTATCTCCTCAAATGAACTGGTAGCTTTTTCAGGTAATTCCGGAAGTTCAGGTGGACCGCATCTACATTTCGAAATTAGAGATAATGAAGAGCGTCCTATAAATCCAATGCTCTTTGGATTAGATATTAAGGACACTAAAAGACCTACGCTGACAGGTGTTTATGCTTATCCAAAAAACCGTAAATCACATGTAGAGCACGAAAAAAAACGCGTAGAATTACGATTAATCCCTCAAAGTAATGGTGACTATAAAACGGCACCTATAGAAGCACTTGGTGATATCGGCTTTGGAATTGTGAGTTATGATCAGTTGGATTTTGCCTATAACAAAAATGGCTTGAACAATATCCAAACGTTTTATAATGGCAATAAGAGTTTTGAAATGGATTTTAAGCGTTTTAGTTTTGACGAATCCAAACACATTAATCGTTATATCGATTATGAGATCTACAAAAAAGAAAAATCAAGAATTCAAAAGCTTTTTGTGGAATCAGGGAATGTCTTAAGCATGCTCAAAGATGTGGATGCGAATGGCTACATCAAAGTTGAAGATAGCACCAACACAGTCTATAAAGTAAGACTTCGAGACTTTAAAGGAAATGAATCTTGGTTATCTATTCCTATTAAAGGCACTCCTGTAAAAGAAAAACTGGAAGCGCCTGAATTATTGCCTAACCACTTTATACAAGCCAACCAAGTTAATGAACTACAGAAGGATCATATTTCCGTCTATTTTCCGAAGCAAACGTTCTATGATGACTTTCACATTGATTTCAATGTAAGTAATGATACCTTGACCCTACATAAGGATGTTGTCCCACTATTAAAAAGTTACACGATTAAATACGATATCAGTAATTATGATGATGAAGACAAGGAAAAACTATTTATTGCCAAGTTATACGGTTATTATCAGCGTCCGAGTTATATAAGTACGAAACGGTTTGGAAACACACTATCGGCAAGGACAAAATATCTCGGTACCTTCGCTTTAGCTAGCGACACTATAAATCCTACAATTGAACCCGTAAATTTCCAAGATGGTAAATGGATTAGCAAATTAGATTACCTCAAAATCAAAATTGACGATGATCTTTCCGGTATTAGTAATTACAGAGCCACCATTAACGGAAAATGGATTTTGATGGAGTATGATTATAAAAAAGACACCTTGACCTATGACTTTAGTGATGGTGTAAATTCGGAAACCGAAAACAATCTTAAAATAATTGTTACCGATAATGTTGGAAATAGTACTACATTTGAAGCAACATTTTTTAGAAAATAAAAACAACCCTTTTGAAGCTAAAGATCTTACTATTCATTGCCTTTCTAGGTTTTTCGTTCTTAGGAATATCACAAACTGCTACCATCAAAGGCGTCATTCTCGATGACAATAACGTCCCTATTTCTGGTGTCAACATCAAAGCTGAAACGACTGGAACCACTAGTAATATAAATGGTTTTTATGAAATAAAAGTGCCTTCAGATCAAAACATCACCTTAGTTTTTACGCACGTTTCACATAAATCGGTAGAACAAACTTTCAATTTAAAGAATGGTCAAGTACTAGAATTTCATCCCGTTATGAAAATTGATGTGCAGCAAATTGGACTTGTCGTAATTAATACCAACACCAAACAATCTGTTGACGGTGTTACCACCATTACACCAGAAGTGTTGCGAACCATCAAAGGAGCACAACCTGGTGTTGAGAATATCTTAAAAACCTTACCTGGCGTTAATATTTCCAACGAATTGAGCACGCAGTATTCTGTACGTGGTGGAAATTTTGACGAAAACTTGGTATACGTCAACGAAATAGAAGTCTATCGTCCATTTTTAATCCGTTCTGGTCAGCAAGAAGGTTTGAGCTTTGTAAATACCGATCTTGTTCAAAACGTCGATTTTTCCGCAGGAGGTTTTCAGGCAAAATATGGCGACAAACTGTCGTCGGTTCTCGATATCACTTATAGAAATCCTATAAAATTTGGCATGCGCGCAGAAGCTAGCCTTTTAGGAGGAAGCCTGGCAGCAGAAACCGTCAGCAAAGACTCTAAGTTTTCTGGAATTGTTGGTTTGCGTTACCGTGACAATAGTTTATTTATTAATTCTCTTGAAACTGAGACCAATGTCCGTCCGGTGTTTGCAGATGCACAAACCTATCTCACCTATCGTTTTTCTGACAAATTTCATTTAAATTTTCTCGGAAATATCTCATTGAATAACTATACCTTCAGACCTAAAAATAGACAAACCAATTTTGGAACTCTTGATGAACCCGTGGCACTTCTTGTATTTTATGAAGGTCAAGAAAAAGATCAATACTTTACGACTTTCGGTGCGTTTAAAGCCAACTACTTTGTCAATGATGACCTTACATTAAAACTCATTACTTCAGGATATCATACGACGGAAGAAGAATACTTCGATATACTCGCTCAATATCGCTTAGGTGAAGTCAATAGTAGTATTGGAGACGAAAATCTTGGAGAAGTTGAGTTTTCCGAAGGCATTGGTTCACAATTAACGCATGCCAGAAATGACCTCGATGCGGTTATTGTAAATATAGAGCACAAAGGAGATTATAACATTGATGAAGAAAGTACCTTGGAGTGGAGTGTAAAATACACCCATGAAGATATTCGAGACCGACTCATAGAATGGGAAGTGATTGATAGTGCTGGATTTTCAGTGAGACCTCCTATTTTTGACATTCCCAACAATCAACCCTATGAACCTTTCGAAGGGCCACTGGTAGCTTTTGAAAATATTAGAGCAACGAATTCAGTCAAAATTGATAGACTTCAAGCTTATGCACAATGGAGCAAGCGAACTACTTTAGGGAACAATGACGTATTCTACAATGCTGGTGTGAGAATACATAATTGGAACGTGAATAGCGCAGTACCTAATGAAGATGGTGTCTCCTCCTCTACACAAACCGTCTTTAGTCCGAGAGCACAATTTGCTATCAAACCGGATTGGGAGAAAGACATGTTATTTAGAATTGCAGGTGGTGTTTATTACCAACCGCCTTTTTATCGCGAGTTAAGAGACTCCTCTGGAACGGTTCAACCGAATGTAAAAGCACAAAAATCGCTTCATTTGGTCTTAGGTAATGAGTACAGTTTTAATATCTGGGATCGACCATTTAAATTGGTTTCCGAAGCATATTATAAACATTTAAGCGATGTGAATCCTTACACACTAGAAAATGTCAGGATTAGATATAGAGCCAAGAATAATGCTAAAGCCTACGCTTATGGTCTTGATTTACGATTAAACGGTGAGTTTGTACCTGGCACAGAGAGTTGGTTTAGCTTTGGTTATTTAAAAACTGAAGAAAATATTGATGACCGCGGATTTATTGCCAGACCAACAGATCAAAGACTTAAATTTGGAATCCTGTTTCAGGACTACGTACCTAACATTCCAGATCTAAAGATGTATTTGAATTTAGTATACAATACAGGTGTTCCTGGTGGCTCTCCTAGTTATGCTGATCCTTATGATTTCCAAACGAGGTTACGAGATTACAGGCGTGCAGATTTAGGAATTTCTTATGTCCTAGTCGATCCTAACAAAACTTATACCTCCGCTTGGAAGCAAAAACTCAAGGAGCTTTCTATAGGTGTTGAAATTTTCAATATGTTCAATGCGCAGAACACCATTACTAATACTTGGGTACGCGATGTTTATAGTAAACGTCAATTTGCAATTCCAAACTTCTTGACACCAAGAGTTTTCAATGTTCGCTTATCCACGCGATTTTAAATAGCATCATAAAATTATCATCTCTTAAAGTCCTTATCACAGACGCCTGACATTGATTGAATTAAGTTATTTCAAAAAGTGTATTTTTATGACTTTCAATTCTTTAAATTATGGTTCGTCTATTCATTTTTACATTCATACAGTCTGTCATTGCATCGACTGCCATATTTGCGCAAACACCAAAACTGTATGATGCAACGGCATTAGATAGTTTATACGAGAACCTCAAGTCTAGTCCTAAATCAAACGTTGACCTTAGTATTTTTGATACGATTACATATTCAATAGCTAAAATAGACAATGATACGATCGCTGGAGATTTGTATCACCGATTTGCTAATCTCCGATTAGATATGGGTCATTGGGATAGTATTTCATTACAAATTCATCAAAAAGGATTTGAAAGAATTAAGGCTTCTGGAGATAATTGTAAATTAGCCATCAGCCAATTCAACTTAACGCGCTATGCGTTGTTTCAGGATCATCCAGAAACGCTGGATCTCGCAAAAAAATCAATTACGATTTCTGAGGAATGTGGAGAACTAAAGCAAATAGCCCATGCACAATCTTTTATTGGAGCCGCATATATCAACTTAACGGATTATAAAAATGCTTTGAATTTCCTATTGGAATCCGAAAAAAATTATACATCTATAAAGGATTCTATGGGCATCGCCATGGTGAATTTGGATTTAGCTATGGTCTATTCCAATATGCAAGATAAATTACGATCAGTAGCCAGTACAAAAAAAGCTGCTGACATCTATAAAAACAAAGGGAAAGACATCAATTACGCTGTGGCATTAATCGACATGTGTTCATCTTATTTAGATTTAAAGGAAACTGATAGTGTTATAAAGTACCTACCATTGGCCCATGAAATTGTCATCGATAAGCACCAATTAGCCAATGCCTATGTTTATCAACATTATGGCTATTTGAATATTCAACAAGGTCATTATGATGAGGCCATCGATCATTTAAAAACATCTCTAGACATCAATAAATCCATTGATGATAGCAGCCTCAATGTTAATTTATACAATTTTCTTGTAGATGCATACAAGATGAAAGGCTCCTACGATACGGCATACAACTATGCCTTAAAGTCGGATTCCGTCGCAAAAAGTATAGGTGATAATGATTCAAAATTAGGTAGTCTTTTAACCCTTGCAAAATCGAGTTATGACGTCAATAAATTTCAGCAAAGTCACGAAGCATTCTTAGCCTACATTCAATTAAAGGATAGTGTCTTAGGACAAGAGAAAATAAAGGAAATCGCAGCATTAGAAAAATTTTATGAATCTGAAAAGAGAGAAAACCTTATCAAAATACAGCAACAAGAAAATGAACTCTTGAACTCCAAAAATAAAGCGGCCAATAATAGGAATATTGCCTTAATTATTTCCTTGTTTTTGCTCGGAGCCATAGGATATGCGCTTATCAATAAGTTTAGATTAAGAGCTACGAAACAAGAAGCTATCTCAAAATTAAAGGATTTGGAGAATGAAAATCTCAATCAAAAAATTGCTTACCACAAACGTGAGCTTGCTTCAAAAGCCTTACATATTGCGCAAAAAAATGAAATGCTTATGGAAACGCGAGACCATCTTAAAGCATTAAAAAAAGATAACCATAACGACAAAGTTAATGAGCTCATTAATAAGCTCCATATAGACAAACAAATTAATGATAACTGGGATCAATTTACAAATCAGTTTATCGAAATGAATCCTGATTTTTATAAGCGTACGACCGAAAAATATCCTAATATTACTAAAAATGATATTCGCATGATTGCGCTTTTAAAAATGAAATACGATTCTAACGCTATTGCATCTCTTTTAAATATTTCATTAGAAGGCGTCAAAAAGGCAAGATATCGACTGCGAAAAAAACTACAATTATCCTCTGATGACAATTTAGAGAAACATATTATGGAAATCTAAGTTACTAGCTCAAAAATGATTTAAACACATCAATCACATAATCTATCTCTTCTTTGGTATTGTACTTACTAAAAGAAAAGCGGATGGAGGGACATTCCAATTGCTGTGAATCCAGAATTTCAGTTAGTACATGTGATTTTTGAGAACTTCCACTTTGACAAGCACTACCCTTAGAGCAAGCAACACCTTTTAAATCCAATTGAAACTGCAGTAAAGATGCCTTATCTTCTGTAATTGGCAGACGCACATTTACAATGGTGTAGGCACTCTTTTCAAGGTCTTCAGACCACCCGTTAAATGCAATATCGGGTATTTCTGATTTTAAACACTTAATGAAGTAAGACTTCAATACTGAAATGTAGTCACGCTCCTGCTCCAAATTTGCATAAGACAGTTCCAAAGCCTTGTCTAAGCCAGCAATATTATGAATAGATTCAGTGCCTGCGCGTAAACCACGCTCCTGCTCGCCTCCAAAAATGATAGGTCGTAATCCACTGTTCTTTCTAATCACAGCAAATCCAACACCTTTAGGACCGTGAAACTTATGAGCACTTGCTGCTATAAAATCCACAGGAATTTCTTGCAAGTCAAGTTTATAGTGACCTACAGACTGTACCGTATCACTCTGAAAGAGTGCATGATGAGATTTACATAATTCACCCACCATTTTTAGATCGAGCTTGTTCCCTATTTCATTATTGATATGCATTAAAGATACCATCTGTTTTTTAGGTGATTGAAGCAATGCCTCCAATTGAGCTAGGTCTATTTCTCCTTTAGTATTCACATTTAAAAATTGGACATTGATGCCAAACTGTTTTTCCAATTGTGAAATTGTATGTAGGATAGCATGATGCTCAATTTTACTTGTGATGATTTCCTGAACACCTAAGTCTCTTACAGCACTCATCAATATGAGATTATCAGCTTCAGTGCCACCTGAGGTAAATACTATCTCAGAGGCTGACACGTTAAAATAAGAGGCTATACGTTTTCTTGAAGATTCAATTAAAGATTTAGACTGCCTTCCATAACTATGTGTAGATGAAGGATTTCCAAAATTTGATTTCATCACATGATTCATGTGATCAATTACCTCATCACGAATTTGCGTGGTCGCCGCATTATCAAAATAGACCGTTTTCATATCTCATTTTATGTCCTACAAAGATGCAACTTTATTGCAGTTAATAAAACTACAAATTTTGGGGTTCAAAATAATTTGTTAATCCTAGCTATTAAACTTACAAATCTTTTATTTTTGTTTTTAAAATATCAAGCTATGAGACACTACACATACATTCTATTACTTCTTTTATTGACGATGTCTTGTGATGATGGTGATGTATTTGAGGTCGAGTTGCTTTTCGACCAAGAACTCGAACTTTGCGGAGATGATGAGAGTGAATTTTACTTGCTCTACGACACGAAATTGGATCCTAGCGAATCATTAACACTTAAATTTCCTGTGAATACAGCTACGAGAGCTATTTTTGCTCCTACTGATAATCTCGGAGAACCTACAATGTTAACCATCAACGGTAACAATACCGCCTTTAATTACAGAACCTATGATGGTGATCCAGAAGATTTGATTTGTCAAATTATTCCGGAACCAGGAACGACAATTACTAACGATTATGAAGCGCAAGCAGGAGCCGAAGTCCTTTTTGTTTCAACGTTTGAAGATGATGATAATGACGGTATTCCTTCCATACTCGAAGGTCGTGGCGAATTAGATGAGAACGGTTTATATTCTAATGCCCAAGATACTGATGGTGATGGCATTCCCGACTATAGAGATCAGGACGATGATAATGATAATATTTTGACCTCAGCTGAGAATCCAAATTATGATGAAATATTAGGGTTGGTCAATGCACAAAATACAGATTTAGAACTTCCTGGAGGTGATACCATCCCTGATTATTTGGATGCTGATGACGACGGAGACGGTGTGCTTACGAGAAATGAAGACACCGATGACGAAGGTATTTCACCTTTAAATGATTTTGACACCTCTAATGGCGCCAATAATATTCCGAGGTACCGAGATCCCAATGCCACAGATGAATATATTCAATTAGAGTCATTGGTAAATCAATATACCAGACGAGTTTTTGTCGATGTCACTATTCTTCAAGCAAATATTGACATTTTAAGCATAGAACCTTTATATCTCGGAACGTATATTGGAGATGCTGAGCCAATTACTGAAGAGGATGAATAATTAGGGTTTTGGATTTTGATAAATGTATACTTCAGTAGCACCTAATCCATATTTCTGAAAATCGGCAGCATAATACTTGACATTGTCATAGCGACTGAACAGATATTCTAACTCAGTCTTAAGCACACCTTCACCAACACCATGAATAAATACCACTTTCTGAATGCGTTTTTTTATAGCGAATTCTAATTTATGCCTGGCTGTATCCAGTTGCAAATTAAGCATGTCAAAATTACTTAAGTGCTTATTGGAAGTCGTGATTTGATGAATATGCAAATCTACTTCCATAGCAGGTAAATTGCGTTCTTTAGGCTTTGTCTTTATCGAAGTTTTCTTATCAGTCTGTTCTTTTTCGCTGATCACCTCATGAATGTTGACATCAGAAAACAGGTCAGTATTCACAGGTTTACTCTTGATAACTTCTGATGATAAAAATGTCATCTCAAAACCATCATCAGTCTGAATGACAACGGAATCGTCCACAACCTTTAAGACAACACCTTCAATATTATCGTCTAAAACAGCTACCGAATCACCTTTTTTTAAAAGCATTACAAATTATTTTGAGGGTCATTATCACGATCTCGCTTGCTTGGAATATGGCGAGAAATATTATAGATGCCGAGCATTAAAATGATGATTCCACCAATGAGAATTAATTGGTTCTGCTCCTCTTGAGCTTGTGCATAAAGAGCTATAATACCACCAATTACAATTAAAAAATAGCTGATTATTTTAGGCATAAAATGGATATTGTCGAAAATTGTTACAATTCATCGAAAATACTGAAATTATATAATAAAATAAAGCAACTTAGCTTTAATTATTTTAGTATATTTAAACCAATAAGCTATTGATTATGAAAATGTTAATTAGCCAAAGAGTTATTCTGACCATTACTGCATTGACGCTATTCAACCTGAGCAATGCACAAGTAGGTGTTGGAACAACAACGCCTAACAAGGCGTTAGACGTTCAGGTGAATGCAGCGGCAGATGGCATTCAAATCAATAATACAGCTGCTGATGGTGACCCAACTTTGGAACTCCAAGTGAACGGCACTACTGTTACTTCTATTGGAATTGATGATAGTGATGCTGATAAATTTAAAATAGGAACGACTGCGCTTACAACCAATACAAGACTCACCTTGCAAACAAACGGATTTTTAGGAATCAATACGACAACACCTGGATATCTCTTTCATATGACCAATGGCGGAAATGTGATTGGAGCCACTTCTATGGCCAGTTTCGAAAATTCAAGCGTTAGTGGTGTAGGAATTGCATCGTCAAACACAGACACAACTAACGGTTATAATGCCTTAGAAGGTATTACCTATTACGAGGGTAATGCATTTATTCCCGCTGGAGTTTTTGGTTTAGCCATTTATACAGGCGGTGGCAATGCACCAACTATTGGTGTTCGTGGTCATACTAACGAATGGCAAGGAACAGGTGTTCGAGGATCGCGTTTTAATGGTGGTGGCCCAAATACAGGATGGGGAGGCGAGTTTTATGACGATTTAGGTTACACGGGATTTCTAGGTACTATTTCTGACGAAAGAACAAAGAAGAATATTTCACCAATCAATAATGCGTTGACAATTATCGAACAACTTAACCCAGTCACTTACTATTTTGATCTTGAAAAGTATCCGACCATGGGCTTAAATGAAGATATGGAATATGGGTTTATAGCGCAAGAAGTAAGAGCTATTCTACCTGAAATAACAAGAATTAAAGGGTTTGACACAACGGCCTGCAGTCCAGCAAAAGCTGGTGAGCAAGTCGGTTTAACTGAAGAATCATTTGTAGCTATTGACTACACAAGGATGATTCCAATATTGACAAAAGGACTTCAGGAGCAACAACAAACCATCAATGATCAAGCTACAAAAATCCAAAACCTTGAGAGTAAAATCCAAATGATGGAAGCTAAGTTAAATCAACTACTAGAGAATCAAGATTAATATAAATCCATTATGAAAAAATCATTCGCCCTCATTGTTACAATACTTATTACTGCCAATAGTCTTGCTCAATTAACAGTAAGAAATAACGCCTATGTGTTCGTTAACGATGAAATCATTTTCGTTAATGACAACGTGAACCTTCAAGAAGCTAATTCTAAAGTATATCTAAGAAATGAAGCACAATTAATCCAAGGTTCTGGCACAACGGGCAATTCAGGACTTGGAGAATTAAGCGTTTATCAAACTGGAACCGCTAATAACTTTGCATACAATTACTGGTGCTCTCCTGTGGGAAACAACTCGGCGAGTTTAGGCAATGAGAGTGCGAGAGTTAATTTAATCGATGAGGCGACAAATATTGTGACAGCTGCCGATCCTACCGGTTTAATTTCAAGTTCAGATGCTTTGTTTACGACTGCATACGACGGGACAGCCTCTCCTCTTACGATATCTAACCGCTGGCTCTACTCCTACGTAAGTTCAGATCAATATGCCGATTGGATCGAATTGGATGAAAACTCAGCTATCCTTCCAGGATTGGGCTATACGATGAAAGGTATTGGTGCTGGTGGACAATTATACGATTTTAGAGGAAAACCAAATAATGGAACAATTACCAATAGCATTGCAGCTGATCAGTTTACGCTCATCGGTAACCCTTACCCTTCTGCGATCGACGCTTTACTTTTAATCCATGATCCACAAAACACAAATATTGATGTGACTTCAGGACCAGAGTACACACCAACAACGACTGGCGTTTTGTATTACTGGGAACAACAGCCAACAGATCACTTTACAGCAAATTATATTGGTGGTTATGCGGCTTATACGATTTCTGCAGGTGGTGTTGAAACGACAGCTCCTGCCACTTTTTATAGCTACGATGATTTCGGAAATGCTTACTCACTGCCTCCTGGACCTGGTGGTACTGGTGTAAAGATCGCACAACGCTATATTCCTATCGGACAAGGATTTATGGTTGAAGGATCACCAACTACACCTCCTGGCTCTTTGGTTTATGTTAAAAATTCTCACCGTGTCTTTGAAAAAGAATCAGGTGGTAATAGCTATTTCTTCAGAACTAGTGAAGCTAATACCAATAACGTCGACGACAATGGCACCCAATATAATGAACATGGTTTAAATATTGTCCCTAACGATTTCAAGAGATTCAGGTTGAATATCATATTTAATGATACGTTCACAAGACAACTCGTTCAAAATTTCCATGATACAGCCACAGATGGTTTTGATTATGGTCTTGAAGCGAAAACTGCTAGTGAAGCACCTAATGAAATTTCATGGGTATTAGATGGTGTACCTTATGTGATTCAAGCACATAATTTTGACGTAGAAAAAACAATCCCGTTAATTGTGAATCTTGATGCGCAACAAAATCTTGATTTCAGCATCTTTGATGTGCAAAATTTTGATGAGTCGCAACCCATTTATATACACGATATTCAAACAGATTTATATGTTGACCTTAGGCAACAAAACTACAGCGTCAATTTGCCTGCTGGTGAACACAATAACCGTTTTGAAGTAACTTTCCAAGCAGAAACACTCAGTAATGAGGTGATTACTGCAAAAGACTTTGATGTATTTCAACATACACAAAACTCTGAATTAGTTGTTCTTAATCCGAATGGTTTTAACATTAAAACCTTATCGTTAGTTGATGTCTCAGGAAAACTTGTTGCCAATGTACAAAACATAGGGACCAGCGGTGAATACAGACATTCTACAAAGTCTCTGAGTGAAGGTGTTTATATTGCCACCATTACTACAGACACAAACCAATCACTATCAAAAAAGATTGTTATAAAGAATTAATAAAACCTTTTCGAATTTATTATTTTTGTGAGACTAACACGTAATGGTTATGATGTCTCCTGAAGATTACATGCTACCTTGCCTCAACAAACAGCTACTCGGTTTTGATTGTATGGGTTGTGGCTTACAACGTTCTTTCGCTTTCATTCTTAAGGGAAACTTTATCGATGCTTTTTTTATGTATCCAGCAATTTATTCGCTGATTGCCTTTTTTGGATTTATATTGCTAAATACATTTATGGACTTCAAAAATTCTAATAAAATTATTGTTACCTTGGCTATCATAAACATCACACTAATCTTAGGAAATTTTATTTTAAAACTAATTAATCAAATTTAACAAATTATGGAACAACAAAAACTCAACCCTGCCATCGTATATGTCTTAGCTGTTATCGGATTTCTCTGCTGCTGTTTTGGTGGTCTTGGATTTATTTTTGCTGGTATCGCTTTCTTTATTGCGCAAAGTAAATTAAAAGAGGCTTATGCGAATCCCGAGAATTATGATCAATCGTCGGTAAAGGCAATGAATACGGCAAAAATTGTTGCGATGGTCGTATTAATAATCAATGTACTTTATTTATTGCTTACAATCTATAGAATTTATACAGTTGGATGGGACGAACTCATGTTGCAATCCGAAGAAATGATGGAACAGTGGCAAAACCAACAAGGATAATAACCACTTTATCATATGACACAAAAAAACCTCAATTTTTCAATTGAGGTTTTTTTTTATAACTATTGATGGCGATTTTTACACCTCAAATGCTTTTAACGTTTTAATTATTATGGAAACGCAATCCAGTAACTCTTCTTTTGTCATCACTAATGGTGGTGCAAACCGAATAATATTACCATGCGTTGGCTTGGCTAAGAGTCCGTTGTCTCGCAACGCCAAACAAATATTCCAAGCGGTATCGCTATCTTCAGCATCGTTAATAACAATAGCATTTAAAAGCCCTTTTCCTCTCACCAATTTCACAATGGAACTCAAGGCAATATACGCGTTCAATTCACTTCGGAAGAGTTCTCCTAATTGATAGGCGTTTTCAGCCAAATCCTCATCACGTACCACTTCAAGCGCAGCAATTGCTACGGCAGCCGCAATTGGATTTCCACCAAAAGTACTTCCATGATTTCCTGGTCGAATCACATTCATAATAGGATCATTAGCCAGTACGGCACTAACAGGATACGCACCACCAGATAAAGCCTTTCCTAAAATTAAGATATCTGGCTTTACATCAGGTGTTCCTGAACAGTTTTTATTATCGCAACTACAATTACCACAAGTAGCCAATAAACGACCTGTTCTGGCAATTCCTGTTTGAACTTCATCCGCAATAAATAAAACGTTATACTTTTCGCATAAGGCTTTAGCTTTTACTAAATAATCGTCACTTGGTACATAAACACCAGCTTCACCTTGAATAGGTTCTACTAGAAACCCAGCGACATTTGAATTCTGCTTTAATGCAGCTTCCAAGGCTTGCAAATTATCATATTCTATTTTAATAAATCCATCCGTATACGGTCCGAAGTTTTTTCTAGCCACAGGATCATTACTAAAAGAAATAATGGTTGTTGTTCTTCCGTGGAAATTGTTCTCACACACAATGATTTCTGCATCGTTTTCAGAGATACCCTTGACTTCATAAGCCCATTTTCTACAGATTTTTAAAGCTGTCTCTACAGCTTCAGCTCCTGTATTCATTGGTAGTAACTTGTCAAAATGAAAATATTCAGAAGCGAATTTTTCATATTTCCCTAACATATCATTGTAGAATGCTCGCGAGGTTAAACTCAAGGTCTTTGCTTGTTCTGTCATCGCATTAACAATCTTCGAATGACAATGTCCTTGGTTAACCGCAGAATAGGCAGAAAGAAAGTCATAATATTTTTTTCCTTCAACATCCCAAACATACACACCTTCTCCTCTACTCAGTACAACTGGTAACGGATGGTAATTATGTGCACCATACTTTTCTTCTAATTCTATCGCTTGTTGCGAAGTTAATTGGTCTAAAACAGCCATTTTAATTTATTTTTATTGTGAATAAAACAACCATTCCTTCATCACCTTTATTCTTTCAGAGAGCCTGAAAAAGCAGCGTGGGAGAGAAATCATCCCTGGAGTTTGCAAATTAATGATTTTAACTAAGGCTTAAAAATCTTATTTCGAAATTTTTCCAGACAAGAATGAAACCTGCAACTCTAAACGTTTGATTTCTCGCACCAAAGCATTCTTGTGAATTTGCATCCAAGCATAGATTTTCAACATGCTCATGGTGAGGAAACAAAAGAAAAAACCGCCAATCCACAGCATCAGGTCATTCGTGTTTTCAACATCAAAAGTTTGTATCAAACAATAAATCATGAACCCGAAGGCAACTATATTTATGATTTGCATAATTACTGTGAGCCACACGTTTTTTCCTTTAAACAATCCGCCGAGCATCCCTAAAAAGTTCTGTTCGTCTAAATCATCATAGAATTTTGCCTCTTCTTCAGTTAATGTCTCTTTAATTAATTGATCAATGTCTTCTATTTTATTTTTCATCTTTTTGGTTTTAAATTATCAGATTATATTTTATCAAATTGTGATTTTAAAATTAGTTTCAGTTTTTCTCTTGCATGGAACAACCTAGATTTTGCAGTGCCTATAGATATTTTTAATAACGCGCTTATTTCCTTCAGCGAGTAATCTTCCGTGTAAAATAGTTTTATGACCTCTTGCTGCTTTTCAGGCAGTTCTTTTAATGCCTTCAATAGTGCCGTTTTATAGTCTTTGAAATCGTCATCTACAGCTACTTCGGAAATTTTAGATGTCACAAATTCCGTCTTTTTCAATCGGATGTGTTGTTGCGCTCTTAAAGCATCCAAAGATTTTGTATACACAATGCGCAATGCCCAACTTTTAAATCGGTTTGGATTTTCTAAAGTATGTAGTTTCATCATTATAATTTGCCAACTTTCCTGAGCAATGTCTTTTGATGCACTCGCATCCTTGACCAACCAAAAGGCCTTTTTACAAAAAACCACATGCCAACGTTTTACAAGAATGGCCATAGCCTTTTTATCACCAGCGAGATAGGCTTCTACCAATTCGGCATCTTTATGTCCTTCTGTTTTCAATGAGATGGGTTACTAATTATAATTCCGTTTCAAATAACTATTAAAGCGTTACAGCATGCTTTTACCCTCTATTTATTAAGAAAATGTATTGCTTATTTTTCCTGTAATGATGACAACACTTACACCTTAAAGACGTGTGAAAATCAAAAAGGTTCATTTTATTTTCAAGTTTTCTAAATATAATTCTATTTACGAACATTTTATCTTTGACGATTATTATTTTTGCATCATGGCAAGACGAAAAAACAAAAGACAAATTTTCGAAAATATCGAGGTCATTGATGCTGGTGCAAAAGGAAAAACGATTGCTAAAGCTCCTGATGGTCGCGTGATTTTTCTTTCCAATACCGTTCCTGGTGATGTGGTGGATGTACAGACCTTTAAAAAGCGAAAAGCTTATTTTGAAGGTAAGGCCATCAAATTCCATAAATATTCAGACCAAAGAACAACGCCGAAATGTGAACATTTTGGTGTATGTGGTGGTTGCAAATGGCAGGACATGACATATGAGCATCAATTAGCTTACAAACAAAAGGAAGTCACTAACAACCTTATAAGAATTGGTCATTTAGATGTACCTGAAGTCACACCTATCCTTGGAGCTCCTGAACCTTTTTTCTATCGTAATAAGATGGAATTCTCTTTTAGTGATAGCCGATGGTTAACACAGCAAGAAGTAGACTCGGATGCCGACTTGGGTGATAGAAATGCTTTAGGGTTTCATATTCCGGGAATGTGGGATAAAATTCTAGATATTAATAAATGTTGGTTGCAAGAAGATCCTTCCAATGCCATCCGAAATTCCGTAAAGTCTTTTGCTGTTGAAAACGGCTTGGAATTCTTCAATACAAGACAACAAAAAGGCTTGTTGCGCACAATGATGATCAGAACATCGTCTACAGGTGATATCATGGTATTGGTGCAGTTTTTTAAAGATGATAAAGAAAAACGAGATTTATTATTAAACTTTATTGAGACATCTTTCCCACAAATTACATCACTATTATATGTGATTAATGAAAAAGCGAATGATACCATTTATGACCAAGAGGTCGTTTGTTTTAGTGGTCAGGATCATATTTTCGAAGAAATGGAAGGCTTGAGATTTAAAATAAATGCCAAGTCATTCTATCAAACAAATTCGGCACAAGCTTATGAACTATACAAAATCACTCGCGATTTTGCTGGACTCACAGGCGAAGAATTAGTGTACGATTTATATACAGGAACGGGAACGATTGCACAGTTTGTGGCGAAACAAGCGAAACATGTTGTGGGTGTGGAAGCTGTTCCTGATGCCATCCTAGCTGCTAAGGAAAATGCACAATTAAATGGCATTGATAACGTTGACTTCTTTGTAGGTGACATGAAGCAGGTATTTAATGAACAATTTATTTCAGAGAATGGTTTGCCAGATGTGATTATTACTGATCCTCCAAGAGATGGTATGCATAAGGATGTGGTTCAGCAAATATTGAATATTGCTCCAAAAAAAGTGGTTTATGTGAGTTGTAACAGTGCGACACAAGCACGAGATTTAGCCTTAATGAAATCGGATTATCGCATAATCAAAACACAAGCCGTAGACATGTTTCCTCAAACGCATCATGTAGAAAATGTTGTACTTTTAGAAAAAATAACACCGTAAAAACGAATCCCTTGAATTTGAAACAACTGATAGCGTCTCTAGTCTGTTTGGCATCTATTACCTTGATTGCCTTTAGTTGTGAGCGCGATGATATTTGTCCGGAGGACGTCTCCACAACACCTCATTTAATTATAAGGTTTTATGATATTGAAAACCAAAATGAATTTAAATCGGTCAGACAATTAAAAATTACTGGGATTGATGAGGACGGCACGATTCTTCCTGAAATCCCTGTAAATCAAACGAATCCTGACTCCATCGTCTTGCCTTTACGATTTCAAGAAGAAGCGACATTTACCACAACGCGATTTCAATTGGAAAAGGATTCTGATTTTGCAGAAAATGAAAACCCTAATAATGATTCCAATATTGATATCATTACAGTCACTTATACACCTGAATTCATCTATGTGTCTCGGGCTTGTGGCTACAAAAGTATCTTTGAGCTAACACCTATATCTGGTGTTTCAAGAGAGAATGACGACGACAACTGGATTTCCAGTGCAGAAATTATTAATCAAACTATAGTCAATGAAACTGAAGCGCACGCCATTATTTATCATTAATATGATATGTGTGATGTTGCTTCCTTTAGCGTTGCAATCACAGAACGATACCAATGAAACCAAAGCTGATACGCTTATCTATAAGCAAAAGTATGGCATTCGACTTGGTGGCGATATTGGAAAAATTGCGCGATCATTAATCGATGAAGATTATACGGGATTTGAAATTAATGGCGACTACCGATTAACGAAAAAGTTATATGTAGCTGGAGAACTTGGTACAGAAGAACGAAGAATTGCGACAGACTATTTAGATGTCACGGCAACAGGGAGTTATTTTAAAGCAGGTATCGACTATAATACTTACACGAACTGGTTAGACATGCAAAACATGATTTACACAGGATTTCGAGTAGGTTTATCCAGTTTTAGTCAGCAATTAAACAGCTATACCATTTATAATACGGATCAATATTGGAATTTGCCATCAACGGCGAATCCTAGTCAAGAATTCAACGGCCTTTCAGCTATTTGGGCAGAATTAGTGATAGGTCTTAAAGCTGAATTATTCACCAACCTTTATGCAGGATTAAACATTCAATTAAAAAGTATGATTACGCAAGACCAACCCGATGGTCTAGAAAACTTGTATGTGCCAGGATTTAATCGGACCTATGACAGTGGTCGCTTCGGATTGGGATTTGGGTATACCATCTCCTACTTAATTCCTATTTATAAAAAAGATAAAAAAGTGGTGGTTGAAAAAGAAAAGAATTAAGCTTACGCGTTATTATTGTACTTAATTATTGTACTTAGCCTTTTTACTGCCTTCATACATCACATATTTGACGAGCCTCGATTCCAGCTTTGCATTAAATAAATGAATTTTTCTCGAAGGTCTTAAGCCTACATGTTTTAAAGCTTCTAGATTGGACGTGATAAACCATGCGTCGGTGCCAGGATACCCTTGTTTCAATGTATCACCAATAGCTTTATAAAAACTCTCCATATCGATATCTAAACGTTCTCCATAAGGTGGATTGAACAAGATGTGCAACTTCTTATCCCCTTCTTTTTCAGTTTTAAAAAAGTCCTCATGAGAAACGCTTATAAATTCTTCTAAATGCGCATTTTTTATATTTGCTTTGGCTTTAGCAATCGCACTTGGTGATTTATCGTAGCCAATCATTTTATGATGAAAATCCCTCGTTTTTTTCAACAAGGATTCCTCTATCTTCTCAAATAGATCAACATCCCAATCCTGCCAGCGTTCGAAAGCAAATTCTTTTCGCATTAAATTAGGAGGAATATTACAGGCAATCATGGCAGCTTCAGCTAAGATGGTAGCACTTCCGCACATGGGATCCATAAAATCGCACTGACCATCCCAACCTGAAAGCATCACTAATCCAGCGGCTAAAACTTCATTAATTGGAGCGATATTAGTGGCTGATTTATAACCGCGTTTATGTAGCGATTCTCCTGAAGAATCCAAAGAAATCGTACAGGTTTGTCGGTCTATATGAACATTAATTTTTACATCTGGAAAACGCAAATCAATATTAGGGCGTTGACCATCTGTATTTCTGAATTTATCGACAATCGCATCTTTGGTTTTTAAAGCGACATATTTCGAATGCGTAAAATTCTTTGAATGTACCGTGGCATCAATAGCGAGACTTCCCGTAGGTTTTAGATATTTGTCCCAAGGCATTTTATAAACTTGATCGTAAAGATCTTGCTCGGTCATAACGCGGAAAGATGTAATAGGCTTTAATATTTTTATAGCAGTCCTTAGTGCCAAATTAGCTTTATACATAAATCCTAAGTCACCCACAAAACTAACGTTACGAACACCTTTTTTGACATCCATTGCTCCTAATTGAATGAGCTCTTTTTCCAATAAATCTTCAAAACCAAATAAGGTTTTGGCTACCATTTTATAATTATTCTCCATGCTGTTCGACCAATAGATTGCAAAAATAAAGTATTTTTGTGGCTTATAAGAAGAATTGAAAATGAGTTTCTTCTGATTCAGGATTTTAAAATGACAAAACAAGCGAAACAATGGTATGCCTCCTGGTTTGACACACCATTCTACCATATGTTATATAAAGATAGAGACCATAATGAAGCACAGCAATTTATGGATAATCTCACCGAGTATTTGAACTTGCCAGAGCATGGAGAAATATTAGATCTAGCTTGTGGTAAAGGACGACATTCTATATATCTCAATAGCTTAGGCTACAATGTTACAGGCGTTGACTTGTCGGAAAACAGTATAGCTTTCGCAAAGCAATTTGAAAATGAGACCTTACATTTTGAAGTCCATGATATGTGTCAACCATACAGCAAGCAATTTGATGCTGTATTTAATCTGTTTACAAGTTTTGGCTATTTTGACGATGAAACGGCAAACCTCGAAACGATTAAAGCCATAAAAGCTAATTTAAATGATTTTGGATTTGGCGTCATTGATTTTATGAACAGTGATTTTGTGATTGATCATCTCGTTGTAGAAGATTCAAAAACTGTTGATGATGTCACCTTTCATCAAAAAAGACGCTTTGAAAACGGGTATATTATAAAAGATATTAAATTTAATGTTGATGGTGAAGACTACGAATTCACAGAACGTGTTAAAGCATTTAGCCTATCAGATTTTGAAACGCTATTTGAAAAAGCTAATGTTCACCTATTAGACGTGTTTGGCGATTACAAACTGGGAAAATTTGATTCAAAAACTTCCGAACGCTTAGTCATGATATTTAAATAATGCAGTCCTATCTATTACCCATATTAGCTGTTATCATTGGTGTTTTACTGGCACTTAGTACCAAACAGAAAAAACCAATTTACACAAAGCTACTACTTTCTTTTAGTGGTGCTTTTTTATTGGCCCTTACGCTTTTTGATCTCCTACCTGAGGTTTATGAGCATCTGGAAACTAAGAAGACAGGGCTATTCATTATGTGTGGGATTTTACTACAAATCATTTTAGAGTTTTTTTCAAAAGGTGCTGAACATGGTCATGTACACATCCACAAATCGGATACTGCCTTTCCTTGGTTGTTGTTTCTCAGTTTATGCCTGCATAGTTTTCTAGAAGGGTTTCCCATTCATGAGCATAACGATATGGTATATGGTGTTTTGATTCATAAAATTCCTATTGCTGCTCTAGTCGCTACGTTTTTACTACAATCTAGTTTCAATAAGATTCAGATTATTGGATTTCTGTCTGTTTTTACGATAATGACACCTTTGGGTACCTATATTTCCAATGCGACACATATTCCCAAAGATTATCTTACGATGATTAATGCTTTAGTAATTGGAATCTTCTTTCATATTTCAACGACCATATTGTTTGAAAGTAGTGAAGGCCATAAATTTAACCTTTCAAAACTTGTGGCCATTATATTAGGTATTATGATAGCTTATATAATTTAACGATGTTTTCAAAAGAAGAGAGCCGCATATTACGACAAGAATTCTGGACCAGTTTTGGCAAATCGTTTCCTAGAAAATGGATCCTTTATGATACGAAGATTAAAGGGTTTTCTTTCAAATTCCATTTTGACACAAAAAAAGCACTTGTAGCCTTAGATTTAGAAGATGACTTGGACAACCGGATCACCTATTGGGAAAAACTGACGGCACTTAAAACCATTATCACCAACGACTATTTACCTGAGGCTATTTTTGAGGAGGAATACTATTTAGAGAATGGAAAGGAAATTTCTAGAATATATATCCTTTTAGATGAAAAGGTATCCATTCACAATAAAAATACTTGGCAAAAGGTGATGGTTTTTTTTAACGAGACCATGACTAAGTTTGAAGATTTTTACGATACATACCGTGACTATTTAGACAGGTAACATTTTTGAATAAATAAGAGACTTCAATGAGAAGAATTCCAATAAAAACTATATATTAGTAAGGAATCAAATTGATAGTCCATAATGAAAAACAGCTTTTACCTTCTAATTTGTTCTCTTATTGTTTTAAGTTGTGTTACTACGGAAGAATCTGAGAGTATTCACGCTGAAAATTGGAGTAAAAGGTATACGGATGTGTCAGTCAAAGATTCCTTGGAATTTGGTAAATCATACCTCTCTATCTATTCCCAAATTTATAGTATTTCTCAGCATAAAACCCACAACTTGACTGCCATGGCTAGTTTAAGAAATGTAAGTGACTCAGATACCATTTATTTGACCAAAGCAGTTTACTTCGACACTCATGGGAAGCTACTAAGAACGTATTTTGATCATGCTATTTATTTGGCACCTTTAGAGACCACGGAAATTATAATTGACGAAGTAGATACAGAAGGTGGTACAGGATCCAATTTCATTTTTGAATGGATGATTCCTCAGGATTGCCCTGAACCGCTATTTGAGGGTGTCATGAATTCCACTGTCGGGCAGCAAGGCCTTTCTTTTACAACAAAAGCCGAGCGTATACAATGAAAGAAATTATTGTTTCTGTTTTCTTACTAATTGCTGTTATAGATCCGATAGGAACGGTTCCAGTATATTTAGAAGCCACGAAAGAATTTGATCGCCTTCATAAACGAAAAATTGCACTTCGTGCATCTGTCATTGCATTTATAATTCTATTATTTTTTATTGTCATCGGTCAGATTATTCTTGAAACTATGGAGGTGTCTTTAGAGGCCTTTCAAATTTCAGGTGGACTGATTCTTTTTCTATTTGCATTGACTATGGTTTTTGGAGATGGAAAGCCAGAACGTGAAAAAAGTCAAATTACCGATTTTAAACATGTTACTGTATTTCCTGTAGCAATTCCGTCCATAGCATCACCTGGAGCGATAATGGCTGTGGTCCTAATGACAGACAATCACATCTACACCATCCAACAGCAAACAGTCACGACATTTTTAGTTTTAATAGTGGTTGCATTAACTTGTGTACTATTGCTTATCGCTAATACTATTCAAGAAAAAATAGGCAGTTATGGTATTACAGTCATTAGTAAGATTATGGGATTGATATTAGCATCGTATGCCGTGCAAAGTATTTTAAGTGGCATCAGCAATTTCTTTATGAAATGATTGTAATCCATACTGGATGACATTCAATAAAAGTATAACTTTAAAAATTTTAGATACAATGAAACTTGGTGTATTTTCAATTAGCTTAGCAGTAAAAGATCTCAAAGCGTCTAAAGCATTTTATGAAACGCTTGGATTTTATGTGTTTGCAGGACAAATAGAGCGTCAATACCTAATCATGAAAAATGATAAAACACTTCTTGGACTTTTTCAAGGTATGTTCGAGAATAATATTTTAACCTTTAATCCGGGTTGGGATGAAAACGCTCAAACCTTAGAAAATTTTGAAGATATAAGAACCATTCAACAGCATTTAAAATCTCATGGACTCAAATTACATTCGGAAGTTAGCGCATCCACTTCTGGGCCAGGAAGTCTAACGGTTATTGATCCTGATGGTAATGTCATTTTGATTGACCAACATGTTTAAATGACATAATAATACACCATAAAAAAGTGGCAAATAGCACCACCTAACACAAATAAATGCCAAATAACGTGATTAAATGGTATTTTTTCGAAAATATAAAATACAATACCAACTGTATAAAATGCGCCTCCAGCAAACAATAGATATAATCCATTATCTGGTAGTCGCTCAGATAAGGTGCTATAATCAAAAACAATCAACCAGCCCATCACCAGATAAAGAAGCGTTGAAAACGTTTCGAATTTTCCCGTAAAGAACAATTTCAAAACCACTCCGAATAAAGCGATTCCCCAGACAGTCCAAAATAAGGTCCAACCCAAGCTATCTGGAAGTACAATTAATAATACAGGTGTGTAAGTCCCAGCAATGAGTAGATAAATACTAATATGATCTACGATTCTAAAATAATGCTTTCGTTGTACTCCCTTGACCGCATGATAAAATGTTGACGCTAGAAACAATATAATAATCGAAATGCCATACACCACAACACTAAACAACGCATATGGTGTCTCCTTTCTTAAAAAGACTATTAGTAAAATTAATCCAGCAATACCGAGAGCCGCTCCTATTCCATGGCTCCAAGCATTCAAACGTTCTTCTAAAGGGGTTTGTATGCGCATTAATTTTTAGTTTCAGCAGTTTCGCCTTGATATAACCATTTATCACTGAGGTCATAATAATCAAAATCAATTGCAGGTTCTTGACGTATTAACTGACGATTTTGAAAGGCACGCTCCAAGATATCCTCTATGTAAAAATCCTCTTTAACATCCATGGGATTGAATTCCATTTTTAATGAGATATCAAACAAACTTGCCGTGCTATTGAACCAAAAGGCACGCCAACCACTGCGTAACTCTTTAATTAATTGAAAGGTGGTTTTACCTGTTTGTCTATGAATTAGTTTTACCAATATCTGACCTTCCGTTTTAGTTAATTTTTTTAGCTCTGCTGAAAATTCATCCTCAATATACTTTTGAACCATTTTCGCATATTTCTTTTTCTTTCGTTTGCTGTCCAAGGATTCCAAACGCTCATTCAATCTAGTGAGTCGTTCTGCTGCCAATTTCGCATACGGATAGACTTTAATGGTCTTTCGTCTTAATATCAAATACTTAATGCGTTCTTCCTTAGTGGCAAATTTCAGTTTATTCAATAATAGAACTTCATCCAAATCTATGGATGTCTTAGGGATAGAATCACCTTCAACATAGATATATTGAACTAAAGTTGAATCCTGCTTAACAGGCCCTTCCTGAGCAAATAAGCCTAAAGGCAAACATAGTATCAATCCGAAAAATAATTTCATAGGTAATTGTATATCCAAAACTATTCCAATTCTAATTCAAAATTAATTATTTACACATTCATAACCCTCTAATTCCTGTTAATATTATGTATAAGTCATCATAAATTCTCAAATAGCAAATACAGTGCCGACGAATGCACTTCCATTCCAATTAAAAATTAAGAGGATAATTAGAAAAAGTTCTCTGAAGCCATTAAAATGACAATAAATCCTATTATTTTTACAGAAATAGAAACAAATTATTAAAGATGGCAAAAAAAAGTATACTGAATAAAAAATCCCTAGATTTTCTTGAGAAATATTTGAATAATGCATCACCTACCGGTTATGAATGGAGCGGACAAAACCTATGGATGGATTATCTAAAACCTTATGTTGATGAATTCATTACAGATACCTACGGGACTGCGGTTGGTGTTATTAATCCGAAAGCAAAATACAAGGTGGTGATTGAAGGTCATGCAGATGAAATCTCTTGGTATGTTAACTATATTTCAGACAATGGCTTAATTTATGTTATCAGAAATGGTGGTAGTGATCACCAAATTGCACCGAGTAAGATTGTTAACATACACACTAAAAATGGTATTGTAAAAGGCGTTTTCGGCTGGCCAGCCATACACACACGTAATAAATCTAAGGAGGAAGCTCCAAAACCAGATAACATATTTATCGATTGTGGTTGCGCCAATAAAGAAGAAGTTGAAAAACTAGGCGTCCATGTAGGCTGTGTCATCACATATCCAGACACATTCCACATCTTAAATAAAGATAAGTTTGTATGTCGCGCTTTAGATAATAGAATGGGTGGTTTTATGATTGCCGAAGTCGCTAGACTTCTTAAAGAGAATAAGAAAACATTGCCCTTCGGACTATACATTACCAATTCTGTACAAGAAGAAATAGGATTACGTGGTGCCCAAATGATTACTGAACGTATCAAGCCCAATGTGGCCATCGTGACAGATGTGACACATGACACCACAACACCTATGATTGAAAAGAAAAAAGAAGGTCTACTTGAAATGGGTAAAGGACCAGTAGTGGCCTATGCACCAGCAGTACAGCAAAAACTGCGAGATCTTATTACGGATACCGCTGAATCTAAGAAAATTCCATTCCAACGTTCTGCCTTATCAAGAGCTACTGGTACCGATACAGATGCTTTTGCATATAGCAATGGTGGTGTGGCATCAGCACTCATTTCGTTACCACTAAGGTATATGCATACCACCGTAGAAATGGTGCATCGTGATGATGTTGAAAATGTCATAAAAATGATTTATGAGACATTACTTCAAATTAAAGATGGTGATACCTTTTCGTATTTTGACTAATTAATAATATGAAAACAGCCTCTTTTGGAGGCTGTTTTTGGCTATGGAAGAACTTATTGACATTGTTGACCATCAGGGAAATCCAACAGGACATTCCGCTCCTAAAACGGAAATTCATGCCTTAGGACACTATCATAATACGGCACATGTTTGGATTTACAATGCAGCGGCTGAAATTCTCTTACAACAACGTGCAGCAACTAAAACCATTTGCCCCTTGCTATGGGATGTATCCGTAGCAGGTCATGTCGATGCAGGTGAAACGATTAAAGCAGCAGCTATCAGAGAAGCTCGTGAAGAAATTGGCATCATAATGGATAGCTCCGAATTAAAAAAAATTGGAACATTCAAATGTTTTCAAAGCTATCCGAATGGCATCAAAGACAACGAATTTCATCATACATTTATTGCAAAAACAAATCTGACTATTCGTGATATGGTGATTCAAAAAGAAGAAGTTGAAGCTCTCAAATTTGTGTCAATTCCTTTATTTAATGAGCTATTGAAAAATAGTAAGACCAATAATCATTTTATTGCTAGTAATAGTGACTACTACAAACAGGTTATTGAAGCGATAATATTGGCTTTAGATTAAAAAAAGACTAATTTTACCACCATGTTGAATCTACTGATTTTAGCTATTGCTCCTATTTTTATCATCGTCACTTATATCTATTTTAAGGATAAATATGATAAAGAACCGATAAAATTATTAATTGCCAATTTCTTATTAGGTGCTGTTGTAAGTATTATCGTTACAACAATTCTTTACTTAGGTTTTGACATACTTCTACCACTAAAAGATCAATTCAGTGTACCACAGCAGTTTGTAAAAGCATTTATAGTAGTTGGGCTCACAGAAGAATTTAGCAAGTATATCATCGTTAGATTCTTTGCACAACCAAAGAAAGCATTTAATGAACCCTATGACGGTATTATGTACGCTGTCATGGTGTCTATGGGATTTGCCGCTACTGAGAATATATTATATGTGATGCAAGGCGGCTATGCCACAGGTATTTTAAGAGCATTCACTGCTGTTCCAGCACATGCCACCTTTGGTATATTGATGGGTTATTTCATGGGAAAAGCGAAGTTTTCCAAAAACCGAATTAAATTTAATCTTCTAGGTCTGTTATTGGCGATTGTTTTTCATGGGTGCTATGACTTTTTCTTATTTATTGATTTTATACCTGGCATTTGGATAGGTGCATTCGTATCCTTAGCATTGGGGATCATCCTTTCTCATAAAGCCATAAAAAGACATCAGGAAGATTCTCATTTTAAGCCTGAAGACTCATAATTTAGAAACAAAATATATAAGTTAGAACTATCGAGATTCGGTATTACGAAAACGTTATAATTTATTACCTTTATAACGAATCTAAAACACGATTAAATGAGTCAATCATTCAAAGTGAATATCAACGAATCCTTTGATTTAGATATTTCAGAAACAGATATTTCAAATCTCAATGCTATTGAGGTTTCTCCTTCCGAATTTCATGTTTTATACGACAACATATCTTATAAAACAGAAATTGTTACCTCAAATTTTAATAAAAAAACATTTAAAGTAAAAGTTAACAATAACACTTATAACATAAACTTATTTAATGAGTTAGATGTTCTAATAAAAGAAATGGGGTTTGAGTTAGGGGCTTCGAAGTTAGTGGATAACATCAAAGCACCTATGCCTGGCTTAATTCTTGAAATTAACGTGGAGATTGGACAAGAAGTCCAAGAAAATGACAGCCTTTTGATTTTGGAAGCTATGAAAATGGAAAATGTCATCACCGCACCAAGAGATGGTATTATAAAATCGATAGCTATTAAAAAAGGAGATGCCGTTGAAAAGAACCATTTATTAATTGAATTTGAAGCGTAGCACGTTTCTTCTACAGATGCTTTATCAAAAGCATCCATTCTAAAACTATTTTCTATGAATAAAATTCTTGTTGCTAATCGTGGAGAAATTGCCATTCGAGTGATGCGTTCTGCTAAAAAAATGGGCATTAAAACTGTGGCCATATATTCTACTATTGATAGGCAATCGCCACACGTAAAATATGCTGATGAAGCGGTCCTAATTGGAGAAGCAGCTTCCAGCGAGTCTTATTTAAGAGGTGATAAAATTATTGAAGTGGCTAAGTCTCTAAATGTAGATGCCATTCATCCTGGTTATGGGTTTCTAAGTGAAAATGCAGATTTTGCTGAACTTTGTGAATCGAATGGTGTGACATTTATTGGTCCGAAATCTAAAGCCATTAAGATTATGGGTAGCAAACTGGCCGCCAAAGAGGCTGTGAAAAAGTACGATATTCCAATGGTACCAGGTACTGATGAGGCGATTACTGATATCCCTGAAGCTAAAAAAATTGCCCAAGAAATTGGATTCCCTATTCTTATAAAAGCATCCGCTGGTGGTGGTGGTAAAGGCATGCGCATTGTAGAAAAAGAATCTGAATTCGAATCTCAAATGAATCGTGCCATTAGTGAAGCCGTGAATGCTTTTGGTGATGGATCTGTATTTATTGAAAAATACGTCACATCGCCAAGACATATTGAAATCCAAGTTATGGCCGATACACACGGAAATACCATTCATTTATTCGAACGAGAATGTAGTATTCAACGTAGACACCAAAAAGTGGTTGAAGAGGCACCATCAAGCGTCTTAACACCAGAATTAAGAGCCAAAATGGGTGAAGCTGCCATTAAGGTGGCTAAAGCTTGTGATTATGTAGGTGCTGGTACCGTCGAGTTTTTATTAGACGATCAACACAATTTTTATTTCTTAGAAATGAATACCCGCTTACAAGTAGAGCATCCGGTTTCAGAACTCATTACCAATACAGACTTAGTAGAAATGCAAATAAGAGTGGCGCGAGGTGAAGTACTTCCCTACTCCCAAGATGATTTATCAATCCACGGACATGCCCTAGAACTTCGCGTTTACGCTGAAGATCCTTTGAATGATTTTTTACCTAGTGTAGGTACACTTTCTACCTATCAACTACCTGTTGGAGAAGGCATACGGGTTGATAATGGTTTTGAGCAAGGTATGGATATTCCAATTTATTACGATCCAATGCTGTCCAAATTAATTACTTATGGAAAAACACGAGAGGAAGCGATCGGACTGATGCTCAAAGCGATTGACGATTATCATATTGAAGGCATAGAAACCACACTGCCGTTTGGCACCTATGTCTGTGAACATGAAGCTTTCCGAAGTGGTAATTTTGATACGCATTTCGTAAAACGGTATTATGCACCTGAACAATTACTTGAACAACAAAAAACTGAGGTTAAAATTGCCGCACTTCTCGCAGTCAAAAATTATTTAAAAACACAAAAACAACTCCGCGTTCCTAAAAACTAGATAACAACTATGGATTCTAAAATAAAACAACTCAATGATAAATTAGAACAAGCCTATCTTGGTGGCGGACAATCGAGGATTGACAAACAACATCAAAAGAAAAAATTGACGGCTCGTGAACGCGTCATGTACCTTTTGGATGAAGGGTCGTTTGAAGAAATTGGTGCCTTAGTAACCCATCGAACTAAAGATTTCGGAATGGAAAATCAAAAATTCTATGGTGATGGTGTTGTCACAGGATATGGTACAGTAGACGGTAGGCTTATCTATGTGTTTGCCCAAGATTTTACCGTTTTTGGTGGCTCACTTTCTGAAACCCATGCTGAAAAAATATGTAAGGTTATGGATTTGGCGATGAAGGTTGGCGCGCCTATAATTGGACTTAATGATTCGGGTGGTGCTCGAATTCAAGAAGGTGTGCGTTCCCTTGGAGGTTATGCCGATATTTTTTACCGAAATGTAAGTGCCTCTGGCGTTATTCCAGAGATATCTGCCATCATGGGACCGTGTGCTGGTGGCGCTGTGTATTCTCCTGCCATGACTGATTTTACGATTATGGTAGAAAACACGAGTTATATGTTTGTTACAGGACCAAACGTGGTCAAAACAGTCACTAATGAAGAAGTTACAAGCGAAGAACTAGGTGGTGCTAGTACACATTCAACGAAATCAGGCGTTGCACACAAAACATCCTCTAACGATATTACTTGTTTAGAAGATGTAAAAAAATTATTGAGCTATCTGCCTCAAAATAATACAGAAACTCCTAAAATGCTGCCATATGACCTTCAGGATGAAGTTAGAGATACTTTAGCATCTATCGTTCCTGAAAACCCGAATAAGCCGTATGATATGCATGAGGTTATTCAAGGGATTATCGATTCGGATTCCTTTTATGAAATTCATAAAGATCATGCTGAAAATATTATTGTTGGATTTGCACGACTTGGAGGACGAAGCATTGGCATAGTGGCCAATCAGCCTATGTTTTTGGCTGGTGTTCTAGACGTGAACAGTTCCAAAAAAGCCGCGAGATTCGTAAGGTTTTGCGACTGCTTTAACATCCCGCTATTAGTGTTAGAGGACGTTCCAGGATTTTTACCAGGAACAGATCAAGAATGGAATGGTATAATTGTACATGGTGCCAAATTACTCTATGCTTTTAGTGAGGCAACCGTCCCTAGAGTGACGGTCATAACTCGAAAAGCTTATGGTGGTGCTTATGATGTTATGAACTCTAAGCACATTGGAAGTGATATGAATTTTGCTTGGCCTAGTGCTGAAATTGCTGTTATGGGTGCCAAGGGAGCAGCAGAAATCATCTTTAAAAAGGACATCAATTCAGCAGAAGATAAAGAAGGGAAATGGAAAGAAAAAGAAGCTGAATATGCTCAGCTTTTTGCTAACCCTTACAGTGCCGCTGAACGTGGATTTGTAGATGAAGTGATCCTACCAAAAACCACAAGACGCAAACTTATCAAGGCCTTTGCAATGCTTGAAGACAAACAAGTAGAACGTCCAAATCGCAAACACGGTAACATCCCATTATAATTGAATTTTTAGTACCTTTAGTTTCACAACCAATGAATCATATACAATGAAAAAATTACTCACAACATTTGCTTTAGTCCTAGTTATTTGTTCTGTAACTGCACAAAGCAAAGATGAAATGAAAGCGTTAAAAGAAAGTATGACGCCTAGTGAAGAGCACGAATGGTTAGCGTCATTTAACGGAAAATGGAGTGCTAAAGTTCAAATGTGGATGGACCCAAGCCAACCGCCAAGCATCTCGAAAGCCACCACCGAAAATGAAATGATTTTAGATGGTCTCTACCAGCGCTCTAGTCACAAAGGAACGATGTTAGAAATGCCATTCCATGGTGAAAGTATTATGGGCTATGACAACATCAAAAAGAAATTTGTATCGACTTGGATTGATAATTTTGGAAGTGGTATTATGATGCTTTCTGGTGACTTTGATAAAGAATCAAAAACCTTAATTCTTGAAGGCTCCATGGCCGATCCAATGACTGGAAAAGATTTGTGGGTTCGAGAAGTGTTGACCAAAATATCAGATGACGAACATAAATTCGAAATGTTCATGGTAACCCCTGAAGGTAAAGAAACCAAAACCATGGAAATTAATTATAAAAGAAAAAAGTAATCTTAAAAAAAGCTCCATAATTGGGAGCTTTTTTTTCATGAAACTGTAAACGATTCCTTCAAAATTTTGAGCGATCTATTTTATTTATAGAGACATGTGATAATTGTATAGCAGCAATTCCATAGTCGTCCTAATTGAACTATTTTTGCAGCATGCAAAACAAGCCTTCCTTTAAGATTGAATTTATAGCGCTTATGGCATCTTTGATGTCTATTGTTGCCCTATCCATTGATGCCTTATTACCTGCCCTTCCAGAAATAGGTGAATCTTTAGGAGTTACAACCAATCATGATAACCAATTATTGATTACCATGATATTTTTAGGCTTAGGGTTTGGTCAATTAGTTTTTGGTCCTTTATCTGATAGCTTTGGAAGAAAACCGATGGTGTACTTTGGTTTTGGGCTTTTTGTGATTGCCAGTATCATCTGCGTTAATACTAATAGTTTTGAGATAATGATTGTAGGTCGCGTGCTGCAAGGAATTGGATTGTCTTCTCCGAGAACAATCGCAATCTCAATGACGCGCGATACGTATAGTGGTGACTTTATGGCAAAAATTTTATCCATCATCGTGATGTTCTTTATTTTGGTGCCCATTGTAGCGCCAACTTTCGGACAATTATTATTAGATTTTTTTGATTGGAAAGCCATATTTAATGCCAACTTAATTATAGGTTTAATAATCGTACTTTGGTTCTGGAAAAGACAACCAGAAACCCTAGACGAAAAACATCGTGTAAAATTTAGACCTGCTATCTTCATTACGGGTACCAAAGAATTTTTAAAATATAAGGAAGCTGTGGCTTATACCTTGGTATCTGGTTTTATTACCGGATCATTTATGGTGTATTTGAGCACCTCTCAACAAATTTTTCAAGATCAGTACCAATTGGGTGAAATGTTCCCATATATCTTTGCTAGTACAGCATTCTCCGTGGGTTTTGCCACATTTACTAACAGCCGACTCGTTATTAAATTTGGCTCTTTTAATATTGCTTATTATGCAACGATTGCATATGCAGCTATATCATTGCTGTATGTCCTATTGTTTCATACAGGTCAGAACCCAAGTGTTCATGTCTTAGTAACCTTTTTCTTAATGCAATTCTTTGCCGTTGGATTTCTCTTTGGAAATTTGCGTTCCTTAGCCATGGAGCCCTTAGGTCATATTGCTGGGATCGGTGCTGCTATAAACGGTTTCGTTTCCACTGTGCTAGCTGTGCCTATAGCCAATTACATTGGAAGTTTTGTAAAAACTTCTGTGTTACCTTTATTTATTGGGTTTTCAATTTTTGGAATATTATCACTCGTGATCTTTATCATTCTGAAACAACGAAGAAAAAAACTTACCATGTATAACTAATAATTCTTGATAATCAATTAGGATTCTTTACTACAAGGCATTATCCATAATTTCTTGAACCACTTCCGGATTCAAAAGCGTACTAGTATCACCAAGATTACTAGTGTTCTTTCCTGCAATCTTACGCAAAATTCGTCTCATAATTTTACCACTTCTTGTTTTTGGGAGACCCTGAGTAAACTGAATTTTATCCAATTTGGCAATGGGACCAATCTGCTCAGTAATCAACTGATTGATTTCCTTGCGAAGGTTATCGTGATTTCTACTTTCTCCTGTTTCCTTCAATGTGACATAACCATAAAGCGCATTTCCTTTGATATCATGCGGAAATCCTACAATAGCACTTTCGGCCACGGCAGGATGTTCATTAATAGCGTCTTCAATTGGTGCCGTTCCAAGATTATGTCCCGAAACAATAATGACATCGTCTACACGACCGGTAATTCGGTAGTAACCAACTTCATCGCGCAGGGCGCCATCTCCCGTAAAATACTTGTTCTCATATGCCGAAAAATAGGTGTCTTTATAGCGCTGATGATTTCCCCATATCGTTCGCGCCATACTCGGCCACGGAAATTTCACACATAGACGTCCGTCTACCTGATTCCCTTTTATTTCTTGACCATTTTCATCCATAAGTGCAGGCTGGATACCAATAAATGGTAAAGTCGCATAGGTTGGTTTTGTAGGCGTCGCAAAAGCGATAGGCGTAATCATGATGCCTCCCGTTTCAGTTTGCCACCAAGTATCTACAATAGGTGCTTTTTTCTTACCTACATTATCATCATACCAATGCCAAGCTTCTTCATTAATTGGTTCCCCAACCGTCCCCAAAACCTTTAAGGTGGACAGATCATGTTTTTCGAGATGCTCTACCCCTTCTTTGGCTAAGGCTCTAATGGCTGTTGGCGCAGTATAAAACTGATTGACTTTATGTTTCTCCACAATTTGCCAGAAACGACCAAAATCAGGATAGCTTGGCACGCCTTCAAACATAACTGTAGTAGCTCCATTACATAGTGGACCATAGACAATATAGCTATGTCCAGTAATCCAGCCAATATCCGCCGTACACCAATACACATCCGCTTCACGATATTGAAATACATTTTTGAACGTATAGGCCGTATACACCATATACCCTGCTGTGGTATGCACCATTCCCTTGGGTTTCCCAGTTGAACCCGACGTATATAATATAAATAATGGGTCCTCTGCATCCATAATTTCTGGTGTGAAGTGTCCATCAGCCTTGTCTAAAAGCGGTTGTAACCAATGGTCACGACCTTCTTTCATCTGTACATCAGAATTGATACGTTTAGCCACCAAAACAGTATTGACACCTTCACATTCCAACAAAGCTTCGTCAACAATTCCTTTCAAATCGATGGTTTTAGCTCCGCGATAAGACCCATCGCTAGTAATGACCATCTTGCAATCGGAATCGTTAATTCGAGTAGCCAAAGCGGTAGACGAAAAACCTGCAAACACGACCGAATGAATTGCTCCAATTCGGGCGCAAGCCAAGACAGAAACTGCCAATTCGGGAATCATCGGCAAATAGATACATACGCGATCTCCTTTTTTGATGCCTTGATTTTTCAATACATTGGCAAATCTGCAAACGCGCTCATGTAAATTCTTATAGCTGATATGTTGCGCTTCCTCATCTGGATTATTAGGCTCAAAAATAATAGCCGTTTTGTCGCCACGTGTATATAAATGACGGTCGATACAGTTTTCGGTAATATTCAGTTTCGCACCTTCAAACCATTTGACTTCGGGTTTGGTAAAATCCCAACTGAGGACATTATCCCATTTTTTCCTCCATAGGAAATGTTCCTCAGCAATTTCCTCCCAAAAAGTTTCCGGATTCCTGACCGATTTTCGATAGACTTGATAGTATTCTTCTAAATGTTTGATATGGTAATTACTCATTTGATTGATAAGATTAGATTCAGCAATGTAATATTTCTATTTGTTATTAAAAAACGTCTGTTCTTGTGGGTTTAATAATCTCGAATGCACAATAAAACGCAAACCTAAAGGAATTTCCAACGAAAAACTGGCACCTCGACCTTCAGTAATATCTATTGTGAGATGTGTGTGTTTCCAATATTCAAATTGATCGATATTCATGTAAAAATTGACCCCTTCGACGGTACCTAGCAACACATCGCTCTCATTTAAATACATGTCCTCTTTTTCAAAGATCATGGGTGCGGAGCCATCACAACAGCCACCACTTTGATGAAAAATCAATTCCCCATGTTGGTCTTTTAATTGCCTCACTACTTTTGCAGCTGCCTCTGTTATCTCTATTCGTTTCATAGTTCTTAATTTACAAAAAAAGGCTGAATCCTATATTCAGCCTCTACTATTAATCAATTTTCAATTCTAAAAGAATCCCAATTTATTCTTGTCATAAGAAATAAGCATGTTTTTGGTTTGACGGTAGTAGTTGAGCATCATCACATGGTTTTCTCTTCCAAAACCAGATTTTTTATAGCCTCCAAATGGCGCATGTGCTGGATAGGCGTGATAACAGTTTACCCAAACACGACCTGCTTTAATGGCTCTAGGAATTTGATACAACTGGTGTGCATCTCTCGTCCAAACACCTGCTCCCAATCCATAAAGGGTATCATTGGCGATCTCCAAAGCCTCGGCCTCATCCTTGAATTTAGTCACACAAACTACGGGTCCGAAAATCTCTTCCTGAAAAACTCTCATTTTATTGTGGCCTTCCAATATTGTTGGCTTGATGTAGAATCCATTAGACAATTCACCATCCAATGAATTTGCTTCTCCACCAGACAATACTTTCGCTCCTTCCTCTTTTCCAATAGCTAAATAGGCTTGGATTTTTTCATATTGATCATTCGAGGCCTGAGCGCCAACCATGGTATTGGTATCATATGGATCACCTTGAACAATAGTATTTGTTCTCTCAATAACGCGCTTCATGAACGCATCATAAATAGCTTCTTGCACCAATAAACGCGATGGACAAGTACATACTTCCCCTTGATTAAATGCAAAAAGTACTGCGCCCTCTATAGCTTTGTCCAAGTAGGCATCGTCTGCATCCATGACAGAATTAAAGAATATATTAGGCGACTTACCACCTAATTCCATGGTCACGGGATTCAAGTTCTTTGAGGCATACTGCATGATTAATTGTCCTGTAGTAGTTTCACCTGTAAAGGCCACTTTATCAACACGAGAACTCGACGCTAGAGGTTTTCCAGCTTCTGGACCAAAACCATGCACTATATTAATCACTCCTGGAGGAAACACATCTGCGATCTTTTCCATAAGTAATGTTGCCGAAGACGGTGTCTGCTCAGCAGGTTTTAGTACGACACAGTTCCCTGTGACCAATGCCGGAGGGAGTTTCCAAGACAGCATGAGTAAAGGGAAGTTCCACGGAATGATTTGACCAACCACACCTAATGGTTCTTTGATGTTCATTGAAAGGGTATTTGCATCTAGTTCTGTGGCACTGCCTTCTTCCGATCGTATACAAGCTGCAAAATAACGCCAATGATCGACACAAAGAGGAATATCGGCGTTTAAGGTTTCACGAATAGGTTTCCCATTGTCGCAAGTTTCCACTAAGGCAAATTCCTCTAAATTCTCTTCAATAATATCGGCTACTTTATTCAAAAGCGTTGCGCGCTCCGTTGCAGAGGTATTGCCCCATGCTTCTTTCGCATTGTTTGCCGCATCTAAGGCCAATTCAACATCTTCCTTCTGGGATCTTGGATATTTTGCAATGAAACTATTGTCGATTGGTGATGTATTATCAAAGTATTGACCCGATTGCGGTGCCACAAACTTACCATTGATAAAATTATCATATTTCTCTTTAAATTTTGGTTTTGAATAACTCATCTGAATAAGTGTTAATTTATTAATTAGTTAATATTTTAATCTATTATTTAGATTATTTTTAATTTTGATAAAGTTATTTTAAGAATACCTAAATATCTTGAACATATGTATCATTGTTTTGAACATATCTATTATATCTTCACAATGCGTCCTATTTTTTTGTATTATTGAGTATGAAGCCATTATTACATCACCATAAAAAGCATCGAAAACTGACAACCTTGGTTGAAAACAGAACGACCTACAATGCCGATTACGCCGAATTGAATATTTACGAAACCCATGCGCAAGCAGAAAAAGTATCGTTAACTTTTGACTTCCCAATCATTGCTAGCATGCTTACCGGAAAAAAGATCATGCATATTGATGGATTTGAAGCTTTTGATTTTTTTCCAGGAGAATCTGTCGTGATGCCAACGAATAAAGAGATGGTTATTGATTTTCCTTTGGCAACTAAAAACGCACCAACACAGTGTTTAGCACTAGGTATTGACGCTACTAAAATTGATGAGGTCGTCAATAAGTTTAATCACCAAGTAGCTATAGGAAATGAAAACAACAATTGGAACCTTGAAGAAACAACGTCGCACTTAATCAACAATGCTGATGTGAACCACTTGATTGAGCGACTCACCTATACATTTACCAACAATAATACCTCCAAGGATGTCCTTTTAGATTTAATGATACAGGAACTTATTATTAGATTGCTTCAAACGAAAGCCAAATCACTAATACTTAATGATCCCCATCAAATTTTCAACGACACACGCATTGGAACAGTTATCAAGTACATTAAAGATCATTTGACCAACAAGGACATGTCCGTCGATCTCTTAGCTGAAAAAGCTTACATGAGTCCGTCCCATTTCCATAAACAGTTTAAAAACACCTTAGGCGTCTCTCCTATCGATTATATCAATTCCGAAAAAATCAAATTTGCCAAAAAACTCATTAAGGAACATAAAGCCTATCTCATTTCTGAAATAGCTTATAAGTCTGGATTCAACAATACGAGTTACTTCAATCGTCAATTCAAAAAAATGGAGCTTATGACCCCTCAACAATTTAAAGCTTCGATTACTAAATGATCTACTGTCTAGTATCATTAAATTCAACTTAGTAGCAAGCGGTCGGATATATAGGTCGTAGCGCGATAATATTTAAAAAATTCTTGCGAAATATTTTAAGTATTAAATCATAATAATATCTTGCATATCTAACACCCTATTATGACTAAATTTATACTGAGCCTTTTACTTCTTGTAATGCTCCATGTCTCCAGTTTTGCTCAAAAACGGATAGACCCTACAGATGAAGATCGTGCAAAAGCCTTACAACTAAAAGAACAATTTCCTGATGATGATGTCGCACTCATCAGCAGTAAGGATGTCATTACTTTTGACTTCGACAATCGTGAAGATAAAGTGACTGTAAATCACGTCATGACGGATAACATGATTAATATCGTCCCTAGAGCTGATATCCAAAAATATTGCTTTTACGATGGCGAATCATCTATAGAAGCATTTGATATTGAATTTAGAAATGGCAAGGACGCCAATTTTTATATTAAGGATGAAGCTTACAAAAGTGATGATTTGTTTCATCATGACAGCCGTGTCAAATACACCAATATGGATTTTGCACAACTTGGTTACCGTTATATCACCATGATTGAAAAGGATTACAAAGACATTAAATATTTCACGAAACTCTATTTTAATAACGACTATCCCGCAGCGTTAAAAACCATTTCCATAGAAATTCCGAAATGGCTAGACATAGAATTGAAAGAACTTAATTTTGAAGGATATGACATTGATAAAAAGCAAAGTGAAAGCCGTAATGGGAATGCCACCATCCACGAATATACTTTAAAAAATGTACCAGGCATGTACAAAGATCATAATGCTCCAGGTCCAACCTATGTTTATCCGCATATTCTCATCTTGGCGAAATCATATAAACAAAACAACACACGTGTCAATATTTTTGAATCGACACAAGATCTTTACAATTGGTACAAATCATTAGTCAATAGTCTTGAAAATGACAATTCCAAGATTAAGGATAAAGTGAAGGAACTCACTGAAAATGCCACAACTGATAAAGAAAAGATAAAAAACATCTATTATTGGGTTCAAGATAACATCAGGTATATTGCCTTTGAAGACGGTATTGCTGGCTTCAAGCCAGATGAGGCTTCTAGCGTATTTGAAAAACGCTACGGTGATTGTAAAGGTATGGCGAACCTGACTAAGCAAATGTTAGTGGAAGCTGGATTTGATGCGCGACTTACATGGATTGGCACCAAACATATAGCCTACGATTACTCAACGCCTAACTTATCTGTAGATAACCATATGATTTGTACACTTTTCAAAGATGGTGAGCCCATATTTTTAGATGGCACTGAAAAATTTAATGCCTTCGGTGAATATGCCGACCGTATTCAAGGGAAACAAGTACTTATTGAGGATGGCGAAAACTTTATTTTAGAGCACGTGCCAAGTGCATCTGCCGAATTCAATAAAGAACAGTTTATCTACAACTTGACCCTTTCTGATGAAGTCATTACCGGAAAAGTTGATAAATTGTTCAAAGGTGAAAGCAGGTCTGGTCTACTCTATTATTTCAATACTATGAAAAATGATAAAAAAGATGAATTTCTAGAACGCTACCTAAGTAAAGGTGACAGCAATATAAAAGTATCTAATATTGAAACGTCCGATTTATTAGACCGCGACGAAAACATCAATATTGCTTATGATGTTGCCATTAAAAATGCCGTGTCTTCTTTTGATAATCAAGTTTATATTGATTTAGATTTAGAAAAAGAACTCTCTAATTTCGTCATGGAAGAACGCCACACAGACTACGTTTTCAATTCAAAAAAAGATTTAGAATCGATTACTAATCTTACGATTCCAGCAGGTTACAAAATTTCTCATTTACCAGAAGCTATTGAAATTTCGAACCCTAATTTTGATATGAAGGTTGGTTTTTCTAAAACAGGAAATAAAATTGTTTACAAAAAATCCTTTCAAATTAAGAATGCCAAAATTGAAACTACAGATTTTGAAGTATGGAATGAATTTATTAACCAGCTCAATACCATCTACAACGAACAAATTATCCTAACTAAAGACTAATATTTCCACTATGCGTAACCTCTTATCACTATTAGCGCTGCTAATCACTTTGTCGTCAATATCACAATCTAAGGAAGCTCTTGAAGCAAAAGCGTTTTTTTGGGGAGCCAATGACGCTTATAAAAATGCCACCGAAATTCCTGAAGAATGGCTCAACGAATCTGCTGTGATCATTTATAAAAATGAAAACTACGATTTTCATAAGTTCGGAAAAAACGTCACCTATACCACCTCGATAAGAAAGCGATTTAAACTTTTAGACAAAGCTGCTCTTGAAGAGTTTTCAGAATTTTCATTTCGAAAGCGTTTTTATTCGTCTAAAGGTCAAATTAGTTGGTTAGCCAGAAAAGGTAACACCTTAGTAGGCATAAAAATCGTAAAACCTGATGGCACCGAAATAGAAATTGATGTCGATAAAGAAGCGGTTGAAGTCGATGGAGAAACAAAATTAGCCATTTCAAATCTTGAAGTTGGTGATATAATTGATTATTACTACTATAAAAGAGAACCTTTTAAAAGTACTTATGCTTTTGGTTTTGATCCTGTAGAAAAGCCTTTAGCAGAAGATTACCCAATCATGGAATACAAGTTATTCTTTGAAACCGAAAATGACTTTTTTATCAATTTTAATTCGTTTAATGGCGCTCCAGATTTAAAGGAAATTCCAACCGAAAAACGCAATATGAGACGTTATGAACTCACGGAAAATAATATTCCGAAAAGTGAGTATACACGATGGTTCTATCCTTTAGTTGAGCTACCATCCTATAAATTCCAGGTGTATTTTGCACGATCAGGAAAATTTGAAGATCGTGCTTTGGCATTTCTTCCTGAAAAAGAAGACATCATAAAAACGAAGGTGTCCAAAGAAGAAGTACTTGATCTTTACGATAAGCGTTTTAAACCTGATGGCGATGTTGGTGATGTCAAAGATTATTTTAAAAATAAAATATTCAATAACGATAGTGAGAAAGTCAAAGCGGCTTACTACTACATGAGACATTATTATCTCACACGTTACATTGAAGCTTTTTATGCCAAAGAAGCTTCTATCGCTCCTTATTCTTTTATGGTTTATGGGAATGATGTTATTTTTATTCAGAATCAGAAACAGTTTGTTCGTCATTTTACAGAGTTTTTAAAGCGTCAAAAAATAGATTACGATATCGTTGTTGGTAAGAAACGTTATGACGGTACCATGGATGAATTACTTATTGAAAAGAATGTGGAAGTCCTTATTAAAGTCAATACCACCACACCATTATATGCCAAGTTTTTTAGTCCGCACACCAATATCAATGAATTCTCTCCTCTAATGGAAGGTACCGATGTTTTCTTATTGTCCTCGGAGAAAACCAAGCGCATCATTGATGTCGTAGAGAATGGTAAGCTTCCAAGCTCGACCTATAATGATAATGAGACCAAGAAAGTGGTTACGGTTACATTGAACGATGATTTTTCTGGAGTTGCAATCGAGTCTGTCAACAGTTATAAAGGGCATGAAAAAACGGATCAGTTGTATGACCGACTTATTTTCAGTGATTATGTTTATGAGGATTATAAAAAATATGAGACTGAGACATGGATTGATCTGGTGAGAAAAAAGCACAAAGAAAAATATCAAACGGAAATAAACGCTTTAATTGATAAGTTAAAAACGAAACAAAAGGAAAGCTTTGAAAATGCCACAAAAGGCGAATACGGTGTCGAAAATATAGAAGATTACACTTTCAATATTAATGAGAACGGTCGTTTTAGTTTTGATGATTACTTTACATTTACTGAAAGTTTTAGTGCGAAGGATGGATTGATAAAAAAAGCTGGACCAAATGTGATTGTTGAAATCGGGCAATTAATTGGTGGTCAAATCGATTTAAACGAGAAAGAGCGACAAAGAACTGCAGATATTCACATGCCTTACCCTAGAAGCTTTAATTATACTATAAAGCTCAATATTCCTATAGGCTATACCGTTTCAGGTTTGGAAAACTTGACGAAAAACGTCGACAATGAAACAGGAGCATTTATCAGTTCTGCGACCATGGAAGGCAATCAACTTATTGTGAAGACGTCTAAACAGTACAAGCACAATTTTGAACCTAAAGAAAACTGGAACAAAATGATCGCATTTTTGGATGAAGCGCATCAATTTACAGAAGAAAAGATTCTACTGAAAAAACAGTAAAAGCACCAACCCTGTTATATTGGCATCAACGGATACTAAGGGTCTGTTGATGCCAATCTATTTTTATAAGCTTTAATTTCTCGAACCACTCGAGGTGCCATGATAATGGTTGCTAACATCGTAGGTATTGCCATGAGCGCAAATACGCCGTCTATAAAATTGATCATAACTTCAAATTGCGTAGTTGCCGCTATATAAATACTCAAAATATAGAGGTAATTGTACCAATGCTTACGCTGTGCTCCTATCAAGTAAGACAGGCATTTCTTTCCGTAGTAGGCATATGAGAATAAAGAGGACACACTAAAGATGCAAACACATACCATCAATAAATACTGACCAAATCCAGGCATGGCCTTTTGAAATGCAGAAGCTGTCAAACTCACTCCATTATCACTGGTTGTTTCCCAAACGCCTGTCACCAATATAGCCAAAGCCGTGAGTGTACAAACCACCAAGGTATCTATAACAGGACCAAGCATTGCCACTAAACCTTCTCGAACTGGTTCATCTGTTTTAGCCGCGCCATGTGCCATTGGTGCTGTTCCGATTCCCGCTTCATTTGAAAATGCACCACGCTTTATTCCTTGAATGATTAAGGCTCCTAAAACACCTCCAAAAACAGCGTCGCCTTTCATATAATTAGCTTCAAAAGCATCTGTTACTATTAAGAGCAAATACCTAGGCACCTGATCGTAATGGATCCCTAAAATAATCAACACCAAAATAAAATATAAGATCACCATTGACGGCACCATTTTGGAAGCAATATTGCTAATTCGTCTCAAGTCACCTAAAATGACAATAGCTGTAACGGCCATAAGCACTATCGCAATAATTATATTAGATGTATGACTTACTTCTACGCCATTCGGAATCAATACAATATCATTAATGGCTTGCTTTAATTGATTCACATTAACAACAGGCAATGCGCCTAACATCCCGAATACAGAAAACATAACAGCCATAAATTTCCATCGTTTCCCAAGTCCTTCTCTAATAAAATACATCGGACCACCTTGCAGTTCGCCTGCACTGTCTTTGCCACGATACATGATCGCCAAAGTGGATGTGAAAAACTTTGTTGCCATACCAACAATGGCACTTACCCACATCCAAAACATAGCACCTGGTCCTCCTACAGATATGGCTAAAGCAACACCTGCGATATTTCCCATACCAATAGTTGAAGACAATGCCGTAGTTAATGCCTTAAAATGGCTAATCTCACCTGGATCATTGGGATCATCATAGGTGCCTTTTAAAACTTGTATGGCGTGCCGAAAAAAACGAAAAGGCAAAAAGCGAGATCTTACGAGTAAATAAAGTCCGCCTCCAATAAGCAGCACTAATAATGGAAAGCCCCAAGCCAATGACGAAAATGCCGCAGTAAATTCTTTTAGTTGCTCCATTAATGGTATAAAATGATAGGTCTAAGATATTAAACTTCGTGTAGCTTAAAAATTAATCTTTTATTTTTACGCCAAACTGAACACCTTTTGAAAGCCAACCGACTCTATTTTATTGATGCTGTTCGTGCCTTCGCCATCCTCATGATGTTGCAAGGGCACTTTATAGACACACTCATTAATCCTATTTATAGAGATGAAACCAATACGTTATACCAAGTGTGGTCCTATTTTAGAGGCATAACAGCACCCACGTTTTTTACAATTTCAGGATTAGTCTTTCTGTATTTACTACTTCGTGCCAAAACCAAAGGAGAAGACTATAAAAGAATTCGAAAAGGATGCTACAGAGGTTTATTACTCATTGGCATCGGCTATCTCCTACGTGTTGATGTATTTGGTTGGTTTCGTGGCGAATTTAATAGTTATGTGCTTGTTATAGATGTCTTACAATGCATAGGTCTTTCTCTCTTACTATTGATTGGATGTTATGTCTTACTTCGGAACCATGTACGATGGCTATCACTATTATTATTGATAGTAGGTTGCTTATGTTTTGTCACAGAGCCGCTATACCGGACATTGGATTTAAAACAGGTACCCTTAGTTTTTGCGAATTATATGACCAAAGCAAATGGCTCAATTTTTACAATTTTGCCTTGGTTTGGTTTTACCGCATTTGGTGGCTTTTTAGCGACAGTATTTTTTTCCCACGTGCATCGTTCGCGATTTCGAATCGTCACCATCCTATCATTTTTTGTCGTCGGGTGGCTATTCATCGAATACTCCTCTTGGGGACTAATGACATTGTATCATTGGACCGATATCGAACTTTTCAAATCGGCCGCTTATTATAACTATTTATTTACACGCTTCGGAAATGTCCTATGGCTATTTGGTGTGTTTTATGCTGCCGAACCCTTTTTAAAACAATCCATTATTAGTAAAATCGGACAAAAAACCTTATCGATTTATGTAATTCACTTTATCATTATCTTCGGAAGTTTTACAGGTTTGGGATTGAAGCATTTTTATGCAAAATCCTTAACGCCTGCTGAAGCTATTATTGGCGCCATAGGGTTTATGGTAATTGTTTGCTTCATATCATTCCATTACGCTAAAACGAACGCTTTTATTTATAATGGTGTTAGGACAATTGTGAGAGCTATTAAAAACAAGAAGAAGCATCGCGTAGACAACTAAATTTAGTTATGATCACTTGTAATCATCCTATCTTTAATTATCTGGACAGGTTATTTCTTTTCCGATAAGTTGCCCTGAGCTATTTACCCTATATCGATAACACTTACCGTCTTGTGATTTCAAAATCACACCGCGATAAGGATTATTTAAAAAGATATCTCCATCGGCAATTTCTAATATTGAATGTGGATTTGTTGTACCTATACCAACACCTCCATTATCAGAGCCCGTATTGAGTCCAGCATCATTCTCACACACATCTCCAATACCATTATTGTTCGTATCAATTTGGGTAGGATTTGCCACATTTGGACAATTATCACATACATCTCCAACACCGTCACCATCAGAATCTGTTTGTGCTGTGTTGGCAGTATTAACACAATTATCTTCAGAATCTAAAATGGTATCTGAATCTGTATCCAATCTTGAGGTGGAGCAACTAAGAACAATATCATATAATGACGAACAATTTACGTCATTATTATTTATAGTTACTGCTCCTAAAATAGATAATTGGCCAATTCTAATATCATCAAGAACACAACAATTATTAAGCTGTGGATTAGCTCCTAATGTAAAATCACCTCCAACCAAATTGAGTGTCTCTAGAGCAGAAATATCTGTAAGTACAGGATTTGAAAGTATCACTACAGACTTTGGTGCACGCTCTATATTATTCAATCCCTCTAATGACACAAGACTATTATTTCCTATAATTCTAATACTTGAAGTAGTCCCACCACCCAAGGAGGTTAATCCCTCAAAACCAGATAAGTTAACTATATTTGGATTATCTTGAATAAATATATAATTTAAGACACTTACTACATTAGTCAACGCTGACATTGTAGTTAAAGATGCATTATTCCTGATGTCAAGAAAACCTCCAATCGTTGTGAGGTTCTGCAGTCCATTCAAATTTGTTAACAATGGATTGCTTACAATTCTCAAGTAACCTACAACTGTGGTTAAAAAGTTTACCCCAGAAAGATCTGTAATATCTGCTCCTACAATAACTAGACTGTTAACGGTATCACAACTACCAGAATACGTAGCTACAAAAGTATCAACCTCTGCTTGAGTTGTGAGTGTAAAATTTCCTGTTCCACAGGTTTGAGAAAACACTTGAGTAACTGCAATCAAAAGCACTGTACATATATATTTTTTCATCTTTCTTATTTTTAAAAGAAAGCCGCTCCCTACAAACGGCTTTCTATTCAAATATAATAAAATTAATATTTTATCATATATTTGACAAACTCAGTCTTAATCACCAATTGCTGGATTAAACATTGCAAAAATACCATCAGGATTATCCAAAACAGTCCAAACATGCAATTGCCATTGCCCGACCATTTCATTAAAATGCCATACATCTTGATCTCCTGTAAAACCTTCTGGTGGGTTTCCTGGATTATCAGGATCTTCTGGTATGATTGAATACTCTACAGCAACCATTTGCATATCACCATTATTATCTGGCACATACAAGATGATTTCAGGTTTGTTGATTTCAAAAACACCATCTGCAAGCGCAGGATTTAGATAGTGATGTCCCATATTGGGTACATAACCAGACACATCAATTCTCCCTTCATTCACAGCTTGATTGAAATCTACATATTGGGAGTTCAAACTTTTCATTTCATTGACCTCAATTTCCCATGCTTCTAATTGTGGTGTATTATTATCGTCGTCACTACTACAAGCAACTAAAACACTAAACCCAATACTTAGCAATAAGAATTTTAAGCACTCTTTTTTGTAATTCATAATTTTAAATTTTTAGTATTAAACAAATCGAATATTATATTTTTCACATATCTGTGAAAAAACTTTAAAATCAGGCGGACCATATGGTAATTTTAATTGTCAGTATTATACTATTGATGATGTAAAACTATCATATGATTGCATAATTACTTAATACAGATTTCCTGATGATTAACACTTTTGTATCATAAAACCTTACATGCGACAGTATTGTTAAGAGATGCTATAAAATTGTTAATCACTCACAAAGACAATGCAGATATTTGTTTTACAAGCAGATACGAATACAATTTTGTATCTTTTCAATAATTATTACCTATACATGAAACCTTATGCTTAAACACCTCTTTTTGTTAGCTGTTCTCACAACCACATTCAGTTATGGCCAAGATGTTTATGATATCGATACGAAGTTTCCAGTTCATGATCTCATGTCTCACATTGCTATTATTGAAGACAGCACCAATACCTTATCCCCTGAACGCATATTAAAAGATTCTACCTTGTCGTATAAGAACAGGTCAGGTTTTGGCAGATACCTCAAAACCAATACGACCTATTGGGGAAAACTTAACGTAAAAACAGACCATTCCTTAAAAGGGTGGTCGCTTCATTTGGAAGATCGGTTTATTGGTCCGCCAGCATGGGCTAAAAGTAATGGTACAGTTGACATTTACGGCTATGTGGAAGAGTCCTTAATTTTTCATAAAAAAACAGGGGTAGAATACCCTAGAAAAGATCGTGATATTGAGGCTAACTGGATATTAAATCAAATAAGCCTTGACGCACTTCCTACAAACACCATCGTAACCCTTATCATCAAAGTTAAAGGAAGTCAACTTGGATATCCTGCATATTTTCATGCAACAATACGAAGTCCAGAACAACTCCATTATCATCAAATATTTCAACTTCATAATAGCTTTAATATTTTTATGTTTGGGGTAACCTTTATCATTTTCATATACCATATATTACAATTTTTATATCTAAAAGAACGCGTTTTTTTGTGGTTCTCAATTTGGCTAATGTTTTGTATGCTGACACATGCGATGACCATTGGATTACTCATCGGATCTATAACAACTTTTAGGTTTGCTTTGTGGTCATTAATCGCTAATGGTATTTTCTATATGTTTTGGTTTTTTGGACGTTCATTTATTGATTCTAAAAATAAATACCCGCTTCTAGATAAATTCATTCTAGGACTTTCTGTCGCTTTAATTGTTGAAATTTTGCTAACAACCATTTATGTTTCTGTGTTTGACGCACAACCTATATTTCTTAGTATTGGCATACATAATGTTGTCTTATTAATTTACTGTCTATCAAGTTTAATTTTATCAATCATATTAATTTTCAAAAAAGATATATTAACAAAATATTTTGGCTTTGGGTCTATTATTGCATCTGTATGCTTAATCATAGGTACACTCTGGTCAATGGGGATTATTGGACTTTCTAAAAATTTTGTAGACCCATACGCTACTGGAATGTTTTTACAAATCGTCATATACTCTTTTGGCATTGCTTATCGACAACAACAATTAGCCAAGAAAAGGCAAAATGAAAAATTAAAAGCTCTAGAAGCCTATGCTGAAATGCAACGCATAAAAGATCTCGATAAAATAAAAACACGTTTTTTTGCTAATATAAGTCATGAGTTTAGAACGCCCTTGTCGCTCATTTCTGGTCCGATCACTCGCGCACAAACTAAAAGCAATGCCGATGATGACATTATTCTGAGTCAGAAAAACTATGAGATTATTAAAAATAACACCTCTCGTTTACATAACTTAGTAGACCAACTCTTAGATTTGTCAAAAATTGAAAGCGGTCAAGTTCATTTATCCTTAAAACAAGGTGGCATTATACAATTTCTGAGATCGATTGTATTCTCATTTGAGAGTATGTCTGAACGAGAAAATATTAGTTTAAATACGAGTTTCCCTGAAGAATTAGAACGCGCATTTTACGATAAAGACAAGTTAGAAAAAATAGTGACCAATATTTTATCCAATGCCTTTAAGTATACATCTGAAAATGGCTCAGTGACTGTCACTGTAGGTTATAATGACACGCATATCATTATAAAAGTTTCAGATACAGGAAAAGGTATTTCTAAAGAAGAATTACCTCGAATTTTTGATAGGTTTTATAGAGTTGAGGGAAGTGAGAAGAAAGGTTCTGGTATCGGACTGGCATTAACCAAAGAACTGGTAGACTTGCACAACGGTTCGATAAGTGTCGATAGTACCAAAAGTAAAGGCACCACATTCAAGGTGAGGTTACCGATAACGTTAAATAACTTACCTGAGGTCATTTCAATGACTTCGAAATTGGATGTCATAGATTACAAAGAGACGTCGATCACTAAAAAAGACATTAGCGTACAAACTGAAGTACATACACAAATCAAAAGAGCGTTACCAATTGCGCTTATCGTTGAAGACAATAGTGATTTACAGCACTATATCTCAGAAATTATTTCTGAATACTATTCGGTTATGATTGCTACAGACGGTCTTCAGGGAGAACGTATGGCCTTTGAACATGTTCCTGATATCATTCTTAGCGACGTTATGATGCCCAAGAAAGATGGCTATGAACTTTGCCATATCTTAAAAACAAACTCCAAAACGAGTCATATTCCAATTATCATGCTTACTGCAAAGGCTGGTCAACCAAATAAAATTGAAGGTCTTACGCAAGGTGCAGATGTCTATATGACCAAGCCTTTTGATGATAAAGAGTTGCTCTTGCAAATGAAAAATCTCATTGACTCTAGAAAGCACTTATGGGAACATTTCAGAGCCTTAGATATGCTTCTTGTTGATGAAATTGATGTCACATCCATCGATGATAAATTTTTACAGAATGTATTTAAAACGATAAAAAACAATTTAAATAATGAACACTTTGGTGTCGAAGAAATTACTAGAGAGGTAGGGTTTAGTCGATCACAACTTCATAGAAAACTCAAAGCGCTATCTGGGAAGTCGCCAAATCAACTCATTACAGAAATTCGTTTAAATGAAGCCCATAGAATGTTGACTTTAAAGACAGGCTCTGTATCTGAAATTGCTTATGCTGTTGGCTATTCTAACTTATCCTACTTTACTAAAAGCTTTAAAGCGCGTTTTGGAGAACTTCCAAGTAAAATTTAGCTAGGCATTTAAATACGCCAAAACATTAGCCTCTATCCTACTCTGAATATTAGAGACATCGGCTTTTACAAATGGTTCGCCCATGATGTTTTCATAGAGTTCGATATAACGCTCACTCACCGTTTCGATGTAGTCATCACTCATCTCTGGAACCTTTTGACCTTCCAACCCTTGGAAATTGTTGGAGATGAGCCATTGTCTTACAAATTCTTTAGACAATTGTTTTTGTGGTTCACCTTTATCTTGACGGTCTTGATAACCATCGGCATAAAAATACCGTGACGAATCTGGTGTATGAATTTCATCAATAAGTACAATTTTGCCATCTTTTGTTTTTCCAAACTCATATTTGGTGTCAACTAATATGAGTCCGCGTTTAGCGGCAATCTCAGAACCACGTTGAAATAACTTTCTGGTATAATCTTCAAGGACTACATAATCCGCTTCAGACAATATGCCTCTTTTTAGAATATCCTCTCGAGAAATATCCTCGTCATGATCACCCATTTCAGCTTTTGTGGCAGGCGTAATAATAGGTTCAGGGAATTGATCATTTTCCTTCATACCATCTGGCATAGCAACTCCGCATAACAAACGTTTTCCTGCCTTATATTCTCTTGCTGCATGGCCAGACATATAACCACGTATTACCATTTCTACCTTAAACGGTTCACATAGGTGTCCGACAGCCACATTAGGATCAGGTGTTGCCGTTAACCAATTAGGCACTAAATCTTCAGTGGCTTTCATCATACTGGTCGCAATCTGATTAAGGATTTGCCCTTTGTAAGGTATGCCCTTAGGCATCACCACGTCGAATGCGGATAAGCGATCGGTGGCGATCATGACGAGCTCTTGGTCATTAATATTGTAAACTTCTCGAACTTTCCCTTTATAGACACTTTTTTGGTTGGGAAACTTGAAGTTTGATTCGGTGATGGTATGCTTTTGGTTTGCCACGAATAATTAGGTGTTTTGTGATGATCTAAACCCTAGCCCAGATGGAGGCTTTGTTGAAGCTCCTCAACGAGAGCGACTGCCGACAGCTGGAATAAGCTTCTAAAAAAATTAATCTCTATTCTCTATACTTTTATAAGCCTCTATGACTTTCTTCACTAATTTATGACGAATGACATCTTTATCGTCCAAGTAAATCATGCCAATACCTTCGACATTTTTCAAGACCAGCAACGCCTCTTTTAATCCTGAAATCGTACGTCGTGGTAAATCGACTTGTCCTGGATCTCCTGTTAGTAAGAATTTAGCATTTTTACCCATACGTGTCAAAAACATTTTCATTTGGGCGTGTGTGGTATTCTGCCCTTCATCCAAGATCACAAAGGCATTGTCTAAGGTTCTTCCTCGCATAAAGGCCAATGGTGCAATTTGGATGGTACCGTTCTCAATGAAATGCGCCAATTTCTCTGCAGGAATCATATCGCGTAACGCATCGTATAATGGCTGCATGTACGGATCCAATTTTTCCTTTAAATCCCCAGGAAGAAACCCAAGATTTTCACCTGCCTCTACGGCTGGACGCGTAAGAATGATACGCTTAACCTCTTTGTTTTTTAAGGCTTTAACTGCAAGAGCAACGCCAGTATACGTCTTTCCTGTACCGGCAGGACCAATGGCAAAAACCATATCATTTTTACGCATACTCTCAACCAGTTTTCGTTGGTTGACAGTTTGCGCTTTTATAATACGACCGCTAACGCCATGAACGATAACTTCACCACTCTGATCTGATGTGGTATAATCGTCACTACTCTGACTGGTAAGCACTCGTTCTATCACGTTTTCATCTATTTTATTGTATTTCCCAAAATGCTCCATAAGCATGTTCATACGACGGTCAAACTCTTCTAGTAAGTCTTCATCGCCATAGGCTTTTATACTATTGCCTCTAGCGACAATTTTAAGTTTGGGAAAATATTCTTTTAGTACTTTGATATTGGCATTCTGGGCTCCAAAAAATTCTTTAGGAGTAATTTCTTCTAGTTCTAAAATAAGTTCGTTCAAAAGCGGTAAGAATTATAAATTAATCTGTTTTCTTTTATTAGTTTTGTGATGAAACAAAATAGCGATGTTTTCATAACATTACAATCAAAAATAACTAAACTATTTAATTCTTAAGGTGTCCTTTAGGTTAAAATATGATTAGTTTTTAACAGTTTTGTTTCATTTAAAAAAAGAGCTTAAATCACCCTTAAAATTACTGCAAGTAATACATGGCAATCATCACATTAACAACCGATTTTGGCGAGAAAGACCACTTTGCTGGCGCCATCAAGGGAGCGATTTATAGTGAATTGCCGGATGTGAGAATTGTTGATATCTCTCATTCTGTAGCGCCTTTCAATGTTCCTGAAGCCGCCTACATCATTCAGAATGCTTACAGCAGCTTTCCGAAAGGCACTATTCATGTGATTGGTATAGATTCTGAACTCAACCCTGAGAATAAACATATTGCCGTTAAATTAGATGATCATTATTTTATTTGTGCCAACAATGGGATTATGAGCATGATTTGTTCTGAAATTGCGCCACAAAAAATTGTAGAAATTAATATTCACGATCGTGTAGGCACCAGTTTTCCCGTATTGGATGTCTTTGTGAATGTCGCCTGCCACATTGCACGTGGTGGGACTTTGGAAGTCATTGGTAAGCTGATAGATCATATCAAACCAATCAAAAACTTGAACCCTTTTGTGAATGATGAAAAAAATCAAATAATAGGTAGCGTCATTTATATTGATAACTATGGCAATGTCATTACAAATATTAAACGCAAATTTTTCGAGAGTGTTCAAAAAACGCGCGACTATGAAATTTCAGCGCGCAGTTATAAGTTTAAAACCATTTATGATAAATACAGCGACGTGATTAATTTTGATATTCCTGAAGATAAACGCTATGATGAAGGCAAAGGATTAGTGGTTTTCAATAGTTCAGGATACTTAGAGATTGCGGTTTATAAGAGTGATAATGCGAGTGTAGGAAGTGCTTCTAGTCTCATGGGTTTAAAAGTTAGAGATACTGTCACTGTTAATTTTTCAAAACTTTAATATAGATGTTTGTAAGAATTGTAAAAATGAGTTTCGAACCATCCAATATTACCACTTTTCTCAATAATTTTGAGGATAATAAAGACGCAATTAGAGCTTTTGATGGCTGTGAATTTTTGGAACTCTATCAAGACAAAGAGCATTCGCATGTGTTTTTTACATATAGTTATTGGCAAAATGAAAGTCGGCTAGAAGCCTATCGACAATCAGATTTGTTTAGACACATCTGGTCCAAGACCAAACCCTTGTTTAACGCAAAACCAGAAGCCTGGAGTGTTGATAAGCTACATAGCTTGTCATAAAAAACGGTATCATGACCGACGAAGAAAGAAAATACCTAAAAAAAGAATTAATAACTCCGGTTATCGTATGGATGATTCTTTTTGTTATTGCATTACTTTTTAATCGCTTAGGTAGTAAAAAACCGACACCACAAACCGTGAGTTTTTTTGCTAGCGTATTTAGCTTTACATTTATTGTCTTCTATGGTATCAAATGGATAAAATTTAAAACTCATATCAAAAAGAAACGTCATCACTAATGTTCGCCATATTAAAAAAAGAAATTAATACCTTTTTCGCCTCACCCATCGGGTATTTGGTGATTGCTGTGTTCCTATTATTAAACGGACTCTTTCTTTGGCTTTTCAAGGGAGAGTTTAATATTCTAGACAACGGATTTGCGGATCTTTCTAACTTTTTCCTATTAGCACCTTGGATACTTATATTCCTAGTACCTGCAGTAACGATGCGTAGTTTTGCAGATGAAAAAAAACAGGGCACCTTAGAATTATTACTCACCAAACCCATTAGCCATTTTAAAATTGTGATGGGTAAATATTTTGGGGCGTTCGTACTGATTGTTTTGGCCTTGATTCCTACACTGTTATATGTATACACTATTTCCAAATTAGGAAACCCTGAAGGAAATCTTGACATTGGTAGTGTTATGGGCTCGTACTTCGGACTTTTATTCTTGATTGCTTCTTACACAGCCATTGGTATATTTTCATCCAGCTTAACCGATAATCAAATTGTGGCGTTTATCGTGGCTGTTTTTATCTGTTTTATTTTTTATTTTGGTTTCGAAGGCTTGTCCAATTACAACCTATTTGGAGATGCTTTTTACATAGAAAAGTTAGGCATGGAATCGCATTTTAAGAGTATGAGTCGTGGTGTGTTAGATACTCGAGACATTGTGTATTTTCTGAGTATGACTGGCTTTTTTATAGTTTTAACAAGACTCAATCTAAAACAGACGAAACAATGATTATTACCATCCCTTTAGTCATAATCATATGTGTGGTGTTTGCGTTGGTTTTCCTTTTTGTAAAAACCATAGATCGACGGAAGTGGCTTACCATTTTGGTCAGTCTAGCATTAACACCGCTTGTTTATTTTTATGCGGTGTATCCCATGATAAATATTTTTACCAACTTCCATCATCAAAAACATTTTACGATGGAATTATGGCAAGAGACACCTGCACTGCGTTATGAACTATCGGACGACTTAATTTCGTCGGAAAAACTTATAGGAAAGACAAAAGAAGAGATTGAAAATCTCTTAGGAAAGGCCGAATGGCTTTCATGGAATGAAAAAGCCAAAGCACATAACGACAACAAATGGAATTATAGCTTAGGTATTGAACCAGGCGCCTTTAATACAAAAAAGGAATGTTTGGAAGTTGTTTTTACAGACGGCCTCGTTACGAATGTTAATCCCTATAAAGAAACTATAACTTTCGATGCTAAAGAATAAAAAAAATATAATGATTATCGCTGCCACACTGATTATTATCGTTGTGGTGAATGTGATATCAAGTGGATTTTACCAACGCTTTGATCTTACACAAGATCGTCGGTATACTCTTTCAGAAGCTGCCTTAGAGACAATTTCGGACGTCGAATCTCCCATCGTAATCGATGTGTTTTTAGAGGGCGAATTTCCTTCCGAATTCCGAAGGTTACGCGATGAAACCCAGCAATTGCTTGAGGAATTCAAGGTTTATAATGACAACGTCATTTTCGAATTTATCAATCCTTTGGCCGAAGAAGCAACGCGTAACCAAAACTTACAGCAATTAGCGCAGCGTGGCATGCAACCGTTTCAAATTAATATTAAGGAGAATGGAAAAGCAAGTCAGGAGGTTATCATCCCTTGGGCATTGGCTAGTTATAATGAGCAAACGGTCGTTGTTCCACTTATAAAAAATAAAATTGGCGCGACAGATCAGGAACTCGTAAACGGCTCCATACAAAATTTAGAATATGCTTTTGCAGAAGCCTTTAAAAAGTTGATTCGACCGAAGCAAAAGAAAATAGCCATTTTAAAAGGTAACGGTCAGTTAAGTGATATTTATGTGGCTGACTTATTAAAAAAGTTAGGACAGCATTACTTTTTAGCTCCATTTACCTTGGATAGCGTTGCCTCTAATCCTCAAAAAACCTTGAAGGACATCGAGAATTATGACTTGATTATTTCAGCAAAACCAAGTGTTGCCTTTACGGAAGAAGAGAAATACGTATTGGATCAATATACCATGAAAGGTGGGAAAAGTCTTTGGCTTACCGAAAGTATCATTATGGATCGCGACAGCTTAATGAATGAGTCAGGGAAAGGCTTTGCGGTGATAAAAGATCTCAATCTCAATGATTTTTTCTTTAAATATGGTGTAAGAGTAAATCCAGTCATTGTCAACGACATGTACTCTGCTCCCATCACACTCGCCATAGGAGAAGGCAGTAATTCCCAGTTTCAACCTTTAAGATGGCCCTATTCGCCTTTAGCGGCTAGCAATCCAAACCATCCCATTACTACCAATCTCGACCCTATCAAATTTGATTTTGCGAGTCAGATAGACACGATAAAAAACGGCATTGACAAAACCATTTTGTTACGAAGTTCTCAACTAACAAAACTAGAGGGTGTTCCTCGAGAAATTAGTTTAGACATTGTTACAAAAGAGCCGAATCCAGAGACTTATAAGGAACCCTATCAGACTTTAGCCGTCCTGCTTGAAGGCACTTTTACATCTGCTTATGATAAGCGCATAAAGCCTTTTAAAATTTCTGATGACAAAACGCAGAGTACACCAACTAAAATGATTATCATCGCTGATGGTGATGTTATCAAAA
>JAAEZI010000011.1:0-40162 GCA_018222915.1 Algicola sp. | reverse complement strand
GTGATACGTAATCAGCCACAGGAATTAGGATTTGAGTTTTTAAGTAAACGAAAATTCGGAAATAAAGAGTTTCTCGAAAATGCTGTGAATTACCTTTTAAATGATGACGGACTTATAAACATTCGAACAAAAGAGGTGAAATTAGCCTTTTTAGATACTGAAAAAATCGAAGATGAAAAATCGACTTGGCAAATGGTCAATATCGCAATACCGCTTATATTATTAGGGGTTTTTGGTTTTGTGTTTAACTTCTTCAGAAAAAAGAGGTATACAAAGTAAGGTGAATCTACGCGTAAATTCAGAATTTTTTAAAGCGTTAATTTGTTAATAAGTTTGTTTTATAAAACAATCCCTTTGGGATATATTTGTATTGCGTAATTTGTTATCGCAACATTGAAAAAAATCAATTATCACACATGAAATTTATAGTATCTAGTACCTATCTTCTTAAGCAATTACAAGTTTTAGGAGGTGTCATAAATAGTTCTAACACCTTACCTATTTTAGATAATTTTTTATTTGAGTTGAAAGACTCAAAATTAACCGTATCTGCTAGTGACTTAGAAACGACTATGTCGTCTACCTTGGATGTAGAAAGCGATAATGATGGTAGTATTGCATTACCAGCTCGTTTGTTATTAGATACCTTAAAAACATTTCCTGAACAACCGCTTACCTTCGTCGTGGAAGACAATAACACGGTTGAAATCAGTTCGAATCATGGTAAGTATGCCTTAGCCTATGCTGATGGCAATGAATTTCCTAAAGCTGTGGAATTAGACAACCCAAGTACCACAACCATTTCTGGAGACATCTTGGCTACTGCGATTAGCAAAACTATTTTCGCAGCTGGTAACGATGATTTACGTCCAGTGATGAGTGGTGTGTTTTTTCAATTTTCTACCGAAGGTTTAACCTTTGTAGCTACAGATGCTCATAAACTAGTAAAATATACTAGAGAAGACATTAAAGCGAATCAAGTCGCTGAATTTATTATGCCTAAAAAACCGTTAAATCTTTTAAAGGGTATTTTAGCAGCGAATGATGACAATGTTACGATCGAATACAACGATTCGAACGCGAAGTTTACGTTTGAAAACAGTGTATTGGTATGTCGATTGATCGACGGAAAATATCCAAATTACGAAGCTGTGATTCCAAAAGAGAATCCAAACAAATTGACTATAGACAGAACACAGTTCTTGAATTCTGTGCGTCGTGTTAGTATTTTCTCAAATAAAACGACACATCAAATTCGCTTAAAAATAGCTGGAGCAGAATTAAATATTTCTGCCGAGGATATCGATTACTCGAACAAAGCTGAAGAACGCCTTACTTGTGATTACCAAGGTGATGATATGCAAATTGGCTTTAATTCGCGTTTCTTGACTGAAATGTTGAATAATTTAAATGCTGATGACGTACAATTAGAAATGAGCTTACCGAATAGAGCTGGCATCCTTACGCCTATTGATGGTTTGGATGAAGGCGAACATGTAACCATGTTGGTGATGCCTGTGATGTTGAACAGTTAATCCATGGTTAAGAAAATCATCGGCTATTTCTTGTTGCTGCTAGGCGTATTCTCCATTTTGAGTATTCTTGGAAATGTTGTGAAACTTATTCTTGGTTCAAAACGCTTATCTAACCCAGAACCTACTGAACTTGTTATGGCTATTGTTTTTGCAATGTTTCTCGGATTTATTTGCTTTAAATATGGCATCAAATGGACCTCAAGAAAGAAAGCTATGAAGGATGATATTGACGCTATAGGAAACGAACAGAATTGATAATAACATTAAAAAACGCTCACTTTTCAGTGAGCGTTTTTATTACCTCTTGATATAAAAATAACTAACTAATAAAATTAAGAGATAAAGGATATTTAGGTGTTTCTCCATGACTCGCTTTGATTGCGTTGATTATAGGAAATATAAAGGATAAGAGACATAAAGCCAATAATCCAAAGATTCCTACCAATACAAAAACTAAAGGAATACATATTAAACTATAGACAAGCATACTCAATTGAAAATTGATGATATTTTTGCCTTGTTGATCCATTTGATATACTTTTTCTTTCTGTGTTGCCCAAATCACAAGTGGCACGATCAATCCACCAAAGCCAGTAATAAATGTCAACAGCTGACTTAAATGGGTCAACACAATAAGTTGATTATCTTGTTTCATGATCTGATTATTTTGATTGAACACCTATAGGACGTAAACTCAGTCAAATTGTTACAAGAATTCAAGAAAAATTTTGGTGAAACCATCCATAATGTGTTTTTCTAAGAAATCTACTAAAAATTTATAAAACGACTAGCATCTTGTCTTTATGATGATTGTGCTTTCCTTATTGAACACTATTCTTACGATAAACCTTAAAGGAGACCACATAAAAAATCTTGGTAATCGTTAGAAGAAAAAAAAGAGAGCCAACCGACTCTCTTTTAAAAGATATCCATCACAATATCTTTTCTAACCAACCAAAAGTTACTATTAATCAACTTATCATGGGTAAAATTAATAACACAATTTCATATTTACAGTCACTTAAGTTACACAAGATATTTTGTCATTTGTGACATAAGTCACTTTTCAATTTTCATGTTTATCTTAACTTTGCGCTCGTGAATAAAACCGCTTTCATCGTATTTACTTTTGGCGCACTCCTTATCTACAGTAATTTAAGAGTGTCCATTATGTATGCCTATTACGAAATAGATCCCATTGGATTTATTGAGCGACTCTGCGAGAATAAAGACGAACCTGAATTACAATGTAACGGCCAATGTCATCTTAAAAAAATATCACAAGCTTCCAAAGAAGAGCATACACCAAGTCAAGTTGTAGCTTTTGAAGACATCGTTTTTTACAGGCATGTTTTAGAAGATTTTGATTGTCATTTGTATGAGTCACCATTAAAAAAAGTGCCTTTAATTTATATTAATTTATACGCTTTTAATTACAACTATTCCTGTTTTCATCCACCACAAGCATAGACTTACATTTCGTTTAAAAATCTAGTTTCAGTTGACTTAAGACAGCTGAGACCTGTCACTCTATACAATTTTTTAAAAATTATACAATGAAAATAATATATAGTGTGCTTCTGTGCACACTCATTTCTGCTATGGGAATATCTCAAGAAAATAAACCTGTAGTACAAGATTCAATTAAGGATAAAGTCGTTAAGCTTGATGAAATCCTCATTACAGGTAACCAAAAAACAGATCCAATTCGTTCACAAATTTCTAACAACTATGAAGAACACATTGTTCAACCTAAAAATGTTGCAGACTTATTTAACGGAATCAATGGGTTTTCGGTAATAAAACGTGGGAATTATGCGATAGATCCAACTTTTAGAGGGAGTCAATATGAGCAATTAAACCTGCAATATGATGGAGGCACAAAAGCCATGCATGCCTGTCCTAACCGCATGGACCCTATCACAACTCATGTTATTCCAGAAGAAATATCAAAAATTGAAATCATAAAAGGGCCATATACTGTGAGGTATGGTGCCACTTTTGGCGGTATCATAAATTTAGTTTCGCAAAAACCGAATTATTCAAAAAACGGTTGGCACGGAAAAGTTTCTGCAGGCTACGAAACTAATGGCCAGGCCTTCGTAAATATGTTTCAACTTCAATACAGTCAAAAGTCCTATGATATTGTTGGAAATATTGGCTATCGGAATTTTGATAATTACGAAGATGGCGATGGCGTTGAAATTCCATCAGCTTTTAAAAGTAGTGATTATGGTTTAAAAATAGGTTACAATTTGAGTGACCAACAGCGCTTGCAGTTGCACTGGCGTCAATCTTTTGGTCGCGATGTACTACATGCAGGTTTGCCCATGGACACGGCGTATGATAATAGCAGTATTCTATCATTAGATTATAAATTTTCAGAATTAGGTCCGAAGATCAAAAATTTATCCGCAAAAGCGTATTATAGTTATGTAGATCATCTTATGAACAACTATGATAGACCTTCATTTATGATGATGGAAGCTAATTCAGCAGTTAATTCAACAACCGCTGGCGGTAAAATTGAATTGCATTGGCAACCCAATGCAAATATCAATGTTTTTACAGGTGTTGATGCCTTCCTTATTTCCAGAGATGGCAGCAGAAATCGATTAATTAAAATCATGAATGGCAATCTCTTACCTACACCTATGTCGTTTACAGATAAAGTTTGGCAAGATGCTTACATCAATGATTATGGCGTATTTACTGAAGCAAAATGGCATTTAGGATCAAGAGCGTTATTGACGACCGGATTCCGATATGACCAAATTAATAGTGACATTAAAGATCCAGAAACTGATTTTGCACAACTTTATAATTTGAAAGAACGTACTGAGCATAATTTTAGTGGTACTATTTCATTAAAGAAAAGCTTGTCGAATCAATTTATTGTAGAATTGGCTTATGGAAGAGGCGTGCGATCTGCAAATATGATAGAGCGTTATATCAATCATTTCACGGTTGGCTCAGATCCCTATGAGTATATTGGTAACCCAAACTTAAAAGCGGAAGTTAACAACCAATTTGAAATTGGTTTTAGCGGAAACAATCGCAAGCGCAATTTTAGATATGGAGCAAGCTTTTATTATTCAAGATTTGAAAATTACATCGTAGGTGTCGTTGATGAAAGCCTAAATCGAAAGTTCATGCCAATGGCAGAACCTAGACATCCTAAAGTATTTAGAAACTTGAATAACAGTTATAAAACAGGATTTGAATTAATGTCTCACATTGATTTTCTGAAAGATTACTATGTCAAAGCAGCACTCGCCTATGTTTACTCTAAAAACAATGATCTTAAAGAGTCATTACCATTAACGCCTCCTTTTAATTCTGTTTTTACAGTGGGAATGAAACGACCTCACTATTGGGCGAATATCCAATATAATGTCACGAGTCCTCAAAATCATATTGCCGAATCATTCGGCGAGACTACAACCGATGGCTATGACACTTTAGACCTAAGAGTTGGTATATTACCTTTAAATCATTTGAGTCTAGGCATTGCGGCACTCAATATTTTTGATGAAAGTTATAACAATCATTTAAATTTCAACTTTACGAATCAAGCAGATTTCGGACGGCAACCTATTACAGAACCCGGTCGGAATTTCTCCATGTTCTTACAGTATAAATTCTAAATAAAAAAAGGAGCGCTCATAAAAAGCGCTCCTTTTAACTAACTAATAAACAGACATTACTCCGTTGTATCGGTTTTATTTTTATCACCACTGGTCATAAACTTTATCAAAAACCCAATGAGTATTAAACATATGAATCCAAATATGGCTACCATAATCACTGTAGTATTTGAACTGTATAAAGCTATATTCTGACCAATCATAATAAGAAACTTAAATAAGTATTAATCAACTTGTGTAAAATTACAATAAAACGTTTCTTAGAAATATGACAATTGTCATGAACTGATCTTTTTTTAGAATTATTTTTTTTGAAGGTTTACAAACAATTCTCTACCAGATCTAGATGGATGAGAATTATATGCCATGTCCATTACTTTAATTTGAAAATGAGGCGTAAATCGCTCGATATATTCACTCTTAGATCCTCCAAAAGGTGGTTGATCATCATTTAGTGGCACATTAAAAAATAGACCTACTAATTGTCCGTTTTCCTTTAAAATCGCTTGCATCTTTTCGACATATTTCGAACGTAATTTAGGGTCTAATGCACAAAAGAAAGTCTGTTCAATAATGAGATCAAATTTGAGGTCAAGATTAAAAAAGTCCTTATGTAATAATTGCTTTTCAGGAAATTCTGGAACTCTTTTTTTTAAATTATTTAATGCTGTTTTTGAAACATCGGCGACATACACCTGTTTAAACCCTTGATTAAATAAGTATTCGGCTTCATAAGCATTTCCGGCGCCTGGAATTAAAATTTTAAGGCTTTTATTCTCCAATTGATCAACATAGGCTTTTAAGGGTGGCGATATTGATCCTAGATCCCATCCTGTGCTTCCCGAAATATAACGGTTATCCCAATATAATTTATCGAGTTGTACCACGAAGCACAAGATTAGTTCGGATTGTTTTTGTAATTGGTTGAGAAACGCCTTTATTGTTAATGCGATCTATTAATAGAGCCACAGCATTCTTTCCGATTTCCAAAGTGTGTTGTGATACGGTAGAAAGTTTTGGATTTGTAAATTTTAGAATGTTTTCATCGGAAAAACCAATAACGGATAAATCTTCGGGAATGTTTCTTCCCAATTTCAACGCTTTATGAAGCGCTATTACACCAGAAACGTTATCAACAGCAACGATACCATCAATCGTGTCATCGTCTTGTAAGGTTTTCTCAATGACGGCTTCGATAGCATCATCTGATTTTAGAATGATCGTTTTTGGTTGGCGTCCATAATCATCAGCGTCACTTAATGCTTTAGTATAACCGTTGGTTCTGAGTTTACCAACACTGAGATCTTCAATATCGCTAAAGAGAACAATATTTTTTCTACCCTCCGAAAGCAGATGCTTTGTCGCTTCATACGCAGCTCCAAAATCATCAATAATCACTTTGTCACAGGCAATATTTTCTGAAACTCTGTCAAATAAAACGACCGGAATATTTTGTTGTGCTAGTAAATTGATATGATCAAAATCATTCGCCACTTGCGTTTCTTCAGCGATGGACATAATGAAGCCATCTACACTCCCATTAGATAACAACTGAAGACTTTCAATTTCTTTAGATTGCAACTCATTAGACACGCAAGTAATAATGTTATAACCCTTGTCTGATGCTTCTTTCTCAATAGCATACAATGCTTTCGCAAAAAAATGATTTAAAATATTTGGAATAATCACACCAATGGTATTGGTCTTGCTACTTTTTAAACTAACCGCTAATTTATTGGGTTTATAATTTAAAAGTTTTGCTAAGGACTTCACTCGTTCAATCGTATCAGGACTTATTTCATCACTATCGTGTAAGGCTTTAGAGACCGTTGATACGGAAACATTCAATTGTTCAGCGAGTTGTTTCAGTGTAACCATGTGCTTTATAAGATAAAAAAGAGTGTACTTTGTATAAAAATACACTCTTTTATTCTTATTTTAAAAAGCTATTCTTACTTTTTAATTAATTTTAATGTTCTACCGCCATTTGCTGAACGGATTTTAGCAAAATACAATCCTGTTTTTAAAGTTGATGCATCAATTTCTACCATTGTTGAGCTAGGATTAATGAGTAATACTTGCTTCCCAAGTACATCGTAAATTTCTATAGACGATAAGATACTATTCGAATTCAAGATCCAATGATTCTCCGAAGGATTTGGATATACGGTCATATTATTCAATTCCACGTCTGTGACACTAAGATTTGTTCCTGGATTCACTGAGAAATAGAGATTATCAAAATACGCAATACCTGTATTTAGATCAGATTCGGTTCCAATTTTAAATTGGAAAAATTTATCAGTACTAAAACCTTGTGCCGTAAAAAAGCTTAAAGGAATATCAACACTCGTCCATGTATTAAACACAAAAGCTTCCTGGGTTGGTAATTCGTAAAAATACTCAAAGACACTTCCATCCTCCTCAATCAGGATCATGCGAATTTGAGTCGCATTCGCCGTCCAGTAGTCAAAATGAAAGTAATTATAAGCGCTCACATCAGTCACTGTGCCGGGATTAGTTCCTTCACCATAACCTGCAACTGAAAAATCCATTTTTAAGGTGTTATTGACAGCAGCACTCGGATCTGTATCAACGACAGTGGTGACTCCAAAACTGTAATCACTGGTCCATATATTCGTGAAACCTCCTGTATCTCCATAGATACTCAACACTTCATTATCTGGTGTTGTAGGCGTTGGAGATGGCGTATCAAGATCTGGAATTGGTGTGACATTGGTGCCACCAGCAAAATCATCCACTAAATAAGTACCGACATCATTGTTATTAAAATCTGGAAAAAACACCATCAAACTATAATCTCCAAGTCCGGCACCATAATCTAAGGTTATAATCTGCCAGTCGGTTCCAGAAGTCGTAAATGATAATTCGGTATCAGGTCCTGTACCAGCTTCAAATTTTAACAAATGTGTTCGAGTTCCATAGTCTGCGAGTGGTTTCATTCTAAAGGTTATGGTATTGTTAGCGTCATCAGATAAGTCCAGATTTTCAGCTAAGTTTAATTGTGCTGTATCATAGAGTAATCCGCCACCAGCTATAGAGCCAACGGGATTACCACCATCATCTGCTATTGTGAACGAGCAGTCAAAGCAATTCATGGCGTCTGAAGGGTCAGAAAAATCTATTGGCATGACCTGCCCAAAAGAGCAAATAGCGAATAGCATAACGAGTAATTGGGCAGTTGTTTTCATAATAAAATAGTATTAAAATTTAATGGAAATAAAAATGCCGCATTTGCTACAAGCAAATGCGGCATTTGTTTGTTGTATTAATAAAGGACTATTCCTTTACCAACTTAAATGTTTTAATCGCGTCTTCCGATTGGATTCTTGCGATGTAAACACCTGTTTTTAAAGCTGTCCCGTCAATTGTGACTTGATCAGAATTGACTTGTTTTGATATCACTTGTTTACCTAAGACATCAAATACTTTAACTGAACTCACAGGTGATATAGCTTTGATGTTCCAAACCTGAGATGTTGGATTCGGATAGATAGAGAACTCAGAAGCCGCTACCTCATTTACACTAAGTGTCGCTGGCTGAATCACAATACTTCCTAATGCATCATAAGCGGCATCAAAACTCGGATCAATATTAATATTTGGACCAATCATTTGAAAACCATATTGAATGTTTTCCAAACCTGTATACCCTGTAGCATCCATGGTCAAAGTGAAATCACCAGAAACCGTTGATAAATCAACAATATCAGAAGCGAGAACCGTTCCAAAATCTGCTGAAAACACTTTAATAAATGCCGTAAATTGAAAATCGTAAGGTGCAATACCTGTGTTGTTCAAAGTATTTGAACTCACGGAACCGTTAAACGTAAAATTAGTACCATTTAAAGCAGGATCTTGAATGTACAAGTTGGCATCCATAATTTTGTTTCCTCTTAATTGTGTACCATCACCTTGCCAATAAGGGGCTGGATCTCCTATTCTATTAGGTTTAAGTGTTAATGTATTTCCACCAGTATCCAAAATGGCAACAAGATCTGGAATTCCCCATCCTGAACCAAATTGGTACGCACCATCTCCATCTGGAGCAGGTAAGTTGCTTACATTCATAAAACCCAATCCCGTACCAGTTGGGTCAGGACTAAAGCTAGTTGCGTCAAAGTTAATGTCGGGTTGCGCGATTAATGGCGCAAAAGTCAACATCAGAATAGTAATAAAAATGTAGTTTTTTTTCATAGTAAAATATATTTGTTAATCATTAATAGGTTAATAAATGTAGACATAATCTACAATAAATTCTTTAGGAAAAATGCTGTCATCTACTTCAGGTCCACCGAAATTTCCTCCAATGGCCATGTTCAAAATCACATAAAATGGCTTATCAAAAGGCCATGTTTTATCATCTTTCATTTCTGGAGAAAACGTATAAACCAATTCATCATCAATATAAAATTTGATAGCGGCTTCATTCCATTCACATTTATAAACATGAAACCCTTCTTCTATTGTTTCGATGGTGGTTACTTTGGTATTTTTTGATTGCCCGTAACTATCTGCCGTGTGCAACGTTGTATGAATTTCATGCGGTGCCTTGCCTACGTATTCCATGATGTCTATCTCTCCACAAGCTGGCCATGTTTTTTCGTCAATATCATTGCCTAACATCCAGATAGCAGGCCATAAACCGCTACCTTCAGGTAACTTTGCTCTAACTTCTATGGTTCCATATTGGAATTCCGATTTATCTTTAGTAGTGATTCTTCCAGAATAATATGATGAAGAATCCTTGGTAGCTGTTATTATTAATTGTCCGTTCGCTACCTTAACATTGTCTTTAGTATATGTTTGTCGCTCATTATTTCCCCAACCACAAAGATTTGGACAACCATCTCCTAACTCATAATTCCAGATGGATTCATTGAGATTTGTCCCATTAAAATCCTCTTTTAAAATGAATGTTTTTTCTGACTTGCAAGAGGCAAAACACAGTATTGAAAAAAATATAATTAGCGACTGTTTCATTATTGAATGTTAAATGTTTTTTCGAGCTGTGTATCTGAACTTCCACCTATGAAAACTTTGAATTCACCAGGCTCCAGTATAAATTCACCTTGATTATTGTAGAAGCCTAATTCTTTTTTCGTCAATGTCATTGTTACTTCCTTTGACTCATTAGGCGCTAATTCTACCAACTCAAATCCTTTCAATTCTTTCACAGGTCGCGTCACACTGGCATACATATCGTTAATATATAGTTGTGCCACTTCTTTACCTTTCAACTTGCCAGCATTGGTTAATTTGAAAGACACTTTAACCTCATCAGAGGCTACTACATCAACAACCAAATCAGCATACTCAAATGTGGTATAACTTAAACCATGACCAAATGGATATAATGCTGTATTTTCTACATCCTGAAAATGTGACCAAAAAACCACATCGGGACCTGGTAATGATGGTCTTCCTGTATTTTTGTAGTTGTAATATATTGGTACTTGTCCTACGCGTCTTGGGAAAGTCATTGGTAACTTCCCACTTGGATTATAGTCACCGTATAATACTTGAGCAATGGCATTACCACTTTGTGTTCCTAAGTGCCAGGCTTCAACAATAGAAGGGATATGTTCATCTGCCCAAGTGATTGTTAAAGGTCTTCCATTGTTTAAGACTAAAACGATATTCGGATTTACTTTGTATACTTCTTCTAAGAGCTCTTGCTGAACACCAGGCAGCCCTAATTCAGTTCGACTTCTTCCTTCACCACTCTGCAATCCATGTTCTCCAAGAACCATCACTACCACATCAGATGCTTTAGCAATTGATATCGCCTCAGAAAAACCGCTTTTATCTGTGGTGTTAATAGTAAGTTCAGTTGCAAATTCAGTTTTACCAATACTCACATCAGCGCCTTTGACATAGGTCAATTTATTCCCAGTGTATTGCTTCATTCCTTCTAAAACGGAAACCGCAGTACTGTCATCAGCACCAATTCTCCAACTTCCTAACGGACTTGTTTTATCGCTGGCCAATGCACCGATTAAGGCAATTTTTTGACCTGACTTCTTCAATGGCAACAATTGCTTGTCATTTTTAAGAAGTACAATCGATTTTTTAGCAACATCGAGAACAGCGTCATGAAATTTCTGCTGACCAGTAACTGTCTTCTCTCGTTCTTCATCCAAATATTTATAAGGATCATCAAAGAGACCTAATTCAAATTTCACTCTTAAAATTCGCGTCACCGCATCATCAATAAGTGCTTCATCAACTTTCCCTTCTTTTACGAGTCCAGCTAATTTTTCAACATATAAGTAAGATTCCATGTCCATATCAGATCCTGCATTCACCGCTATCTCGGCAGCCTGAACACAATCTTTAGCATGACCATGTGCAATCATTTCAGTAATAGAACCCGAATCTGAAACTACAAAACCATCAAAGTTCCATTTTTCCTTTAAAATATCCCTTTGCAAGTATTTATTTCCAGTAGCAGGTACGCCATTTAATTCATTAAATGAATTCATAAAAGTTCGAACACCTGCTTCTTTAGCAGCTATAAAAGGTGGAAAAATAATATTGTTTAATGTGGATGTACCCACATCTACTGTATTATAATCCCTTCCTGATTCGGCAAAACCATAACCTGCAAAATGTTTGGCACAGGCCGCAATGGTATTGTGTGCTGCTAAATCGGTACCCTGAAAACCTTCTACACGGGCTTTAGCAATCTTACATCCCAAATAGGTATCTTCACCTGCACCTTCCATCACACGTCCCATCTAGCATCTCTAGAAACATCGACCATTAGCGCAAACGTCCAATTGATACCAGCAGCGGCAGCTTCTTCAGCAGCAATTTCTGCTGAAAGCTTAATAGCGTCCAAATCCCAACTAGCAGATTCTGCGAGAGGAATTGGACTTATGGTTTTATAGCCATGAATCACGTCAAAACCAATTATTAGGGGAATGCCTAGTCTTGTTTCTTCGACTGCTATTTTTTGCACAGCTCTGACATTCTCTACACCTCGCACATTGAGCATCGAACCAACATACCCTTTTTTTAGGTGCTCATACTTTTTAGCAGCAGCACCTTCTTCAGGTTCGGGTCCAGTTAAATCCCAAAACCCGTTGTATTGATTCATCTGACCAATTTTTTCTTCCAAAGTCATTTTAGAAAGTAGTTCTGAGACCTTACTCTCGATATTCTCAATGTTAGAATAGGTCTCAGAATCAGTTTTCATGGCCAAATCATTCGATGTGCTTTTGTTACAAGCCAATAACGTGATTGACATTAGTGCTACAAAACCACAAATCTTAAAATATGAATGTTTGTTGAATCTCATTTGATATTTATTGATAAACTCTTACATAATCAATTTCCATAGTGTCTTCGGTAAACCCTGGATCAATGGTTCCTCCCAACGTTCCTCCCATGGCGATATTCAAGATCATAAAGAAATCACTTTCAAAAGGTAAGTCTGGCGTATTCACTACAGTATGATAAACATTATCATCAACTAAAAATGTGATAGCATCTGGTGTCCATTCTACCGTGTAATTATGAAATTCTGTAGTTGAAGTTGTCAAAACTGTACTAGAAGAATCTCCGGCACCAGGAGATACCGCTGGATGATGAACTGTAGCAAGAACTGTGTTTTTGTCTTGTCCCGTTTGTTCCATAATATCTATTTCACCACAAGCAGGCCAAGTATTGGTTTGATAATCTGCTCCAAGCATCCAAATGGCTGGCCATGTACCTGTAGAAGATGGAAGTTTCGCTCTAACTTCCACTCTTCCATAGGTAAACTCAAATAAATCTTCACTTTTTAATCTAGCCGACGTATATCCACTACCATTAGCTTTAGCCGTAATTTTAAGCATTCCGTCTTCCACTATCACATTTTCAGCATCATTTGTATAGGTTTGCACCTCTTGGTTACCCCAACCACCAGCACCTAAATCATAGGTCCAGTTCGCTGCATCGGGAGCACCATTGGTATCAAACTCATCTGCCCATACAAGATTGTTGTAAATGCTATTAAATTCTTCGGAAGGTAAAGTTGTGGTAAATCTATGATACCAGTACAAAACTGGGTTTAAAGCATCTATCGTACGCACATAAAGTGTACTATTCGTGACTTCGATAATATCATACGAAGAAGATCCGACATAGTAACCCATAAACTTTCCGTCAGAAAAATTCATCGTGGTACCTCTTGCGTTAAAATCTGGATCTGGAACTGTAGACCAATCAAAAGATGATGGTGCCAAGGACACAATACTAGTTCCTGAAGTATCAAAATCAAAACAAGCATCTTCACCAGCATTTTCTCCGATCACTCCTTGATGTGCTGCATTAAAAAATGTTTGTCCGTTGTTATTCAACTCAAACGTCAATTGTTCATTTGCATCCAAGCTAAAAGTCAATTCATCATTACACAAACAATCTGAAATAGGAATCCCACATTTTTCAAATGGTTGTGCTGCATAGAATGACGGAAACCAAAAGGCATCCGCAGCAATCTCAGGAGTACCACCAACGCCTAAATGTCCTGGAGTTGAAGCATCCAAATACCACGTTTTAGAAGATCCTACACCGCCACTCAATAATTCTTTAGCTTCGAGATCATCAAACGAACTAAAGACTTCCACTTCAATAGTACCTGTAGTAGAAGTTCCTCCAGAACCGACTGCGCTTACCACTACTGTATACGTATTCACACCCACAAGACTATATCTGTGCGTATTCATTCCTGAAGGAACAACACCTTGAAGTCCATCTCCAAACTGAAAATTATAACTTAAAGCATTATCTGCCGTAGCCGTTAATTTCACTAATCCGCTTCCGTCCCCAAAAGGATTATCCGCATCTACACCTAAGACTTCTGCTGTAATCTGCAAATTGGAAGGTGCGACAATATCTCCGATACTTGCGTCATCATCTTGACAATTGGAAACCAAAGTCATTGTAAGAATGAGACAAGCTATTTTTATTAAATTTTTCATATGATTTTTTTTCTCTATTGTTTAACCAATTTATATTGCCAGAATACACCAGCTCCAGATTCGATATAAACATCCATGGAGTTAGGTCCTGTAAGTGTCACATTATAAGTAATTGAGGTTGGTACCGCTACATTCGGTAACTCCCCTTGATTGTTAGCTTTTGGTAAACCTATATAAGCACCTGTACCATTGACTGTCACTGTTCCTGCAACATCATCATACGCATAGGTATAGGAACCCGTACCATCGTAAGGAGCTACAGGTGTACCACAGGCATCACCTCCTCCTTGCCATCCTTCAATCCAAGTTTCAGCTCCAAGATTAACTGTAAAAGACCCATCAGATCCAAAGACATATGTATCGTCAAAATAACAAGCTCTATCTACCACACATGCAGCATCACAAGCATACCAGCTTGTATCTCCTAGTGCTGGACCAACTCCTAGTGAGCCAGCTTCAGAAGACATCACCCATGTTCCTTCTAATGGACTAGAGTCTACAGCATCTCTAACTAATTTATATTGCCAGAATACACCTGCTCCAGATTCGATATACACATCCATGGAGTTAGGTCCCGTAAGTGTCACATTATAAGTAATGGAGGTTGGTACTGCTACATTAGGTAATTCCCCTTGATTGTTAGCCTTTGGCAAACCAATATAAGCACCTGTACCATTAACTGTCACAGTGCCAGCAACATCATCATAGGCATAGGTATAGGAACCTGTACCATCATAAGGAGCAACAGGTGTACCACAGGCATCACCTCCTCCTTGCCATCCTTCAATCCAAGTTTCAGCTCCAAGATTAACTGTATAAGAGCCATCAGATCCAAAGACATACGTATCGTCAAAATAACAAGCTCTATCTACGACACATGCAGCGTCACAGGCATACCAGCTTGTATCTCCTAGTGCTGGACCAACTCCTAAAGATCCTGCTTCTTCAGCCATTCTCCAAGTTCCTTCTAATCCGTCAGGAACATTACTAGGCGCTTTATAGAAATAGACATTATCAATAAAGAAATCAAAGGTTCCTACAGGAATTCCTGAGAAAATTAATTGCTGAATCGAATTAATAGACGTCATCCCAGCATCTGTAAAATCGCTCATTGGAATATCGATAGACACCCATTCGTTCTGAGGAAGCCCTTCGAATACGATTTCAGCTTCCGTTGCTGTACCTCCTAAGTCTACCAGTTTAATTCTAAACGTCGTTGCATTAACACTCCAAAAATCTAGGTGAAATGCGTCCATCTGACTTGCATCCACTGCGTCGTCACCATAAAATTCAACACCAACGAAATCGGCATCTGCATAAAATTTGGTATCATTCCCTTCAATTTGAAGATCTGTAAGTACACTAGTACTCCAATCTGATCTCCAAGAACTCACATTTACATCTAATGCATAAGCATTACTAAACATAGAGATCACGTCAGAATCAGCTCTGTTAGGAGGCATTGGCGCCGCTGCTAAAGGTTGTAATATTTCTGTTACCAAAAACTCTTCGGTGTATGTTGCTGTCTCAACAGCTGCACTAAAAGCGGTCACGGTTATAGTATAAGTCCCAGCCGTTTCATAGGTATACGAAACTAGCTCATCTATATTCGCCATAATCGGTGTTGATCCTGCTTCACCAAAATCAACCTCATAGGACAGCGCAAAATCTGCTGAAGCCATAACATTCACTTGTCTTGAAACAGCGGTATCATTTTCAATGCTTACCATTAAATTTTGAGGTGCCTGGAAAGACACAACGATTGGTTGAACCACAGTGGTTGACAATCCATTTAAACCGTTAGCGGTAATCGTTGCTTCGTAGGTACCTTCTTCGTAGGTATGATTGACACTACTTCCGGGTTGAATAGCTTCGGAAGCATCTGAGCCATCACCAAACGACACATTAAAACTAGTGACACCTTCCCCTAATGGTGTGATGGTCACTAAACCTGTGTTGTCCTGAGTTACAACCACATTAGCTGAAACATTCGTAGGAGCGGCAATGCCATTAACATAATCTGTGTTGTCGTCATCTTCAGCACAGGTATAGGCTACCAATGCAACGAGACAAAGTCCAAAAACATACTTAATAATTTTCATATTTATCAATTTTTATTTTTTAATATCCTGGGTTTTGTTGCCAATTGCCATTTGAGAATTGAATTTCTTCAAAAGGCACAGGAAACAATTCATTTTTGTTTGACGTGAAGCCATCAATTTGATTACCTCTACCGGTTCTTACCAAATCAAAGAAGTGATGTCCTTCCCCTACCAATTCTACACGTCGCTCTTGATAGATAGCATCTGTCAAAGCATTTCCTGAAGATGTTACATCTGGTAAAGTTGCTCTCGTTCTTACTCTATTTAAATACAATCTTGCTTTGTCATCATCAATACCGCCACGATTGAAAGCTTCAGCTGCCATTAATAAAACATCGGCAAAGCGAATTGCTCGATAGTTATTAGGATTTGTTAAGTTCAAATCACCTGCAGCTTCTGAACTCCGTAATCTAGGTAAGTACTTTCTATTGAAATATCCTGTATGCTCATAACCAGTACCGTAAGATGCACCCGTTGCAGCTGCCCATGCCTCAATATCCAAAATGGCAACATCTTGTCTCACATCGTTAGCTTCGAAGGCCTCGTAAGTTTCTTGTGTTGGGACATTAAAACTAAATCCTGAGGTAAATGTAGGGCCAGAGTAATTTCTAATACCGCTGAATCCCACAGCCACATTCCCTTCACTACATTGCAAACATCCAAAGCCAGCACCTTCCACATCCGTATATTGAACTTCAAAAACGGACTCAATATTATTTTCGCCTTGATCTTCAAAGATGGTATCATAGTTTTGAACCAAATCGTATGGACCATTCATTATTAGGTTTTCCAATACAATGGCTGCATCAGAAAATTTATCTTGATAAAGGTAGGCTTTACCTAAAAGCGCTTCCGCAGACCCTTTAGTAGCTCTACCCGTTTGAGGAGCTGTATAATCTAGTGTATTCGCTGCGAATATCAAATCAGCTTCTATCAAAGCATACACGTCTTCAACAGGACTTCTTGGTATTGTCGTTTCATCACCTAATGAAAACCTTGTTTCCTTTAATGGTACTGGACCAAACCATTTTACTAATTCGAAATAATAATAAGCTCTTAAAAAACGTGCTTCGGCAATAATAATTTCTTTACCTTCAAAATCCGTTTTATCTTGAAACTCCAAAATATAATTCGCTCTATTAACACCAGCAAACATCCAATTCCAGATATCCTTGAGGTTACTGTTCACAGATGTATGAATCATATCGTCAATTTGTTGCCAACCAATCACATCGGTAGCACTTTCACCACCACACAATGTATTGTTAGATGCAATTTCTCCTAAAATGGCATTAGCATACGTAGCTTGTAATAAATCGTAAGCACCGATCAAGGCATTGTAATAATCGTCTTCAGAATTGAAGTAATTTTCAGAATCTATCGAATACGGAATAGGTCGGTCTATAAAATCGTCTGTACAACCAGACAAACCGAAAACTACCGTAAAAACCGTTACTATTTTTATAAAATTATTTTTCATCTTCATCATTGATTAAAAGTTAAGATTTACGCCTACTAAATAGGTTCTTGGCACTGGATAGAAACCGAAATCAATTCCTCCACCAATTGGAGCACCACTTGAAGCTCCTGGGTCGTATCCTCTATATTTTGTAAATGTGTATAAGTTGTTGACACCTGCATAAATTCGCACTTTTGAAAGTTCAAATTTTTCAGTGAGCGTTAAAGGCAATGTATATCCTAATTGTACATTTTGAATTCTTACATAAGAAGCATCTTCCACAAAATAATCAGAAAACACATTATTTGTTGTGGCTGCTGTTGTGACTCTTGGAACTGTATTACTAGTACCCTCTCCTGTCCAGCGTCCTAAGACATAGTTCAATCTGTTTACATCTGTAAGCGTACGCTCATAATTTCTGACCATATCATTTCCTAGAGATGCAAATGTGTAGGCAACAAAATCAAACCCTTTGTATTTAAAATTTAAATTAAGTCCCATCGTCACATCTGGAATTGGATCACCAATATTCGTACGGTCATTAGCATCAATATTCCCGTCACCGTTAACATCCACAAATCGAATGTCTCCTGGTGCAGCAGATGCCCCTAAATCATTTTGCGCTGGATGTGCATCCACTTCTGCTTGATTTTGAAATATCCCATCTGTTTGTAATCCATAAAAATAACCGATTGGCTGACCTACTTCCATACGAGATGGTGCTAGCTGACCGACACCAAAACTTCCACCTTCAAGAAAGCCTGTACTGTTATTCACTTCTAGAACTTCATTTTTCAATGTTGTCAAATTGTAATTAATACCGAAGCTAAAGTCGTCTGACAAATTATCCTTATAACCTATGGCTAATTCAAAACCTCTGTTTTCAACCTTACCAGCATTAACAGTTGGTGAACCACTTCCTGGAGCACTGACTCCTGTAATACCTGAGACAGGTATATTGGTTATTAAAAGATTGTCTCTAGTGTTAATAAAATAATCTGCGGTAATGTCTAATTTATTTCCAAAGATTCTCATATCTAAACCAACATCAAACTTCTTAGCTTCCTCCCATTGCAAATCTGAATTAGGTAATACACCAATGGCTTGGCCTTGCACTAAAGCATCATCAAACACATAGGTTGCTTCTCCATCTAACAAACTAACATAACCGTTGTTTCCAATTTGATCATTTCCTAAAACACCATAACTAGCACGTAGTTTCACGAAATTAAGTATAGAGTCCTCTAAGTTGAAATCGTCGGAAATAATCCATCCTGCTGTCACAGAAGGAAAATATGCCACTCTATTCTCGGGACCAAATCTTGTTGACAAATCACGTCTTATCATGGCAGACAATAAGTACTTACCATCAAAGTCATATTCGGCTCTTGCAAAAAATGATAATCGTCTTTCGTCATAAGCGTAAGAACCGACATCGCGTCCTTCACTTGTACCTAATGCTAATGCGATATCAGCAAAATCCCAAGAGTTATTGGGAACATCGTATCCCGTTGCGAATAGTCCATTTCCAAATTGCTTATAAACTGTAGTACCTGCCGTTATTTTAACATTATGCAGCTCGTTAAATAAGTTGTCATATGTTGCAAAAACATCTAATGTATAATCATTATCATTAATAGAGTTTTGAGACACACTACTTCTTGGTACGTCAAAAACTTTTCCGCCATAATCCACTTGCTTGGCAAAGGTTTTTCCTTCGCTATTAGAAGTATTAAAACCTATTCGGGTCGTTAACATAACATTCTTAAGTAAATCCAACTCTAATGCGACTGTACCATTTAATTTTCTTAAGTCGTAATCGTTATAAGTATTTTGAATTTGTGCTATCGGATTAATAATTTCAATACCTAAGCCTGGTGAATTTGGAATCAATGTTGGTTGTCCAGCTTCATTATAAGCAGGAATTGTTGCTGGTAAATTTAAACCATTGAAAAGCACCGATCCCAGTCCGAAATCATTAATAGCATCACGATCAATATAGGTATATATTGCATTGGCTTTTACGCGAATTTTATCTGAAATGTCCGCTCCAATAGACAGTCGTGCTGTATTCCTTCTAAAATCTGATTTTTTAGGAGCGATAATTCCTTCTTGGTACAAGTGAGATCCACTCAAACTATACACAATTTTTTCTGAACCACCTGAGACGTTAAAATCATGACTAATCAATGGCACGCTTTCATTAAATACTTCGTCTTGCCAATCGGTACCAACTCCTAATCCTGAAACATTCGGGAAAGGTATTGGCTGTCCTCCTGCGGCATAACTTTCATTTAAAAGTAGCGCATATTCGGTGGCGTTTAGCAAAGGTAATTTTCTTGAAGATTCTTGAAAACCAGTATAGGCATTATATGACACCTTGGTTCTTGAGTTTTTCTTACCAGTTTTTGTTGTTATCAGAACAACACCATTGGCTCCAACTGTTCCATAAATAGCTGCTTGTGCATCTTTTAATACCGTAATAGTCTCAATATCATTTGGATTCAAGACACTTAAATCTCCTTGATATCCATCAATAATTACCAACGGACCATTTGCGCCATTTGTGGAGATACCTCGAATCCTAATATCTAAACCAGCACCAGGAGCTCCAGATTGCGTAGTCACATTAACTCCGGAAACAGTTCCTTGTAATGCTTGCTCTACTTTTACCGGCTTAATTTCATCTAAGGTTTGAGAACTTACCAAGGACACTGCTCCCGTAACATCTCGCTTTTTCTGAGTACCGTATCCAATAACGACGACTTCGTCTAAAGCTTCGGTATCTTCAGTGAGTTGAATCGTCAAAGCATCTCCATTTTTGACAATTACCTCTTGAGTTTTATAACCTAAGTAGGTAAAGACAAGAATTGAGTTGACCTCAACATTTTTTAATTCAAAAATACCGTCAAAATCGGTCGAAACACCTTTCGTTGTATTTTTTACTAATACGTTTACACCTGGTAATGGCAGTCCAGATGCCTGATCTGTAACTGTTCCTGTGACATCTACTTCTTGGGCTAAAGCCACCGAAGTAAAAATCATAAAGAACAAGGTAAAAATTTTTGTTGTCATATTGTTTGATTGTTATAATGTAAACTTATGACATGTAATTAAGAATTCATCAAAATTCACCAATACAAAAAACATACATGATAAAAAAATAGGTAGATTTTTAACAAATCCTCATTTAACAAAGCATTTAACAGCGATTTAACAGTTCTGCTTTGTCAAATTTACAACGTTGTAGAAGCCTTAAATCTACAAATGTAGTGGTAATGTAGAGGTGATATTAACCTTTGTATAGTTGCTATATTTCCAAAATGTAATTTGTTAAGCTAGCCTCATGTGGTAAATCCATCTTTTTACGTAATCGGTATCGCTTCACTTCGACACTTTTAGGTGAAATATTTAATAAAGGAGCTATTTCCTTTGAAGATAAATTAAGTCTTAAATAAGCGCACAATTTTAAGTCGTTTGGTGTCAAGGAAGGGTGTTTCGTTTTTACTTTCTTTAGAAAATCTTTGTCGGCATTATTAAACGCTTCTTCAAAAAATTTCCAATCATCGGTATTATTCAAATTTTTATCAATAATCTTGATCACTGAATTCAACCCTTTAGAGTGATCAATATTCTTCTTGAGTTCATCCTTAATATTATTAAGAAATTCATTTTTCTTTATCAAACTCATAGTAGAAATTGCTAACTCCCGATTTTTATTCTCGATATCTTGTTTTAACTGTTCATTTCTAACCGTCATGAGTTCTTGTTCATTTTCTAACTGCTTCAACTCTAATTCTCGTTCGGCCTCAATCAATAATTTTTCCTCTTGTTTCTTATATTTTCGCTTATAAATAGTATGCATCATTATGGAAAATAGAATAACAGACAGCATGTACACGGCAATCATCCAATTGTTTAAATACCATGGCTTGTCAATCTCAAAACTATACGTTGCAACATTCTTTGTGACTTGATTACCAACTCTACCGCGCACATGCAACTTATAATCACCAAAAGGAAGGTTTTTAAAAAGCTCACTAGAATTTTTGGACCACTCACTCCATTTACTGTAATTCCCTTCTAATTTATATTGATATTCTGCCTCTAAATATTTGTCAAATTCAGGAATGCTATAAGCGAACTCAAAGTTGTTTTTTCTATTATGGAAAGTCGTACTCATTGAAGGTTCTAACAACTGTTTCTCCGAATTAAGTGCATAATTATAAATAGCATTGATTCCTATTTCGTAAGTGGTTTCTCGCATTTTTTCTAAGTCTATCATTATATATCCTAAAGACGTCCCTAGGAGATAGTTTTGTTTATCCACTAATATGATATTTTCATATCCGGTAATAGTTTGCCTTAAGCCACTTGATAGCGGCACTCTATTTATTTGTGGCATATTTGTGAGTAATCCGGGTGATACATAATTGATATTGCGTTTCGAAAAACTCCAAAGCTTGTTTCCTGTGACCACCATTTTTCCAGACACATATGTTTGTGGCTTATACATAGCACTCAACACACTGTCTTTAACAAAAATTTTACGTTGTTTGTCATATTTAAAAACGCCCGCATCATAGGCATATAATACGTCGGAATCATAGGTGACTAAACTTGAGTGAGCGCCTTTCGCCACCGATGTCTCTCTTGATAATTTTAACTTACGTTCAAAATTATCATCTACCTCTAACTTAAAAACCCCTTTATACTCATGACTCACAAGAATTTGCTGCGCATTAACAAGTTCGAAATATTTAGAGGACATATTATAACCGTTAATTTTATTGCGGATTTTCCAATCGGTGTCCGTTTTTTCTAAAATGTGCAAGCCATTATAATTTCCTTGTAGTAAAAGATCTGGTTTGTTCGGGATTGGTTTGATATCCCAAGTCCCTTGCACATCAGAAATGATTCTTGCGCCAGAACTATCAATAATAAAGGTGCCTAAATTATGACCACAAAACAAAGTATTGTCATACGCACGTAAACACCAGACTTGGCCTTTCGTGCCTTCGATGAATTTAAAAGGTTCATTAGTATCTTCAGACCGAACAAATAATCCTTGATTCGTTCCTAAATATAAATTTCCATTATGCACAATAGAGGCATACACCGCTCCAAGATGCCCTTTTTTGTCATCATAAATTTTAAAAGGTGACGAGCGATTAACACAATTAATACCTTTGTCTAGTCCCAACCATATATTTTGATCTTCATCTTCAAAAACAGAAAGAATGGTATTATTACTCAAGCCTTTATCCTGATCTAAAATATAATCGATTTGTCCGTCTTCTGTTAAATGGACGATACCATTAGAAATCGTTCCTAATGCAAAACTACCATCCTTTAATCTCAAACTACTATAAATAGTGAATTTAGAAATGGCTTCATTCGCAGGGAAATCCCATTGGCTCATTTTTCCATTTTCGACTTGAAAAAATCCCTTTTGATTCGTAAGCACAATTAATTGGTCATCAACATCAAAGACATCGACCATCGTATTGTATTGGATATTCTTATCGTTCGTGACCAATTTATCTTCGCCATTTTCAATTTTAAACAAGCCCTCACCAATTTTCTGAAAATAAATGGCATTTTTTACTTGAACCATTTTGGTCAAGGTGGTATTAGAATCAATTATAAAGAAGGATTTCTCTGAGGTATCATAACTGTAGATTCTATTTAAAGACTGAAACAATACAAATCCATCCATACTTATGATATTCCAAATTTGCTCATCCTCCAGCATCTGCTCCTTCAAATCTTTTGATAGCGACGTGTAAACCAATTCATGCAGGCCATTATCCTCCCAAAATCCAAACTCCATATAGCAGCCCGTGTAAATTCTTTGGCCATCTGCTTTCACGGATCTGAGAATGGTTTGATTAGGCGTCTCATAAAGCTTCCAATTGGCACCATTAAACTCTAACAAGCCTTTGTTGTTTGCAACATAAATATGTTTATCATCAGCCTGAGAAATCGCCCAATTTTGATTTTCAGCATGATACATTTCAGCAGTAAATACTTGAATGGGTGATATCTCTTGCGCCTTTAAATTCATAAAGGACAACAGCAACAGTATTAGAATTACTGAATTCGATTTTTTCGGCATATGAAAGCGTGTCTTAAAAGGCATCGGTAGGGTTTATCAACACAAAATAAGACTAATATTACAGATTACAAAGAAGCGTGTTAAGATAGGTCTCTTTTACCTAACTGTAAGTGAAGGAAATTGGTGTCTCCATAGAAATAGATAGCCTTCCATACAATCCAGCAATGAGATAACATTCATGGAACATGACAGATTAGAACTGGAGAATGAACTACTTTCCGATACACGAAATACTTTTTCGCTTTATTGTTACTATACTTAGCGTTAGGTACAAAATTGGTACAATTAAAATCAAATAAAACAAAATGGATTAATTTATAGTCGTTATTTAATTACTCGATACCATAAAGATGATAATATTTATCTACCCAAAATTTTGCATGATTAATTGAAACCTCTATGGCATTGGATACAATATCATCCTTAAAGCTATGATGTGAGGAAACCAGAACAGCTCTTAACTGAGTTTTAAAGTTACCTTTAAATTTAGGAAGTGATTTCTCTACATAATGACCTTTTAGCAGAGTTGTTTCGGAATTATAGTCTACACCAAAAGGAGGTTCAAATTTGCTTATCTGTTTCCAAGCCCCATTTCTATCTTTAGCTTGCAATACTATTTCATAGTATCCACCTTGAGCCAATTCTTGATGTTGTTGAGTACGATTAGCAAGAATCAAAGTAATACTGTCATCATTTTGAATCATAGTTAATGAAACCCTATTTCTAACTAATCGATTTTGAAGGTTTTTTGTTATGGGCAATTGTTTTCCTTGAAAATTGAATGTATCCTTAATAAAATTTTCAATTCGTTTAAACCCCTCGCTATTTTCTGTTAGTAAATTCTTACCATTTAAATTCAAAATATGATAAGCACCCCCTTCTTCTTTTACACGAACCATTTTCTTCTCCCATATGAATGGATTTGGACTGTCTTTGTTAAGCGAGACCCATTCATTTTTGAATAGAGGATTGTTTTTTGGTAATGAATAATTTTCTTCGGTTATTACGCCAGTCTCAAAATTAACAAGTGCCCATTTTTTTCCATCATTACTTCCAAAATATGTTGATTCCTGTATGCCAATTGGATGAACATATCTGAAATCAACAGCAACAAGTGTGTCTTTTCTTCTAGACCATAAGAACCAATTATCTTCTATTTTTACAGGCAGGTAACGCCTACCCTTAGTTCCGGTTTTGTCAAATAATCTATTTCCCTCTATTTTATGTCCAGAAAATGGCACATATTTTTCAGCGCCTTTAATTTTGGCGACTAATTCGTTCATATAGTTGTATCCAATGTTTAAAGAATACGGAACTTTTTGATTTGAATGAGCATAAAACATTTTATCGGTATCCCAATAGTATTTGCTGCCGTATCCATAATCAGAGTATCGCGAAACGGGTTGGTCTGACTTATTTGGAATGTATATCATATTTCCAAATACTTTTATGGACTTATAATCTATTTCAGTTGACTGTTCTCTTACTATTAAATCTGTTCCAGCATTATCTAAAATAGTAAAAACAGGAACCTTATCTTTTTTATGAAAAGTAATCAAATGACCTTCTTGTGATACCGTTAGTGAATCAATATCACTCAATTCCCGGATTGGCATTAAAGCCCTTTTATGATAACTGGGACGAAGTAGTTTAACCTTTTTTTGCTTTGCATTCCAATGAACTAAGCCGCTCTTTTGGGTTAAAAACAAATAATCTTTAGTATTATAAATAACTTCCCCGTTGTTTAAAGTAATGCAAGACGTATCCTCATTATTGATTAAAAGGAAATATTCATTAATGACTTTTGGCGCAAGAGGTTGAACTAAGGTATCTAAAACAAGGTTGGTCTTAGTAATGTGATAGTATCTTTTGTCTATTCCAACTAGTGCAAAATGCCCTTTAAATGGATATGCAATATCGTATTGAGGATTTATCACCATTTTTCCAATATCTGACATGTATCCAAATCTTCCGTTGCTATAGACTAGATGCATGTCACTTTTCTCAACTCCTATAAATTCATAAGGTTCTTCATTATAAGTGTCGCCATCCTCATCCATTAAAATATAACCTTCATCGGTAACAACAGGAATTTGTGTATTCGCAACTAAGAAAATATTAAAAACGAGAAGTGTAAATATACTTTTTTTCATATTATGTAGCCTTACTATACCTTCATTTAAATTAGGGTCTTTAACTATGCTTTTCAACTTTAATACTCTTAAATGAAGTATTGTTATCTATAATGTTTTAGACCTGGGATAAATTATAAAACTAGGGGAATTGCTTAATATTTATCTTCTGATTTCAACAATTGCATTAATCAGAAGTTGTTTTAACATTCATTAACACTAGTTACCAACTACATTATTGCACTCATCTCATTGTTATTGCTAGTTTTGTATTACTTTGAAGAAGCTAATATTTCATTGGTAAAAAACTATATCCTTGTTGGCTATGAAAATCAATATCCTCATTTTTTTTATTGTCCTTTTCACATTATCAAATTGTTCGTCCACTTGGTCTGATTACATAGATAAGGGAACTGTATCAAAAACAGATTTTGAAGAAACAACTGACATTGAATTAATAAACAATTTAGTTATAACTGAAGTTAAAATTAAAGGTAAAACTTATAAATTTTTATTTGATTCTGGTGCGCCCTTAAGTATTTCAGAAACTATACAAAATGATTTAGATTTTAAAATATTAAGCAGTGACTACATAGTCGACAGTGATAATAACAGAAAGAAAGTAGATTGGGTGCAATTGGATGAAATTCAAATTGGTAAACTTTCGTTCAACAACCAAACTGCTTTTGTTGGAAATTTTAGCTCGAATCCCGTTCTAAAATGCTTAGGTATTGATGGTATTATTGGTTCAAATTTAATCAGACAAATGAATACAACAATCAATCAGCAAGAGAAATCCATAATTTTTAGTGATAAAAATAAACCTGTGATCGATTACGATTTTTCAATACCGTTCAAATCTGATGTACAGCACAATATATTTATTGACCTTAAAATAGGCGACATCAGATTAAACAATGTATTAATTGACTATGGATCGAATGCTGGATTTTCCATTGATGCAGACATTTGGTCAAAACTAAAAGCCAATGGTATAATTGAGAAAACAATTACTGAAGAAGGCATTCAGCAAGCTGGAATTATCGGTGAACCTATTCTCTTTTTAAGAGAATATGCTATAATTGATGATTTATCTATTGGCAATCATGAACTAAACGTTATTGTATTGCGTACAGGAAAAACTACGTCTATAGGAAACAGAATACTCTCGAAGTATTTAATAACAATCGATTGGAAAACGAAAACACTTTATTTTACTCAAGATGAGTTTACACACTTTAACGAAGAATATTATGGATTTAAATTAGGTTATTCTAAATCTAAAAATGTATATATCCAATCTGTTATAGAAAACTCCCAAGCCCAAAAACTAGGTGTTTTGCCAAATTATAAGGTCACAAAGTTTGATGAGATAAATTTCAATGGAAACGAAGATTTTTGTGATTATGTGTTTCTTAAAAAAAAGGAAAGGGTTTATATCGAGGTTGAGGATTCTAATGGTCGGTCTATCGCATTCACAATAAAAAAAGAACCCTTGTCCAACCTACTGAAAAATATAGACAATGACTAATTCAGATATAACCAAAATCATAAAGCTTAACTTCTATCGCTTTATTGATTTCCATAATAGGAAATGGTCTAATGTTTCCTAGAATAATAATAGTCACCTGATCGTCCAAATATCTGTTTATGTTACATATATACCCGTACATCGATCCTCCATGTCTTACAATTTTACCTTTAGAAACGGAATGTCTATCATAGTATTTGATTTTGAATCCGTAACCATAACCACCAAATTCGTCAAGAGTTCCATCAAACAATAACTTTTTTGAATTATTCGACACTAACTTCTCTGTATATAATGCTTGATCCCATTTTAAAAGATCTACTGCTGTGGTATAAATATCACCTCCTCCTTTGGCATATGCCATGTAATTTCGTTGAGACTTCACAAATTTATCATCAACAATATCATGCCCCTGTGCCTTATCTTTTGGGTAATCATGCGTTCTTTCCACACCACTGTTTTTCATATCAATTGGGCCAAAAACATACTGCTCTAAATAAGTTTTATAGGACAATCCCGACACCTTTTCTACAACTATTGAAGCCAATTGATAATTGAGATTAGAATAACTGTATTTTGTTCCTGGCTCAAAAGACAATGTAGCCTTGTTATTATATAACTCGATGAGTTCTTCGGAGGTAATATCTCTATATTCAAGATCCGTTATTCTGTTGAGGTGTACAGGTAACCCTGAAGCATTTTTCATGAGTTGATGAAGTGTTAGTTTTCCAATGGTAGCGTTTAACTCTGGTATATAGGTTTTAATAGGCTCATGCAAATTTAAAAGTCCTCTTTCATGTAACTGTATCACGGCAATTGCCGTAAAAGACTTTGTTAAAGATCCAATTGAAAACTTAGTTTCTAGAGTGTTATCAATTGCTTTACTTATATCTGCTTTACCAAATGATTTTTGATATAGCACTTTTCCTTGTTTTGCCACCAGAACTGATCCATTTAATTGTTCATTACTGTGGTATTGATACAACAAGTCATCTAGTTCTTGATCAAGTAATTTTTGATTGATTTGTGAAAAACTATTAAAGGCTAAAATTACAAAGTATTGAAGGAGAATTATTCTTATATCAAGCATTTTCAATCTATTTTTTGATGATTAATGTTGAACCTTTCGGTTGACTCTAGATTGCCTTTCCTGTCATAGTTATAAACTATTTCAGCAACACCATTATCAATTCTATTTACAGGTTTCAAATTGGTATCTAAATACAGTATTCTCTTTAACAAACCTTCCGTTGTGTATTCATATATCACCTTGTGATAACCTCTGGACTTATGCAAAGCGGGTTGTCCATCCAATCCATAATAGGTTAAACCAGTTCTTCTATTTCCTGTGTCATCCCATTGTATCTTAAGGCTATGATAACCTGCAAATTTATGATTTGAAGGTTTAGTGTCTGTGCCATAAAATCTCCTCTCTTTAATGTTCCCAAAAGCATCAAACTGGGTTTTACTAATACATATTCCGTAAGCACTATACACCAAATTATTATGTTCGTCTCTATGCTCCAAACCTGTTTCATAACCAAATTCGTTGAACGTCTGGATACCTATGGCAACATCTGGACCATTGCCTTTTTCTAATTGATGGTTTTTATCTAAAACTTCCCATTTTATAAAATTACCATAGGCATTGGTTGTAATGTTGTCTTGTGCAGCACCTGACTCATTTTCTATCATTTTCCCATCAGCATCAATTTGTTGCATTAGTGCGATATGCCCTTTTATATTAAAAAACAACTGCAACCGGTAAAACTCAAAACCTGGTCGTATGGCGACCTCATCTCCGTTTTCATTAATTCTGGTTTCTATTATAGACCCATCAGAATGATACGTCCAATTATACTCAAATATGTTCCACCCATTTTCAACTTGATCGTTGTTCTCATTAAAGAAGATGAGTTGGCTTCGGTAGCCTAATTCGTTTAATTTATAAGCAAAGCGAAACACATTATCTAATACCTCAACCGGATTATCTTTAACATCAAAAAAAGTAATATGCTCGCTTTTATTTTCATAGTTAAACTCCATTCTATGAGCTAAGGTAAATAGGTTTGCTGTGTGGTTAGGATGCCTTGGCTCTTTACCATTGAAAAATGAGATAGTCTTTAATCTGTTCAATTCATCATACTCAAACCTGTAGTGGTTTCGTTTCATGGCTACATCCTTAAGTAATGGAACACTACCTCTTATTTCTGATAGTGGTGTTTCAACGAATTCGACAGTAGAATAATAAATAACTCTGGTGGTATTAAGTGAATTTGAAGCTAAGGTTGTATTGCCTAAAATAATTAAAAGAAGTAAGAGTGTTTTTTTCATGTCTGATAATAATTTGAATTTTTTTAAACTGTTTTTTTTAATCACTAAAGTTTATACTGCTTCAATAAACTTGTTGGCACATCTCCGTGCTCTAAAACTCTCTCATGAAACTTTTTATAATTAAAATCCACTTTCTTTTTGGCTTCTTGTAACATGCTTAAAAAAACTGCTGCACCGTATTTGTAAGTTATAACCTGAGCTGGCCATCGTTTCATTCTAGCAATCTCTCTTTTTGCAATCTCTTCTTTATCGATAATATGTTGATTCCAAAATTCTAATGCTTTTTTATCTGACCAACCTTTATAATTAATTCCTATATCCAAACAAACGCGAACAGAACGAATTAAATCCCATTCCCATTTTCCATATTCATCATAAATCGTTTTATAGACACCCAGTTCATCGCTCAAGTACTCAACATAAGCACCCCAACCTTCCACAAAACCACCATACCAAAACAATTCTTGGATAGCTGTTCGCTTAATGATATCATTCACCATACCTTGATAATGGTGACCTGGAATTCCCTCATGGATATATATCCACCCTATTTGACGCTTATTATATGGTTTGTCAAAGTAATTAAAGAAAAATGTTCGTTCGTTGTAGTAAGCAGGAACGTGAGCAAGAGAAGTATTAGTCCCTTTTGCAATCCTCACATCCGGAATCTGATCGATATAAGGAAAAATGTGAGGAGAATTTTTAGCTACAGTCTGCTTTGCGTCTTCAAATGCCTTTTGGACATCTTTTAAATTATTAAAATAGAAAGAGGAATCTTTTAGATAAGCTGTGAAGTCTTTAACAGAAAGTCCAGATTCTACTTGAATAGCTTTCATCTCTATTTTTACTTTTTCAATTTCTGTTAATCCAAATTGAAAAATTTCATCGGGAGTTACCAGATCATTTACCCATCTTTTTAATAAATAGGCATACCATTTTTTTCCATTAGGAACAGTGACAATACTATTCGAATCAACTAACAAAGTAGTACTATCCCATTGTCTTTCTAATTCTAGTCGTTCCAAATTCATGTCTATTTCATACCTCATGATATTGAAATCCAATTTTTGATATTCACTTAAGGCTTTTGCCTCTATATTAGCTAATTTTTCTCTAAATTCTTGAAAGAAATCCACTTGTATATTTATTGAATCCGCACCTCTAATAGCTTGTAAGTTTTGAGTATAGTCGATTTGCAAAAAGGGTATTTCCAGCTCAGTATATCTTTTAAGAAAATCTCTACGAATCGCATCAAAATTGATGTCTTGCGCATAAGAAGGTTGAATAATTCCCAATAATAAAATTGATAGTTTTACAAGAGTATATTTTATTGATTTCATTTTAATTCCAATCTTCTTTATTAAACTTAACTGTATAAATATCTAATTGGCCATCAAACTCATTTGGTTTATCCGATCCTTTGTTAGAAGTAAAAAATAAATACGCACCATCAGAAGTAACAAAAGAACTGTCATCAACTACATTACTATTTAATGAGCGTATATTTTGGGCTAACTCAATGTGCCGTTTACGTTAAAGCTTATATACAAATCAGAAACTCCTAAATCTCCTTTTGCATACATGCGTTCAAATATCATGTGCTTCCAATATTGATCAAACAATTACTTAGACTTATGCCTATATGATTATCCTTTTCCCAGATTAAATCCATCTAAATTAAATCTTTTCAACCCCAAATAGTTCCCATTTTCATCATAGATATATTTAATAAGATGAATCCCTTTATCGTTTTCAATAGGCTTGTTTTCCATATCAAAATAAGTCTCTTCAAAGCCGTTGTGTAAGCCCAGTTTTTTATTCTCCCAATTAAAACTATAAACAACCTTGGCAAAACCATAATCCATATCTAGATAGTTTTTTCTATTGGATAAGTTGTTGGAGGCATCTTTAAAAGACCAACCCAATTCATTCCCATAATCATCAAAATCAAAAACAATTGAGGCGTAGCCTGCTTTTTCATTCATGATCAAATTTCCTTGTGAATCAACATTGGTTATCGAGTGAAGGAATCCATTTTTATTCGTAGAAATTAAAGAATTGTAAAAAGGAAAATAAGACGTCAGTATATTCGGACTACCATCTTTTTTAAACTGTGTTTGGATAAAAATACGTTCATCAATTTTTTCAAATTTAAAGACATAAGAACCCAATCCGCTTTCAACTTGATTGTTTAAAGAGTCCTTTAATATCAATGTGATTTTGTCATTGTTTTTGTCTAATTCAAAAACTTCGCGATGTATTTTATCTCCTATATAATAGTGTCTATAGGTATTAGCCTTATTGCCGTTGGCATTGAAGTATGATCTAATAAGTTTATTGTCAAGATAATCATACCGAACCTCATGTGAACCATAATAACTATTATCATTGGGTTGTTCTTTGTTAAAATATTGAATTTTTAACAACCTATCACTATCATAAACAAACTGATAATGCCTTAAATTTTTGGCTTCTTCTGCAGATACTTCTCCTCTTCCTAAATATTCTAAATTTGGCGAAATAATGCCTACTAAATTGGTATAGTATTTAATTTTGTTTTGCTTTTTAATTGATTCAATCAGGTTATTTTTAGCGTCGTACCTTTTAGAGCTCACTATAACCCCTTGTTTGTTTCTAGAATGACTTATTTTATGAACTCCTGTCTGTTTTTGGTTTACTGGCTGTCCATTCTCATCAAAATAAGATTCAGATACTAAAAATCTTCCATCATTAGACCATTCCCAAACACGTTTTGCATAATCGTTATTGGCATTCATTGGCTTTCCAGTGGCATCTTGGAATTCTAAGGCAGTACGATTACCAAAGTGATCCACTTCAAAATGCCAAACCTGAGCTCCAGACCAATGAATAGCTGGATTGCCTTGGGTGCCAAAAAAAACAATGCTTTTTAAGTCATACTGGTAATGTATGTTTTGTTCTCCAGATGTGTTAGATGGACCTATTACTTTGTTTCCACTGGCATCATAAACTTCCCAACGATCAAATCGTCCTTGCTTATCGTAATAATAATGAAATTGTGCTACGCCATTTTGAGTATTTACAGTTTTACCAGTATCATCAATGTTTTGCAGCATTCTAAAATACCCTTGTTCATCAAAAACCATTTTAGTTCGTTTTAGCTCAAATTGCCCTCGTAACGGCACTATATTTCCATCTTTATCCAAACGCTCCTCAATTATACTGCCATCGGTTTGATGCAACCAGATGTAGTGCTGTACTCCAAACATATCAACAGTGGCTTCTCCTGCTTCGTTTAAAAACGATAGCTTAATGTTTCTGCCATGGTCATCTTTTTCATATAGTTTAGTGAATATATTACCTTGTACAGAAGTCTGATTTTCAAACCGATCATAAAAACTGTGGTATTCTTTGTTACTATCATGTATTATTTTGGTTAATGGTGCATTGATATACAGATTGCCAAAGAATCCCTCAAATTCTTTGTAATGCTTACCCAATTTAACGTGTACAGCTACAATTCTGTTGTCTTTATTATAATCAAATTGTAAATGAATACGTTTACTTGCCTCTGTTTTAGTTATAGGGCAAGCTCCTTTAAACGGTAGATACGGAGATTCCCAAAATGGTAAATGCGCATAATAAGCTTCTCTAAAAACATCTTGTGCTTTTAAAAAATTACACGATAGAAGCATAAATATTAAATAGATAAATTGATTGATTTTCATTTGCTTTATTAGATCATGAAGCCTACTTGTTAATTAGATGTTCTAAAAACAATCCCATTGTAGCATACATATTCTGTTTGTTTTCCCCTAGGGCTTTTACTTTAGAAAGTTGAACTTCAGAATAATATTTATTATTAAAAAATAGCATGTATGGCTTAGAAATTGTTTCTAAATGAGTTAGTGGATTCTCATTTAGAATTAACAAATCAGCTATCGCATTGGCTTCTACTCGACCCCATTCGTGCTTATTTAAAACCTCTGCTGCATTATATGTTGCAGACTTTAAGATATCATGCTCCGATAATCCCGCAGCTTTTAAAAGCTGCATTTCTTCCAATACCGAAACTCCAGCTGCTATAAAATTTGGACCAGAATCTGTACCCAACAGTACAGTAACACCCTCTTCTGCTAAGATTCGAGAAAGCGTTTCCATAGCCTGATATTTATTTTGTGTAAGATTTTTATATTTTGGACCTGCTTGGGTATATATCTCTAATTGTTTTGAGCCGATAAGTTTGGTTATTGGGTTCAAGTGAGCTTTTTTAAGATTTTGATAGTATGTGTCGCCTTCATGTGAGATTTTATAAATCCTATTAAAAGCAACAAGGTTTAAAGTGACTGCTTTATTAGATGCTTTTAGTTTTTTTGCTAAAGCACGCATACTGTCTTCAGAGCGTTCTTCATCTAAAAATTTAAGAAGTTCTTCTGCATGCTCTATGGAAACCAATGAAGAATTTAAAAGCCGCTCTAACGATACTTTAGGAGGATGCCCAGCAACTTGAGTATTCTTTGTTTTCGAAATGTCTTCTATTGCCTTTAATTGTAGTGAATCTATATCGTCATATACCTTTACAAAATCATATCCAGCATCTGTATATTCTTCTACGGCCAATTTTATTTCTTCAGCATTATTGATTTTTTTATGAAATGGTCCTGCATTTTCACCATAATTTAAAGTCGGCGTCGCTGTTATTAAATGACTTCCAACAATCTTACCTTCCTTTAATTGTTTCTTCCAGCGCAAATGCATTGGAAAACCCATCATGTTTCTTACCGTTGTTACACCGTGAGCTAAATATTGAGGTAAATCAGTTCTATCAAATACATGGGCATGCATATCGATAAGACCTGGCATAGCGAATTTCCCATTGACATCTATTGCTTTATATCCCTTAATAAGTACAGTATCTGAAGTGATATTTACAATGTTATCATTCTCTATGTATATATTCCTATTTTTAAGTACTGAATCAGTCTTCATAGTAAGAATATTTACTCCTTTTAAAACAATTTTATTGTAAGTCATTCCAACTTCCTTCATTTCATCTTCTGAATATATCCCATATGGTATGGATACTGTTATTATGGCAAGCATAATCAACAAAACAAAAACAATAGATTTTAGCGTTAACTTAAAAATCTTTTTAATTTTTCTCATGATTTTCATCGCATAAGTTTTTCTATCATCCAATCAACTGTCACTTTCCCTAGCTCTTTACTATAATTATCACGTGCATGTAACATGTAAGTGCCATTTCCTAAAGTTTCGACATTATGTTGCATTGAGTTAAAGTTTACAAAACCATGATCTGTATTTTTTACTAAAATAAAGTCGCCTTTACCTCCATTTTTATTTACAATCTCAGCTATTTTTTGCGCACCTTTTGCACTAATCGCTTGGATATCGAATTCGCCGTACATTGCCAAAACATTAGTCTTTACTTTTGACCAAGCATTTGGAATATCAATATCCGCTAAGCTTTGCCAAAAATCGAAATGTCTACCGATGTACTGATTTCGTCTAAAATTGATTTCATTATCTCTAAAAAAATCGGCATAAACTTCGTTCTCTAGAATTTCTGAACCTGAAAGCTTATTAATCAAAAAGTCTTCATTAAACTTTAAATTCACTTTATTGTCTTCTTTAATTTCAGAATCGGATACTCCAAAATATTTGGGCTGAATGGTATACAAATCTACCATGTAGTCATACCAATTTTGAGCTACACTTCCGTAGGTCATTATACCTCGAGGTGGTTTTATGTCGTTTAATAATGGAGCTATTACGCCTCCCATTGAATGTCCAAACATAAAAATGTTATCTGCATCAATGGCATCATTATGCAATAGGTCCTTATATCCTTCTGTAAAAGCAAGAAGCTCTTCATCAAAACTTATTTGCATACAATGCTTGCTGCTTTTGCTGTCACCTACTCCAGGTTTTTCTACTCGATAAACCGCAAAACCGGCATTAACCCAATCAGATATTAACTTTTTTGCAGGATTGTCATCAGTAGTTGTCTCAACAGTTCCGCAGGTATAACCTTGTAAAAAATACACAACAGGAGCCTTGATTTTATTTTTAGGTGTAACAAGAATGCTTCTTAATACATTGTCTATATAAACCACTTCACCATAGGTAACATCTCCATTTTCAAATGATTCTATGGGTCTGCCCAACAAAGCAGTTGATTTGATTATCTTTGAACTGCCTGAATAAAATTCAGCTTCAATCATATCACCTTCATACAGTTCACTAGCAATTGCCAAAACATCTTGATTCGTACTAACAGATGAACCATTTAATTTTGTAAGTACATCATCTTGCTTTACTCCTAAATTTGCGAATGTTGAGTTTGGCATAACAGAAGTAATGTGAACTCCTGTTTTAACATTAAAATTATTCTGCATTGCAATACTATCGGTTAGTGTTTGCATCATAACACCTAACATACCTTTACGCTTTAAAGTTTGAGATTGTAATGTTGCTGAAGCAATTAATACAATGAGAATATATAAGTATTTAATTTTCATATTTTTTAATTTATTACACTATTAATTATATTTAGAAACGGGAGAGATTTATCTTAATAATCAAAGTAACCATCAAACTTTCATTACTCCTTTTAAACTCTCCCTAGTTCAAATAAATTAGTGGTTTAACTTCCTGGTAGTTTGAAAGTTTTATTTTCAATTTCCACAATAATTTCCCTTAATCGCGATTGAAATTGTTCGGGAGCTGTTTTTAATGAGTTTCTTACGTCTTTTAATGCCATTTTGTTATTTCCGATAAAGTAATGGCTAATACCTCTATTTAGTTCCAGAAACCAAACTTTTGCATTAGTCTTAAGAAATTGATTACAATAATCTAAAGCTTCATCATAAAAACCATTCTCTAATAAAAATCTACTAAAACCATTTGCTTCATATGCAGTAGCATGTATTTCTTTGGCATCAGAAATGACTTTATCCATATCATCTAATCTATTCATCTTTTTAAGCAATCTTACTTTTGTAGATGTATTGGTTAAATTTTTATTTGCTGCAAAACCTCCATAACCTCCATCTATTGATCGGTTAACCCATTGCAGGGCTTCTTCTAAATTTGTGTTATGTTCTAAACACCACAATGCGGCATCATTCCATGACTGCCAATGATATGTGTTAATGCCTCTAAGCTCCTTTCTAAAACTATCAATAACAGTTTCGTTTAAGTCCACTTCAACTTTAAAGGGAATTCGTTTTTCTCCCCATTCCAATCCGATAACTAATGTGTTTTCAGTTCGATTTAAAAACTCATAGTCAAGCTGTTCTGATTTCGGACAAGATTCCGCTAGTACAGAGACTCGAAGACTAACATCCTTTTCTACATCTAAATAATAACTTCCCCATTGGTCATAATTGTGTGCGAATAATAAATCATATGTGTTATCTTTAGGTATGATATGAAATCCATATTTTCCAGCTTTTAGTAATTGTCCCTCGATTTTCACATCAGTACTAAATTCTATAGTAGTCGCCATATTGGCTCCTGCTCTCCATGGAATAGGGTTGCCTTGTTGTGGAATGATACCTGAGTTGTTCCAAACATCCCTATCCCTTAATGCAGGACTGCTATAATCAATTGTGATTTTTGTGACTCCGAGCATTTGACTCTCTTGGATCTTAGGACTGGTTTGAGGTATACTCAAAGTGTGAAATTGTGCATATAGGCTTATTGTGCCTAACAATGCAATAGCTAATAATACAAACGATTTATTCATTTTTAGTTTTTTAAATTTTGGGCTAAACTAAATTGTGAGAAGTTCTTTAATCTCCTAATTCGTGAAATATGGAGAGATATTTATGAGGATTTTAACAGAATCATTTGAAATCGAATAAATATATTTGTAAAAAAGGTGGGATGAACACATCAATAGCATTAATAGTTTTTTCAAGTATTGCAGTTACCTCTTGTGTCTTTTTGGCAAGTTATTTTTTATTTATTAGGAAAGAATCCAAACTACAAGATTTGACCTTAGGATTGTTGTTCATAGCTATTGCTCTTAGAATTATAAAATCCATTTTTTATTATGTCTTACCAGAAATTTCTCCTATTGGAACTGCTTTAGGCTTTTTAGGCTTTGCTTTTATGGGGCCTTTGGCTTTTACTTATTTTTCACTTAATAAAAACAATCGTAAAGCCTTAAAGCCAATCCTTTTATTACATGTTTTATTCCCCGTGGTTGGTTTTTTTATTATAATCATCAATAGCAATTTTGCATATGATATGTATTTATTAGCAAACATTAGTTTTGCTACCTATCTAGTAATATCTGCTGTTAAATTCATTTCAAAACCAAAGGAAAACAATTTAACCCAATGGCATAAAGCTTTGTTTTACGCATTAATATCGTTATCAGTAATATTGATTTATCAACTTTTTGGAGAAACAATTTCGGCATATGCAACAGGCATTGCACTTTCTTCAATAGTTATTTACTTTTTATTTTTCTATGCATTACAATCGCCTTCAGTTGTAAAGAAACCAAGTTCTAAAGTCATTCCTGAAAAAATGATAAGAAAAATTATTAAGGCGATGGAAGACGATAAGATTTATTATCAACCTGGCATCACATTATCTCAATTTGCGGAAGCAATTGATGCGCCAAACTACCTAGTTTCTAGAGCTACAAAAAAAATATACAACAAAAATTTCCCGGAAGTCATCAATAGTTTTCGAATAAAAGCCGTTAGAGATAGATTATCCCAACCCGAGTATTTGGATGAAAAAATTGAAAATCTTGCATATGACGTTGGATTTAATACCTCTTCCGCTTTTTACAATGCCTTTAAAAAAGAAGTCTCTATGACTCCTAGAGAATACCAATTATCCATTATGGCAGAGGATTAGAGCAAATAAAGTACTTCGGGACCTTTTAAATGAAGACAACAATCCTATTTACCGATACAGAAAGTAAAAACATAACCATAATATCGTTTATAAGATTAGCGATACAAAATTGGCACATTGAATATCAACATATTCAAAGAAACTTCTTTCTAATATATTTCAAACCTTACATGAATCTACACACTTTTCATGAAATGATTAGCGATTCTTATTTCATTACATAAAATAAAAAAGAGCCTTACTAAAAAGACTCTTTAATTATTGGCTTAATGGTCGTGATTTGAATGGTCATCATCTTTCTTTTCACCTGATTGATTCATCATCATTTCGTGGTCGTATTTACAACATCCTGGTAAACCGTCGTAAGCATTTAAATCACCAGCTACTTTTTCGGTATCGTAACCTGAAGCTGCGATTGCTTTATGGATTGCCATAGCATCGGTTTTTGTATCATCAAAAGACACATCAATCTTCTTTTTATCGACATCCCAATTAGCACTTGCAACACCTTCAACACCGTTAGCTGCTTTTTCAATGGTACTTTTACACATTCCGCAATTTCCTCTTACACCAAAAGACAGGTCTGTCATTGCCATATCTTTTGACATTTCAGTAGTTGTAGTTTCTGTTACTTTTTTGGTTTCGTTTTTACAACTTGTTAAACCTAATACTGCTATTACAGCTACACTTAAAATTACTTTCTTCATTGTTTAAAATTTAATTGTTATTACTTGATTTATTATTCTATTACTTGTTTTACTTCACCACAGGTTAGCATTGCTTCGCCAAAATATGGATTGATTACTTTTTCTTCTTTGCTCAACCAAAACGCCCCCTTGTTATTATCAGCCATTGGACAAAATTCTAAATAGACTTTTTCATTTACGCCAAACAATTGTACAGCATTGATTAGATGTGATGATAAATGTTTAAAATGGTCTCTTTGTGATTTTATATCGGACGTTTCAGAAATTGAAGTTGCAGAAGATTTTATTTCGTCTTCTAATGACATCCAATGGTTATGCGTCTTATTATCTGATAACAATTTCATATCTACTTTGGTTAAATTCTTTAGTAAAGTTGATGCGCTTGTTGAAGTGCTTTTTGAATCTTCTTTTACTAAAGCATCTTTTAAATTGATATACTCATTGTAAACACTATTTAACTGTTGTTGAAATTTCTCTGATACTTCCAAACGTTCATTCATATTGGTGTGGTCAATTTCTTTATTTGATGAATTGTTATCCATTCCTAAATGACCTTCGTGTCCAGTCATTACTTTACCACCATCTTTATTCATCATAGACTTTTTGCCTTGTAATTGTGCTGCTGCATCAACCGTAAATGTTCCGTTAGTCACTATTTCATTTCCAACAAATAAGCCTTCTACAACTTCATATTCATTACCAATTTGATTGCCTAATTTAATTTCACGCA
>JAAEZI010000010.1:79886-96954 GCA_018222915.1 Algicola sp. | reverse complement strand
ATACTAGAGTGTGGTGATTATGTCACTGGAGATACCTCTGATGGTGGGCCGGAAGATGTTATAGTTGGTGGCTTTACAGGAAACTGGTACTCATTCATCGGAACAGGAGATGATATCGCAATCTTCAGTACTTGTAACGATGCTGATTACGATACGTTCCTTTCTGTATACACAGATTGTGGTAGCATCTTCCTTACATCAAATGACGATGCTACTGGATGTGGTTTAACTTCTGAAGTAGGATTCTTTGCAGAAGCGGGTGTTGAGTACAATATCTTTGTAGAAGGATTCTTTACTGATTCAGTTGGTAACTATGGCTTAACAGTATCTTGTGACCCAGCGGTGACAAGACAGCAGTTAGCTGATAATACCTTCACTCCTAAGGATGAAATTACTATCGACTTTACTGCGTATCCAGTACCGTTTGACAATGAAGTAAACATCGCATACTCATTTGAGTTTGAAACTAATGTAACTATCGAGTTATTTGATACTAAAGGCTTATTAGTCTTAAGTCAAACTAACGATAGATATGTTGCTGGATCTAAAGACGTCGCTACTTTCGACTTGTCTAGATCTTCAAGCCAAATGTTCTATGTGAAGTTGACAACTAGTCAAGGTACTGTGACTAAGAAGATTGTATCTTCTGGTAAATAGGAATTGATAAATAATTAGGGAACACTCCCTAAGGGTATAAAAGAAAGGCAGCTATTTTAGCTGCCTTTCTGCTTTTAATAAGTGATTGGTTTGTAAAATGGACACCATGGCTATGCAACTTAACCACACTAGTACTTACTAAGAGTCAATTGCAGTCTAAGGAATGGGATGCGTAGGAAGGATTTATAAAGGCGACAAGAATTTTAATGAACAACAGATTTTGCCCATTCTATGGCATCACTTAATTCATCGAAAATTTCAAAAGGCTTGTTAAGAAATAGCTTTTCGATTTTTGCGGTACTTTTGGCCATGTAATTTTTAGATACCACACAAAACCCAACGAGATTTGAGATTTTCGACGTCTCATTGTAAACGGCTGGATCTACTGAATAAGAATTGATTCGATGTGTGATATACACGAAGGGCTTCTTGTTAAAGTAGGTGTCTGCAATTTGAGTTAATATTTCGTTATGCGAAGCTGTCACATGAACACCTGTATTCATCGTTACGATCATATAAGAATCGTACATGTGAATATCACAAAAATCAAGTGTTATTTTGTCCGTCATAATCTAAAGTTAGGCATTCAAAAAATAGCAAACAAAAAAAAGCCTCTTAATTTTAAGAGGCTTTTTTTAAAAGGAATGCTAAATTTAGGATTCTGTTTTGCTTTCGGATTTTACAATTTTAATGGTCAATTCATCAGATTTACTATCTAAATCCATATGAATGGTGTCTCCTTCATGCAATTGTGAATTGATGATTTCCTCTGCCAGTGCATCTTCAATATATTTTTGAATAGCACGTTTAAGAGGTCGTGCACCATAATCTTTATCAAAACCTTTTTCAGCAATATAATCTTTCGCTTTTTTAGATAATTTCAATTCATATCCTAAATCCTTGATACGCTTCACTAAATGTTCTAGTTCGATATCAATAATTTTGTTAATGTCTTCTTTCTCTAGGGCATTAAATACCATGACATCGTCAATTCTATTTAAAAACTCTGGAGCAAATGCTTTTTTAAGCGCATTCTCTATGATACTTCTCGTATTGTCACTAGCCTGTGCTGTTTTCGCAGCCGTTCCAAATCCAACCCCTTGTCCGAAGTCCTTAAGCTTTCGCGCTCCAATATTAGACGTCATAATAATAATGGTATTCCTGAAATCAATTTTTCGACCAAGACTATCAGTTAAATAACCGTCGTCTAAGACTTGCAATAACATATTAAAGACATCTGGGTGGGCTTTTTCAATTTCGTCCAACAGAATCACTGCATATGGCTTACGACGCACTTTCTCAGTAAGTTGTCCGCCTTCCTCATATCCAACGTATCCTGGAGGTGCTCCTATTAATCTTGAAATGGCGAATTTCTCCATGTATTCACTCATGTCAATTCTTACTAAGGCCTCTTCGCTATCAAATAACTCACGAGCTAGAACTTTTGCTAACTGCGTTTTACCAACACCTGTTTGACCTAAAAATATAAATGAGCCGATGGGCTTATTAGGATCTTTAAGTCCCGCACGATTTCTCTGAATTGCCTTCACTACTTTGGCAACAGCGTCATCTTGACCAATCACTTTACCTTTAATTAATTCGGGTAATTGCGCTAATTTGTTACTTTCTGTTTGTGCAATTCTATTTACAGGAATGCCAGTCATCATAGATACCACATCTGCCACATTGTCTTCCGTTACAATCTCACGGTGTTGTTTGGTCTCTTCTTCCCATTTTTCCTGTGCCACAGCCAATTCTTTTTCAAGACGCTTTTCATCATCTCTTAATTTGGCGGCCTCTTCATATTTCTGTTTCTTGACAACCGTATTCTTGGTTTCTTTAACTTCTTCAAGTTTATTTTCAAGCTCGATGATTTGTTTCGGCACATTAATATTGGTAATGTGGACACGAGAACCAGCTTCATCTAAAGCATCAATGGCTTTATCTGGCAAGAATCGGTCGGTCATATACCTATTGGTCAATTTTACACAAGCTTCAATCGCTTCTTGCGTATAATCAACATTGTGGTGTTCTTCGTATTTTCCTTTGATATTATTCAAAATTTCAACCGTTTCCTCAACCGTCGTTGGTTCTACGATGACTTTTTGAAAACGTCGTTCTAAAGCACCATCCTTTTCGATGTACTGTCTGTATTCATCCAGAGTCGTTGCACCGATACATTGGATTTCACCTCTAGCTAATGCTGGTTTAAACATATTAGAAGCATCAAGGCTTCCTGTTGCGCCACCTGCTCCAACAATGGTGTGAATTTCGTCTATAAATAAAATGATATCGTCATTTTTCTCAAGCTCATTCATAACCGCTTTCATGCGCTCTTCAAACTGACCTCTATATTTGGTTCCAGCCACAAGACTCGCCAAATCTAAGGTTACTACACGCTTATTAAAGAGAATTCTCGATACTTTTCGTTTTACAATTCTAAGTGCCAAGCCTTCAGCAATAGCCGATTTACCAACACCAGGTTCACCGATTAAAAGTGGGTTGTTTTTCTTTCGTCTACTTAAAATTTGGGACACACGTTGTATTTCTTTTTCACGTCCTACAACAGGGTCTAATTTACCATCTTCAGCAAGGACGGTCAAGTCTCTACCAAAGTTATCCAATACCGGTGTTTTGGACTTTTTGGTTGATTTGGCTGAAGATTGTCCAAAGGGATTTTCTTTAGCGTCACCTTCATCATTGGGCTCATCATCAGAGAATGATTCTGCCTTTGGAAGGTCTAAATAATCATCATCATTTGTAATCATAAATTTGAATTGTTCTTTTACGTTATCATAATCTACCTTTAACTTATTGAGAAGTTTGGTGGTAGGGTCGTTTTCATTTCTTAAGATGCACAGTAATAAATGTGCTGTGTTAATAGAAGTACTTTGAAATAGTTTGGCTTCCAGAAACGTCGTTTTTAAGGCACGTTCCGCCTGTCTAGTGAGGTGTAAGTTCTTTTTCTCGTTAGAAGACTCCGTAATGTTAGGATTGGCAGGACTTAAAATTTCAACCTTCCTCCTCAGGTGATTGAGATCTATATCCAACGCATTTAATATGTCAATGGCTTTGCCACTTCCATCACGGAGTAGGCCTAACATCAAGTGTTCAGTGCCAATAAAATCGTGACCTAAACGCAAGGCTTCCTCTTTGCTATATGCAATTACATCTTTAACTCTTGGGGAAAAATTATCATCCATAGTAATCTCTTTCTGCATTAAAAATACTAAAATCTACCTAATAAAAAGGCAAAAACCATACCCTAAATAGAGCGTCGCTACTAATTGAGTGAAAAAACTTTACAAATTCAAAGTATTTAACAGGATACTTATCAAAAAACAGTCAATTTTTTGTTAATAAAAAGTTTCAAATTTAGAGGATTTATCAAGTCCAAACACTATGAAATTCGTTATCTTAGCACGATTTGAAAACCTACAAAAATCTAATTTAAAATACATATGGAAGAAGGAGAGAAATTGATTCCAATTAACATTGAGGATGAAATGAAATCGGCTTACATTGATTATTCAATGTCGGTCATTGTGTCACGTGCATTACCAGATGTGAGAGACGGTTTAAAACCAGTTCACAGACGGGTTCTTTATGGCATGCACGAACTTGGTGTTAGATCAAATACTGCTCATAAAAAATCTGCAAGAATCGTAGGTGAGGTGTTAGGTAAATACCACCCTCATGGAGATACGTCGGTTTATGATGCCATGGTAAGAATGGCACAAGAATGGAGTTTGCGTTATATGTTGGTAGACGGACAGGGTAACTTTGGGTCTATTGATGGTGACAGTCCAGCAGCCATGCGTTACACGGAAGCCAGAATGAAGAAAATATCAGAAGAAATGCTTGCTGATATTGATAAAGAAACGGTTGACCACAAATTAAATTTTGATGATACCTTACACGAACCAACGGTTTTACCGACAAGAATCCCAGGATTACTTGTGAATGGTGCCTCTGGAATTGCGGTAGGTATGGCAACTAATATGCCGCCTCATAATTTATCTGAAGTTATTGACGGAACGGTAGCGTATATCGAAAATCCTGAGATTGAAATTGATGAATTAATTCAGCATGTTAAAGCACCCGATTTTCCAACGGGAGGAACCATTTATGGTTATGATGGCGTAAGAGAAGCTTTTAATACAGGACGTGGTCGCATTGTACTTCGTGGTAAAGCTAGAATTGAAGAGGTACAGGGAAGAGAAAGCATTATCGTGACAGAAATTCCGTATCAAGTCAATAAGGCAGATATGATCAAGAAAACTGCGGATCTTGTCAATGATAAAAAGTTAGAAGGGATTTCTACGATTCGTGATGAATCGGATAGAAATGGTATGCGTATCGTCTATGTTTTGAAGCGTGATGCCATTCCTAATATTGTTTTAAATAAATTATATAAGTATACAGCATTACAATCGTCTTTCAGTGTGAACAATATTGCACTGGTAAATGGAAGACCGCAATTATTAAATCTTAAAGATTTGATTCATTACTTCGTTGAGCACAGACACGAAGTCGTTGTAAGACGTACAAAGTATGAATTGCGAAAGGCAGAAGAACGTGCTCATATTTTAGAAGGACTGATCATTGCTTCAGATAATATCGATGAGGTGATTGCCTTGATTCGTGCCTCCTCGAATGCTGATGAAGCGAGAACCAAATTAATTGAGCGATTCAAGCTTTCCGAAATACAAGCGAAGGCCATTGTTGAAATGCGTTTGCGTCAATTGACAGGACTAGAACAAGACAAGTTGCGTTCAGAGTATGAAGAGTTGATGAAGACCATAGAAGACTTAAAAGACATCCTTGATAAAAAGGAGCGTCGTATGGATATTATCAAGGAAGAGCTCACTGTTATTAAAGAGAAATATGGAGATGAACGTCGATCAGTGATTGAATACGCTGGTGGTGACTTGAGTATTGAAGATATGATTCCTGATGAGCAAGTGGTCATTACAATTTCACATGCTGGTTATATCAAACGTACCTCTTTAACAGAATATAAGACACAAAATAGAGGCGGTGTTGGTCAGAAAGCATCGACTACTAGAAATGAGGATTTCCTTGAGCATCTTTTCGTTGGAACCAACCATCAGTATATGTTGTTCTTTACACAAAAAGGCAAGTGCTTCTGGATGCGTGTTTATGAAATACCAGAAGGTAGTAAAACCTCTAAGGGACGAGCGATTCAAAACTTAATCAATATTGAGCAAGATGATAAAGTGATGGCCTTTATTTGTACACAGGACCTAAAAGATGAAGATTATATTAATAATCATTATGTGATTATGGCCACTAAGCAAGGTCAGGTCAAAAAGACGTCTTTGGAACAATATTCTAGACCACGTACCAATGGTATCAATGCCATTACAATTAAGGAAGATGATGAGCTATTAGAGGCAAAGTTAACGACGGGTAATAGTCAAGTCATGTTAGCATTAAAATCTGGTAAGGCGATTCGATTTGAAGAAGAGAAAACAAGACCTATGGGTAGAAATGCCTCAGGTGTTAGAGGTATTCGTTTAGCGAATGAAAAGGATGAGGTTATTGGTATGATTGCTATCGAAAATCCGCAAGAGGAATCGGTGCTAGTGGTGTCTGAAAAAGGCTATGGTAAGCGAAGTTATATTGATGATCCAGAAGATGGAGAAGCAGTTTATAGAATCACTAATCGTGGTGGAAAAGGGGTGAAAACGATTTCTATAACTGAAAAAACAGGTCATTTAGTCGCTATAAAATCGGTCACTGATGATGATGATTTAATGATTATTAATAGGTCAGGAATTGCCATTAGAATGGAAGTGAAGGATTTAAGAGTGATGGGAAGAGCTACGCAAGGTGTCAAACTCATCAATCTTAAAGGGAATGATTCCATAGCAGCTGTTGCGAAAGTGATGAAAGAGGATGATGAGGAAATGGATGTCGATATGTCTGATAACGAAGATGTTAATGATAATGGCACAACTATTGCATCTAACGAAGAGGAATAAACTATTAACACTAAAAATAACTAATAATGAAAAAACAAATTGTAGTTGCTTTGTCACTTCTAGTGAGTACAATAGGGTTCTCCCAAAAGAGCGAATTAAAAGCTGCTGAGAAAGCAATTAAAACAGGAAATTTTGCAGATGCTAAGTCTGCAATCCAATCTGCAGAATCACTGATTGCAGGTGCAGACGATAAGTTGAAAGCAAAATTCTATTTTCTGAAAGGCCAAGCGTGGTACGCTAATGGTAATGCATCAAGTGAAGATACCAGAAAAGCGGTTGAAAGTTTCAATATGGTGCAGGAAATTGAAGGTTCTGGGAAAGGCAAGTACTCAGACGAGGTTGTAGAATTGAAAACTACGATTATTAATAATTACCTAGCTAAAGCCAATGCAGCATTAGGAAAAAAAGAGTACACAAAAGCGTCTAGTGATTTTGATAATGCTTACAGAATGTCACCTAAAGATACACTATATCTGTATTATGCAGCATCAACTGCGGTTACAGGCCAGGATTATGATGCATCACTAAAGTATTACGAGGAATTGAAAGACTTAGGTTATCAAGGTGTCGCTACACAGTATATAGCTGTTAATAAGGAAACCGGTGAAGAAGAGGTTTTCGATAGTAAATCTTTACGAGATATTTCAGTGAAAGCAGGAACTCACATTGCTCCTAAACAGGTGCAAACTGAATCTAAATCGGCTGAGATTGTAAAGAATATTGCTTTGATTCATTTAACAAATGGTGATGATGAAAAAGCTGTAGCAGCTATGAAAGATGCGAGAGCGCAAAATCCAGATGATTTAGGTTTACTTATTTCTGAGGCGAATGTTCAGTTGAAAATGGGCAACAAGGCTCGCTTTAAGGAATTAATGGAAGAAGCGACCACTAAGGATCCAAATAACCCTGAGTTACAGTATAATTTGGGTGTTATTTCTGCGGAAGCAGGTCAGGATGAAGCTGCTAAGAAGTATTATGAAAAAGCCATCGCCTTAGATCCGTCTTATGCCGATGCTTATAATAATATGGCTGTACTAATTTTGGGTGGTGAAAAAGCCATCGTTGAAGAAATGAATTCTCTTGGAACTTCTGCAAAAGATAACAAACGTTATGACGAGTTGCGTGAAGATCGTAATGACTTGTACATGTCTGCGATACCATTTTTGGAAACAGCTTTGAAATTGAGACCAAAGAATATTCAAGCAGCACAAACGCTAATGAATATTTACAGTGCAACTTCACAGACAGACAAATTTAAAGCAATGAAGGCGAAAGTAGAAGCCTTAAAAGCTGGAAACTAAATAGGTTTCTTTTATAAAGTTAAAAAAGCGATTAGAAATAGTTCTAATCGCTTTTTTATTTTGTCTTATATGATTTTTTTGATCACCCGAAGCTTATGGGTATGAATTTGCTTATCCACGTTATATATTCCAGAATGATCTATTCTATCAATTCTTACTTTACCATGTGCATGAATAATATAATTGTCTTCCATGATAATGCCAACATGTGTAATGATACCTTCAGAATTATCAAAAAAGGCTAAATCTCCAGGTTCGCTTTCTTCAATAAAGCTCAGAGCTTGCCCTTGAGTAGCCTGCTGTGAAGCATCACGAAGAATGGAATACCCATTCAGTTTATAAACCATTTGCGTAAATCCGGAACAATCGATGCCAAAAGGTGTCTTGCCACCCCAAAGATAGGGTGCATTCAAATAGTTGAATGCTGTTTTGATGAGGTTCTGTTTCTCTTGTTTCGTTGCTATGCTATTCCCGTCAAATGTATGATTTAAAAGCTGAAGACCATTTAAGGATGAACCCATAGGGATCGTGTATAGTTGTTGCTTATCATCTTGAACAAATTCGATCAAGTCAGTAGATAGTTTGTGTGTTTCACTTTTCAAGTTTTTATAAGCGTCTTCAGTAATTTCTAAATATTGCTTATTGTCAATCCAGCCTTCATATTTGTCGAACGCCAATCTAATTCTACTCCATGACTTCCGTTGCTCAAGAACTTTAAAAATTTCACCGTAGAGTACTTGCGATACTAATTCACAGGAATCACTTGGTTCAACTCTTAGCGGAACAATACTCAGATTACAAATTCCGTATTGCATTAAATAGTTTAATTACGTTCAATAACGATTGCAGAAGCACCACCACCACCATTACAAATGGCTGCAGCTCCAATTTTAGCATTGTTTTGTTCTAATACACTTAGCAAGGTGATGATAATCCTAACACCAGAACAACCTAAAGGGTGTCCTAATGAAACAGCGCCACCATTGACATTGACATTGTGGTCTTCTAATCCGAGTAATTTCATATTGGCAAGTCCAACGACTGAGAATGCTTCATTAAACTCAAAATAATCAACATCTTCTAATTTAATTCCAGCTTTATCCAAAGCTTTCGGGAGCGCTTTAGCAGGCGCTGTTGTGAACCATTTTGGTTCTTGTGCAGCATCCGCATAACTTTTAATAGTTGCTAACGGTTGTAAACCTAATTCCTTGGCTTTGTCTTTACTCATTAAAACCATGGCGCCAGCACCATCATTTATGGTTGATGCATTGGCAGCAGTAACAGTTCCATCTTTAGTGAAAGCAGGTCTGAGCGCTGGAATTTTCTCCATTTTCACATTGCTGAATTCCTCATCTTTTGAGACGACAATAGGTTCGCCACGTCGCTGAGGTACTTCTACAGGAACTACTTCATTATCAAATTTACCGGCATTCCAAGCTTCAGCTGAACGTTTGTAAGATTGAATGGCAAAGGCATCTTGGTCTTCTCGAGAAAATTCATACTCTGAAGCACAAGCATCTGCACAAACACCCATGGCATTTTGATCGTAAGCATCGACCAAACCATCTTTTTGCATGCCATCAATTAAAGAGGTTGGTCCAAATTTAGTTCCAGTTCTAGCATGAAGGTAATGCGGAATTAAACTCATATTTTCCATGCCACCGGCAACGACAATATCGGTATCTCCAAGAGCAATAGATTGAGCGGCTTGCATGACGGCTTTCATTCCAGAGGCACAAACTTTATTCACTGTAGTGCAAGGTACGGTGTCTGGAATGCCAGCATAAATTGCAGCTTGACGAGCAGGTGCTTGGCCTGTCCCAGCCTGAACAACATTACCCATTAAAACTTCTTCAACCATTTCTGGCTTCAAATTTATTTTATCTAATGCGCCTTTAATGGCTACAGCCCCTAATTTTGGTGCAGGAACGGTGGATAATGCTCCTAAAAAACTCCCAATTGGTGTTCTCGCCATTGATACGATGACAACGTCTCTACTCATTTTCTTTCTGTTTTTAATTGTAGCAGCAAAATTAATCAATTTTAATTAAATGCTGTGACTACTTTGCTAATAGGAGTTCGATTATATTTTCTTACTTTTGGAGGTATAAATGCAGCGAATTTTTAGTAATTCTCATGTGTTCCAAATAGGCGATAATGAATGATCTCATAAATAAATGGTATAAAAATCATGCACTTCTTTATAAAGTGCTTTTGTTTTTGAGTACAACTTTTCTAATTGTCTACTTATTTCCTAAAAGCGGCAAATTTGGATACGATTTCGACAAAGGAAAACCCTGGCAGTCAGAAAGTCTTTTAGCTCCATTTGATTTTGCTATAAAAAAGTCGGCAGATGAATTGCGTTTGGAACAGATAGAAGCATCAGAAAAGAGTGCTTTGTATTTTGATGTCAATCCGCAGGTTGAGGCCAACGTCCTCAAAAATTTTGAGGAGAAATTTAAATCGTCATTTACTGATAGTATTATAAGGCGTCATAGAAACCTTTTTGGTGTTGGAGAAACTGCTATAAATGACATATACAAATTTGGAGTCTTAGATGAAGACTACGAGTATGAAGATGATAAAAATGTTATTTTAACAGAAGGTCAAACCGAATATGCAGAAACGCAGTTTGCCAATCTAACTAAAATTGATGGGTTTCGAGAAATTGTTGAAAGTAAGCTTCAGCAAAATGACCTCGAAAATTTTGAAGCGACTTTTATATCTATTTTTTTCGATATCATTCAACCAAATCTAGAACTCAATGCGTCCCTAACGCAAAATGCCTTGAATGAAAAATTAGAGGCCATTTCTGAAGTTCGCGGTAGTATAGAGAAAGGAACACTTATTATTTCGAAAGGTGAAATTGTTGAGGGTAACAAATACGAAGTTTTAAAGTCTTTAGAGTCTGAATACGAATCCCAAGTATGGAATGAGTCTAATTATAATTGGATCATATTTGCCTATGCGCTTTTGGTGTCTTTAGCTTTATTGATGCTCCTTCTTTTTCTACGAAAGTACCGTATGGAAGTTTTTCTTGATAATACAAAAGTGACGTTTATTTTCTTCAATGTATTATTGATGATTTTGCTCACAACCTTGGTAATCAATTACAATTCTCAATATGTGTACGTGGTGCCTTTATGTATTTTACCGTTGGTATTAAAAGCCTTTTTTGATGCCAGATTAGGACTGTTCGCGCATGTGTTAACCGTATTGTTATTAGGCTTTATCGTTCCCAATAGTTACGAGTACATGTTCTTACAAATCATTGCTGGAATTGTAACCATTTTGACTGTTTCAGAATTATATAAAAGAGCCAATCTATTTATTTCGGTGGGACAAATCACCTTAATTTATATCATCGCTTACTTTGCATTTTTCGTCATTCAGGAAGGCGATGTTACAAATTTAAATCCAACCACATTTGGACTATTTGTACTCTGTGGTTTGGCAACGCTTTTTGTACAGCCTTTAATTTATATTTATGAAAAGCTTTTCGGTTTGGTTTCTGATGTCTCTCTATTAGAGCTTTCAGATACGAATACTAAATTATTGAAAGAACTTTCTAATAAGGCGCCAGGAACTTTCCATCACTCCTTAAATGTGGCAAATTTGGCAGAAGCCTCAGCAAATGAAGTAGGAGCGAATGCCATGCTTATTAGGGTGGGTGCTTTATATCATGATATTGGCAAGATGAAGAATCCTACTTATTTTACAGAAAATCAGGCCACTGGTATTAACCCACATGATGAATTGTCACCTAGGGAGAGCGCTAGGATCATTATTAATCATGTGTTAGATGGTATTGAGATCGCCAAGAAAAACAACATTCCAGATAGGGTTATTGATTTCATCAGAACGCATCACGGTACAAGTATGGTCTATTATTTTTACAGGAAAGAAAAAGATATGAACGCAGATACTGATGAAGCGGATTTTAGGTATCCAGGACCGCAGCCCTTTAGTAAAGAAACGGCCATTTTAATGATGTGTGATAGTGTAGAAGCTGCATCTAAAAGTTTAAAAGATCCTACGAGTTCAAAAATTGACAAATTTGTCGAATCCATCATAACAAAACAAATGGAGGATGGTCAATTTTTAAATGCAAATATTACATTTAAGGAGATTCAGTCCATCAAAAAAGTTCTCAAAGTAAAGTTGGCTAACATTTTCCATCTTAGAATAGAATATCCAGAATAAATTATCTCAAAAAAAATATTGAAAATTGTTGTGTTCTTGCCAATGAAAAGTTACATTTGCATCCCATTAAAAAGACGTTCTTTTTAAATTTATTGGAGAGTTGCCAGAGTGGTTAATGGAGCAGTTTGCTAAACTGTCGACGGGTAACTGTCGCATGGGTTCGAATCCCATACTCTCCGCAATATATTGATAACCGTTTCGGGGTGTAGCGTAGCCCGGTTATCGCGCCGCGTTTGGGACGCGGAGGTCGCAGGTTCGAATCCTGCCACCCCGACTTAAAAAAGCCCAACTTTTATAGTTGGGCTTTTCTTATTTAAGTCTGCTTTTATTTATTCAATTCTCTTGTAGTTTTCTGCATAAATCCTATTGCCATCTTCGTCAATTTCAATCTGACTGAAACTGTCTCCATTAAAAATTAGCTCATGCTTAAATTCTTTTTTCTCTTCTATGATTTTACTCATCATTTCTGAACCATATTCTAAAACTTCTAATAGTTCAGTTCCGTTTATTTCATAGCTACCATAACCAAACCATTCCGATGAATCTGTGGGAACGTATTTACTCCACATCACTTTGGTGGGCGTGTAGATTTTTACTTGTCGGTAACCTTCACTAGTGGTAAATGAATCTGTGACTTCATTATCTAGATAGTTGTAGTAGCCAACCAATTCCCACGCACCTTCCAAGGAATCTGATACATCGCTTTCAGTAAGGTCGGTATCATTATTCTTTAACTTGTTTTCGGATTTATCGTTACAAGAAAAAATCAACAAAACAATTAGGATTGAGGAAAGAATAGCTTTCATAACATGATGATTTTTAAGGTAGAATTCTATTAAATTTACAAAAAAACCATCAATATAGCTAACATTATTGTGTAATTCTAAGGCGTTAGAATTTCATAAAGTAAATTCCGGAGACAACAACTCCAATGATTAGTACAATTAAAACGACAATGACAAAGGTTGATGTCTTTTTTGTGGTTTCATCTTTTTGCAAAATATAATCTCTAGTTTCTTCTTCTTCTTCTTTTACGAATTTCATAATTTTGGTGTTTATTTATTAATATAAATAGTTTTTTTATTTACGAATTCCAGGATGCCTTCCTTGGAAAGTTCTCTGCCATAACCCGAATATTTAGTGCCTCCAAAAGGAAGTCGTGGGTCTGATTTGACTAACTCATTTATGAAAAATGCGCCATCTTCAATTTCAGAAATTCTTTTTACGGCTTTTTTGGTGTCTTTTGTGAAAACCATAGTGCCGAGACCAAACCGAGAATCAGATGCCATTTGGTACGCTTCATTTTCGTTTTCCACTTTTATAATGGCAGCAACTGGACCAAACGTTTCTTCATAAAAAACAGGCATGTTGGATGTCACTTCTGTCAAAATCGTTGGTTCGAAATAGGCTTTGTCGGTCGAATAACCATAATGTAATTTAGCCCCTCTTTCAACGGATTTATCAACTTGAGACTTTAGTGTGTCTGCCAAGTCTTTTCTCGCCAAAACGGATATTTGTGTACCGTCATCTGTAGGATCTCCTATTTTTAATTTCTTAATTTTATTAGTGAATTGTTCTAAAAATTCATCATAAATAGCCTCAACTACTACAAATCGTTTCGCTGCAATACAGCTTTGACCTGTGTTTTGCATTCTGGCCTTAACCATCGTGTCTAAATGTTTGCTTAAATCGGCATCTTTTAAAACAAGACAGGCGTTGTTTCCTCCAAGTTCTAAAACGGTTTTCTTGAGATGCTTTCCGGCAATTTCCGCAACTTTCTTGCCAGCCGCTTCACTACCTGTAAGAGATACGGCCTTTACAATATCGTTTTTAATGATGGATTCAATTTGATCATGTCCCACGACAAGCGTTTGAAAGCAACCTTTCGGATATCCAGATTTTTCAAAGATATCTTGAATAATCAAAGCGCATCCTGTCACATTTGAAGCATGCTTTAAAAGCGCTGTATTTCCAGCTGTTAATGTTGGAATTGCAAATCGCATCACTTGCCAGAATGGATAGTTCCATGGCATAACGGCTAAAATAACTCCTAAAGGATCATAACTTATAAAGCTCTCATTGGCATCTGTCTCGATGATATCGTCTGATAAAAATCTTTCCGCATTTTTTCTATAGAAATCGCACAAGAAAATACATTTCTCAATTTCAGCTCTACTCTCAACAATTGGTTTACCCATTTCATTAGTCATGAGTTGGCTGTATTCCTCTAGATTCTGATATAAGGTATCAGCGAGATTATCCAAAAGCTTTACCCTTTTTTCTATACTTTCTAATTTCCACGACTCAAAAACATTATGAGCTTCATTCAGCATTTGCTTGACCTGTTTGTCATTGTGCAAATCATAATCTGTAATGTCTTGATTCGTATAAGGATTAATGGTACTATTTTTAGCCATGAATTTTTTGTTTCAATATATTATCACTAACTATTTTGCATTAACTCAAAAGAAAAAACTATTGTCTTGTTTAAGAGATTTGGTTTAAGTCAATATTTAAATCTATCGCGTTAACACTAACGACTTGTATATCCGATATTTGTAGTAAATCAAGTTTAACTTAATAACATACATAACAACATGGGAAAAGATAGCAATACAATTTTAGGAATACTAGCAGGAACAGCAATTGGTGCCACATTAGGTATTTTATTCGCACCTGACAAAGGTGTCAATACGAGACAGAAAATCGCTGATGAAGCCATCAATACAAAAGATATGTTGGCAGAGAAAGCAACTGTGCTTAAGGATAATGTCGTAACGACCATGTCTGGAAAAAAAGAAACTTTAGATTCACAACTGGAAAATATTGTTTCTGATGCGAGTCACAAGGCAGATGATTTAATCAGCTCTTTGGAAAAAAAGTTAGCGCAGTTAAAAGCAAAGAATAAAAAATTACAAAAAACATCATAATATATGACTGTTTTTGAATCATTGAATCAAACAACTGATAAAGCAACTGATACTGCTGAGACTTATATCAAAACGTCTCAGCAATATCTCAAGCTGAAGGTGTTCCAGCAACTTACTATTTCCTTGAGTCTTGTAACTAAACTAACCATTATTGGTGGTTTGGCGACTCTAGCATTAATTTTTATTGCAGTAGCAGGTGCTATTGAAATAGGTGAAGCACTTGGAAATCTGGCTTTGGGTTATGCAACCATAGCACTCTTATTTGTGCTATTGGCGATCATTGTATATTATCTGAGACATCTTATTGATAAGAAAATTATCAAGGTAATTTCAACTAAATTTTTTGACTAATCACATGAAGAACTATAGCACATTTGAAGATATTGAGTATGATTTAAAGCGTCTGAATCTAGAACGTCAGATAGCTTTCGAAGAACTTAAAGGTGTGAAAGGTCAGATAAAGGAAGATTTAAAACCTTTACATTGGTTGCAAACAGCTGTGAAATATGCAAGTAAGTTTGGATCCTTAATGCTTCTGAAAAAAATAATTAAATAAACTAACTTAATTAACTCTTTAAATCGCGAAACGTCTGTTTCGCGATTTTTTTTTGTCGGATATGGTAATGACCTGCTGATCTTTCGAATATGAGTCAATGATCCCTTTGATAGCGCTAAGTTAGTCGTATGGTTCATGGTATATTTGTTAAAGACAAGAAGAGTAATCAACTCTTATATATAATAACATTAAAACTTATACAAATTATGAAAATTAAGACAATGGCAATCACTGTAATGTGTGCCACATTTATGCTAAACTGCAATGTTGATAAAAAGAAAGATATGGAGCTTCCTGAAGTAGATGTTGATATGGATGTCTCTGCGGAAGAGGGACAGTTGCCAACATATGATGTGGACTGGGCCGATGTTAACGTAGGTACGACAACCAAAACGGTGAATGTTCCAAAAGTGGTTGTGGTAATGGAGGAAGAGGAAGTAGAAGTTCCTTATATAGACGTAGACATGCCAGATTCTGATGACAATGATAAAGAGGAACGTACGCTAATGATTGAAGCAGAGGTGACAGGAAATGAACACACTTTAGATATCAAGCAAATTTGGGCTTCCGAAAATAACCTCTATGTGATTTCTGAATTGGTTGAAACTGATCAATCAATAGCAGATAAAAAAATGCGTGTATCAGATCAAGTAACTTTGAATGCACCAGAATTAAATGTAAAACACTACATCATTGGTGAAAGACCAGACAGAGTTTTTAACACCCAACACACTTATGTTGCAGATATGAATACACTGAAATCTAAAATGAATGGTGATTATAAAGTTATTTATAACAAATAACCCATTGTAATAGTTATAATCACTTTTAGTGGCCTCAACCGAAAGGTTGAGGTTTTTTTATGTGGTAATAGGTTGTACTAAATGAGTGGTGTTAGATCTATGTAGAAATACTTTACCTTACCAATATGCTCATAGCGATTCTGTCCTTTTTTTAATTCAGTCCAATACACTTTTGTGTCTAAATTTTCCAGATCGTACTGAGACAAAAGACTTTCTGAAATTAGTAGATATTCCTCCTTTGGGACTTCATTTTTCAATAGCTTATGAGCGATGACCACATCTTCACCCATCAGTTTGATATGTTTTCCAATTTGCACAGCATCTACATCTTCACCGTAATGTAATATAATTTTTAATCCCAGTACTTTTGCTAATGACTGAGCATCCTTATGAGAAGCGAAGGTTGCCGACAACTCATTAAGTTGCTGGTAAAACAATCTATAGAAATTAATACATTGATCGATTAAGGCTTTTAAACTGGGAAGTGCACCTCTCTTATAAAAAAGCACAGCATCACCTTCTATTTCAGAAACCCTTAAACCAATGTCATTGGCATAGATGATTTTGTTGAGAAGTGATGGGATAATTTTAGAACTGAAATCAGAGTCAG
>JAAEZI010000010.1:42943-79876 GCA_018222915.1 Algicola sp. | reverse complement strand
TGAAACCACTAATATCTGGGATACAAATCAATAATGGTTCATGAGTCATGTTTGATTCTTTTATTAACTATTAATCCTATTTCTCAATAGGCAAGTATTAAGCAGCATTCTCTTCAATCACTAAATTATTTAAGACATTCTTACGATACTCATTTGGTGTTACATTGTACTTTTCCTTAAATATTTTTGAAAAATAACTTCTACTTGTGAATCCGATACTATAAACTACTTGAGAGACATTTAGATCGGCATTTTTCATTAAATCACGAGCAGCTTCCAATCGAATATGTCTCACATATTCCGTAACTGTTCTAGTGTATAGGAATTTAAAACCATCCTGTAATTTGGCTTGTGATAAACCAGAATCCATTGATAATTGTTCCAATGAATAATTGAAAGAAGGGTCTTTAATAATTTTGTTTCCTAATTTTCGAATCACCTTCAGTTCCGTATTCGTCAACGAGGTAGGTAATTGAACGCCTCTTTGGAATTTATTGTGTTGCTGGATATGAAGCGATAAAATTTCGTAAACCATCGATTCAATTTTCAGCACTTTAACCATGCCTTTAGACTTAATATGGTTCATTTTTTTGATGTAATCGGCCATTTTTAAGTTGAGCAATCCATAATGAGCAAACCTATTATCGTGATCTGTATCCACAAACACTTCATACAAGCGTTCATTTAAAAGAGATGCGTTCGTCGTACGTTTCTTTAAGAATTTTTTCCTTACAATTTGTATAATACTCGTTTCTAATTGTTTATCCTTCGGAAAATGGATATGATTGGCACCACCTGTTTTATTAGTAAAAATTAATGAGTGATACTGTTCTACCAATTTCTCGTCGTTATTGATACCAAATCGGTGTTTAAAATGACCTTTGTAGTTATACATAAAGCGGATAGGGTTGAACTTACTTGCTTGTATGTTAAAGATGATTTCCTTAAAAAATACAATGTTCAAGTTGAGTAAATTGACGCCCCAATCAAACGGCATAAACTTGATGGTACCTCTGGCATTTTCATTATCTAATGTTAAGCTGTATTCATTCCACTTTTCATCAATGGTACCACCAATGGCTTCCTGGATTTGATTAATGAGATCCTTGGCGTTTTCTGGTGTAATAATTATTTCTTTCATGATTCTAATGGTTCCTGTTAGCTTAAATGCTTTTACTATATATACGTAAAAGTAGGCGTAATGGATACCTAGAACGCTAATTTAAATTTTTTTTAACGGAATTTACAGGAAAACGTTAAAATTATAAGGGATAGAGCACTTTCAAAGTATGTATAAACCTAATTTTGTGATTGTCATACCTCTTCAATCATGTTGAAGTATAGTTTAGTTAGGGATAAGACCCAGCATTTTTTTTAAAGATTGCTGGGTTTTTATTTGGGTTAAAATCTCATGAGATACAGCACTTCAAGATTCTTGGTTTGTTTTAATTTTAACACTATCTAAGGAGCGAATAGCTTCCTGATAATTTAATTGGTTAGTTGCGCCTCAGTAAAGTCACTGTTACTGAGGCAATACTTTTTATTAATGTAACACAAGACCCATGACTATTTTTGAAGCCATAAGAAAAGATCACGATATCCAACGTGAATTATTAGATCAACTCATTAAAACCTCTGGAGACACGGAAGAAAGGGATCGTATATTCATATCCTTAAGGAAGGAATTGAAAGTACATGCCGATGCTGAAGAACGACATTATTATAAGCCTTTAATCGATTCTGATCTTATGCAAGAAAAAGCAAGACACGGTATCGCTGAACATCATGAAATTGATGAATTGATTGAGCAATTAGAGAAGACCGATTATGATTCGTCAGCTTGGCTAAAAATTGCGAAAGATCTCAAGCATAAAGTTGAACATCACTTAGAAGATGAAGAGCACAAGTTTTTTCAGTTGTCTGGTAAAGTACTCACCGAAAATCAGAAAAAGAATCTGGCAGATGACTATAAGGATTATATGTCTTCCAACCGATAAGTAGCATGTCTGTACAAAGACTTACACCAGCACTTTTAAAAAAAATTGAGAAGCATCCAGAGTCGGCCATTGAGACTTTGGATTTAGTTTATGTAAATACGCATCAATTAGCTATTCTTCGACAAAAAAGAGAGAAGGATTTTACATATATCCACAATGGTGTGCCTATTCAAAATAAAAAAGAATTGGAGCGTATTGAATCTTTGGTTATACCTCCAGCATGGGATGACGTCAAGATTTCAGTTTTATCAAATGGACACCTACAAGCCACTGGAAGAGATGTCAAAAGGCGTAAGCAATATCGTTACCATCCTAAATGGAACAAAATAAAAAACCAAACCAAGTTTTTTAAAATGACAGAGTTTGGTAACGCCTTACCAAAAATTAGAAATCGTGTAGAAAAAGACATTATAGAGAAGTCATGGACTAAAACTAAAGTGATGGCACTGGTAATTAAACTCATGGAGGAAACCCATATTAGAATTGGCAATGATTATTATGCCAAGAAAAACAAGACCTATGGATTAACCACCTTGAGAAGTAAGCATGTTCATCTATACAAAGATCGTTTGCGATTTCAGTTTGTAGGGAAAAAAGGGAAAGCGCATAATATCACCTTAAGAAACAAGAAATTAGTGCAACTTGTAAGTAAATGTGAAGAAATTCCTGGATGGGAATTGTTTCAGTTTTTTGATAGTCATGGTGAAAAGCATCATGTTGATAGTGCGATGGTTAATGAGTATTTAAATACCATTTCAGGTTCGGCATTTACCGCGAAAGATTTTAGAACTTGGTCTGCTAGTGTGATCTTTTTTGAATCCTTACTTGAGTTTGACAGACCCAAGACAGAGAAGGAGACTCATGACAATATTTTAGCAGCCTTTGATGCCACTGCACAAGCACTTGGTAATACTCGTAATGTTTGCCGAAAGTATTATGTGCATCCCATTCTTGTAGAGTCATACCAAAATGATTCACTTCATGATGTGTTTACTAAAATAGACACAGCACCCATACAATCGGGTTATTTAACGCCATCTGAAATGTCTGTTTTAGAATTAATTGACTCTTACCAACCGTCCATATAGTTAAAATTTTATTAAACTCGTATTTGAGTTATTTTTTAAAGCATAACGACTAAACGAAACATCTTGATTACTGTAATTTAGCATTGTAAGTAAGTTAATCATGACTGCTTATGATGTAAAATCGATAGACATCAAAAAAACAAACTATCGTTTAAATTTAAATACATGAATTATGAGTAATTACACAGAAGAAGTAGGAAATAAATTAAACGAATTATTAGAAAAAACGTATGATGCTGAAAAAGGCTTCAAGAAGGCTGCAGAAAATGTAGAGCATTCAGCGTTAAAGTCATATTTTAATGAAAAAGCTCAAGAGCGTTATAATTTTGGACATGAATTAAAGTCTGAAATTAAATCATTTAACCAAGATGTCGATAAAGGAGGAAGCTTAACTGGTAAAGCACACAGAGCTTGGATGGATGTTAAATCCTTATTTTCAAATGATGATGAAGAATCGATGCTTGAAGAAGCGATTCGTGGTGAAAAAGCAGCCATAGACGAATACAGTGAAGTCTTAAAGGAAACAAGTTTGCCATCCACAACGAAGTCCATATTGACGTCGCAGAAAAATACGATTGAAAATGGATTATCTAATATCAAAACTTTAGAAGATTTGAGATAATCATCTAATCGATAGATAATGATTCAAAAGGTGTCCAATGGGCACCTTTTTTATATGAAGACACTTTTCATTTGAATGAGTTAACGCAATCTGCTACTTTTCACGTCCTTAAAACAAAAAATGTTTTATAGATTATCCAATACATCTGATCTGAAAGGGATAGAACGAGAGCTCGGCGTGAAATTCAGGTTTCCAAATCTATATGAACCTAACGCTGTTATTAATGGTTTGGTAGAGTCTAATCTACCCATCATTACAATGGAAGATAGCCAAACGATCGATTTTTCCATTTGGGGTTTATTGCCAGAAGATTATGAAGAAAGTTGGGATACGTTTCAAGATGTTACCAATACTTTAAATACGAATGTTCACAATCAAAATTTAAGCGACGATATTTACACTAACGCATTAGATAAAAGGCGTTGTTTGATTATAGTGAACGGATTTTTTACAACGCGCCTATTCAATGGTAAGTTACACATGCATTATGTGCATTTAAAAAACCATTCACCTTTCTGTCTAGCAGGAATCTATAACAAGGTGGTAGATGGCTTTATTACCTGTTCACTTTTGGTGACTCATGCGACTCATAAATTCGATAATATTCCAAATCTCGGAAAGTTAAAACCACTCATATTTAAAAAGAAAGATTACCATACCTGGTTGGATCGAAACAACAATTTAAACGATTTAAAATCGCTTATCAACCATCACGATGTTTATGATTTTGTTTACGATCCTATAAAAGGACCTCATGATAATATTAAAGATTTAAGGCGAACACTTGATGACGGTTACGACGAAATAAATTTAAGGATCTCTTAATATGGTATTAGTGTTAATTATCTAGCCATATGAGTTAAGTCAGTCAAATAAAAAGCCTCATATTTGTAAGGTAAGGGATTGAAAATCAGTCTCATTAACTTTTAAAGTTTATATTATGTTACGTTGGACAATCACATTTGTAATTATTGCTATTATCGCTGCCATATTAGGATTTGGTGGCATTGCAGGAGCTGCTTCTGGAATAGCGAAAATATTATTTTTTATATTCATTGTATTATTCGTACTTTCTCTTCTGAGAGGTGCTCTCAAAAAATAAATTAATCAACAATTAACCTTTAAACAATCAATTATGAGAAAATTATCAAAATTATTTTTGATACTATTTACAGTATCGACGGTATTTACTAGTTGTAGAGAAACAAACGAAGACAAAGTCGAAGACGCTGTTGAGGATGTTGCTGATGATGTAGAAGATGCAGTAGATTAAGAATTTCAAAATAACCAATTTTAAGGCCTCAAACAGAGGCCTTTTTTTATATCAAAATCAATGAAAAAATTTCTACTCAATAATAGAAGAGCTATTTATGGCGGTTTAATAACGTTCATGATTATTGTTGTGGGCGTGTTTCTTTTAGGGAACATCTCTGGGTATGAGGCGAAGAATCTGTTGAATGCCTCCCTTTCGGGAATTAATATGCTTTGCAATACTATCGTATTGGCTTCAGCTACGATATTAGCATTATTATTAACACTTTTGGGAATTAGTTCGGGTACCGAATCTCAACTAAAAGATGGTCATTATATTGAAGTACTTAACATTGCAAAAATAGATACCATTCTCTTTATCGTAACGCTAGTCATGTTTCAGTTATTCAATATTCCGATTACGGAATCGAATGAAGTGCCAACAAATTGGTTTAGAATTATTTACTGGAGTACGTTATTAGTGTCTTCTATGTTAAGTGGTGCTATGGTCGTGGTCATTCTTATGCTTTATAACACAGTTACAAATATCATCATGATTGTTGGTCTTAAACAAGATCATGAACTGATTTATAAAGAAGAAGATGTACAGGAAGAGAAGACGAAAGAATCAGCCAAAGACTAGGAAGAAGGGCTGTGATTAGATGCTAATCATTGACATGCTTGATTTATACCGATGCTTATAAGCTGTTGGGTTACAACCAAAATGTTGTTTAAATATTTTACTAAAGTAACTGCGACTCGTGAATCCTATCGTATAAACAATTTCTGAGACATTTAAATCTGAATTTATCAGCAATTCTTGCGCTTTATCTAAACGCACCTTTCTAGTGAAATTTGAGACCGTATGATTATGTACAGCCTTAAAACCGCTTTGTAACTTTGATTGAGAGATGAAAAACTGTGAACAGATATTGTCTTGCGAGTGATTAAGACCAGGATTATCAATAATGTGCTCGGTGATGGCCCTTATTTTTTGAATCTCATGACGCGAAATATCATAACTCTCACGATTCGTATAAGTTTCGTGATACATCTGCTCTATATGTTGAGATAAAATCAATTGATATCTACTTTGTAATTGCAAAACTGATGAGACACACTCAGACATCGATATATTTCTTATCGATCTCAGTTGTTCCGTAATATTTAGATTATGAGAACACTCAAATAAATAATCCCTGAGCATATCAAATATTTTGGTCAATTTGGAGAGTTTTTCTCTTTTAGGCTTATAAGGACACTCGAAATTCTTCATGTAAGTGTCTTTATTAATGGTGATGATATTACATTTAAAAGGAATATGTTTCTTAATAACTAAGATGTTATGCTTGTATCTGCTTGTAGCTACAACAACTGTTTTGAGTTCATCTATTTTGGAATATTTTTCAGAATTGTCAAAACTATGGTAGCAAATACCCTCTAAATTGTAGAAAAAGTAGAGAATATTATTCTTGTTCGTGGGAATGTTCATTACGAGATCCTCTTTGAGGTTCACGTCAATATTAACGGCAGTTAAGCCATTGTCAAAGGTGATTTGATCTATAGATCCTTGTCCAGAATCGTTTTTGAGCTGTAGCTCGGTTATCCCGTCGTTGCTCACATGTTCATGGCAATTAAGGCCATCTCTCAGCGCGTGAAGCAAGATGCTGGATTCGCTAGTTTGTTTATTTTCTGGTTTCATGACAACATAATTTTTTGATAAAATTGTACACCTGAATGTACCTATTCAAGGTAGGTATATTTTGAAGGGTTAATTAACAGTATGACATATTTGTGTAACAGTATTCCGCTTGAGGCACAGGTTTTTACGAATATGCTGTATTACTAATTTTTAACACTAAAATTGTTTTTTGAGTTATAATTAAAAGATTTAAAGACAATCAATTAATAATTATTTCATCAACTTGCAATCAAATTAAAATTGTGTATTACAAGCTTTCAAATCATATTGACCTTAACACTATCGAATCGAAAACAGGACTGCCATTCCGGTTTCCTAACTTATACAATTCTTCAGAGATTATTGATGGATTATATGAGGAGTCCTTACCGGTAATTACGAGAGATCGTCCTAATGAAATTAATCTTGCTATTTGGGGTATTTTACCACAAAATTATAGAGAAGATTGGCATGTTTTTCAACAAGTGAGAAACACGCTTAATCTTGATATCAGATCGATTTATCAGGATGAAGAGCACGAAAATGCCTTAATGCATAGGCGATGTGTTGTCATTGTCTCAGGATTTTTCGCCTCATTCAATTATCAAGGACAAGTATACCCTGTTTATGTCTACCCTAAACAGAGCGTGCCTTTTTACTTAGCTGGTATTTATAACCGAACACATGACGGGTTTATAACGTTTTCTATACTTCTTGAAAAGCATAATTTTCAAATGTCCAAGCTACACAATGTGAGTGATTCCATGCCTATAGTGTTAAATGACCAACATAAAAAGATATGGCTGGGCGAACACTATACAGACATATTATCTGGATGTAATACCAGTTTTGAGGACCTCTGTTTTACATCTCACACAATTGCCAAAGAATTTTATAAAAATAATATTCTTTATGATGGTATTCTTGAACCAGCCATTTATAAAGACCTAACTATTCGTTCTTAACCTTAGCAGATTTTAGGCTTTCTTTATAATCTATAGGGAGAATCTTATATTGTTCGTAAAAGATTTTTGAAAAGTAACTTCTACTTTTATATCCTATTTCATAAACGATTTCAGAAATCGATTTATCAGTGTTTCGAATCATATCACGAGCTATTTCCAACTTCACGTTTCGCATATACTCATTAATAGATTTTGAAAACAACAGCTGAAATCCTAACTGAAGTTTTTTCGGACCAAGTCCGCATTCTTTCGAAAGTGATTTAATGGTAAGTGATTGAGATACATTGTCATAGATGTATTCAACCAAATTATGAATTTTCTTAATATCCTCTATGGAGAGACTATCTGTAAGATGGATATCATTTACATACCGTTTGTGCTCCAGCATTTGTAACGCTAAAATAAGATTTAGCTGACCTTCAATCGTCAGGGATCGTATAATGCCTGAACCGTGAAATTCGTTCAATGTCTTAATTTTATCAGCTATAGTGAGATTGTAATTACCAATATGCTTATACGGTAAATTTTCTGTTTTCCCTTGAAAAACGGATAGCAATGAATCTTCAATAGTATCGACTTGATGATTTTTTTTCTTCATGAATTTCTTTGAAAAAACATGAATGATATTTAGTTTGACTTGTATTCTATTGGGAAATACATAGATGCTTTTTGATTGCACATCATTGGAGAGAATGATATTTTGAAATCGCTCTAAACGTATATAGTTACTATTGTCTTGATTATTATAAGTTAAGTTGCCTTTCGAGATAAATAAGAACTCAATAGGTCCTTTATCTTTAGTCATGTTAAAAATAATTTTGACATCCTCTTTAAAATTAACATCGTAATCTAAGAGTGCTATTCCCCAGTCAAATTTTCGATTTCGTATGGAGCCTATACCAATATCATTATTAAAAACCAGCGTCTCTTCGCCATCATCTTTTTTGATGTCTCCTTTAATATAAACATTGAGCTGCTCAATTATGGACTTCTTTTCTACATCAGTTATTTCAATACTCCTCATGCTAAGTAACTTCTTAGTGTTTTTTTATTAGAATATAATAGTTGTGTTAGGTGAGGTTGGTGGTGCAAAAAAAGAGAATATTGACAAAACGCCTTGACAAAATTGAAATTAACTTTAACACAATTGGGTTGTTAATAGGCTTAAAACCCTATCAATTTTGATAATTAATTTTTCTATATATCTGTAATTAAGTTGTTTAAGCTGACTTTGTATTGCTCTCTTGGAGATGTGCCATATATTTGCTTGGAGATATGCCATATCGCTCCTTAAATAATTTTGAAAAGTAACTTCGGCTATTTATGCCAATTTTATAAGTGATTTCAGAAATATTAAGATCAGAGTTTTCCATAAGCGTTTTTGCCCTTTCAATGCGGTAATTCTTAATATATTCGTTCACGGATGTTCTGAAAAGCTTTTTAAAGCCATTTTGCAAGGTGTTTTGATTCAACCCAACACGTTTGGCAAGACTATAGACATTGATTCTAACATCCAATTCCTCTTTAATAATATCGACAGCTTTTTCAATCTTGTCGATCGTGGATTTCCTTAATAATGTTTTTTTGGAGTCGTCACCACCATTATTGTAATTATGGAGTTGACTGGTCAGAATCTCATAGGCTTTACCTTCCAAGAACATTGGCTTCATAAATTCTTCATGCTCACATCGCCTAAATTCTTCAATATATTGTGAGATTTCCAAGGAAAAATAGTTGGATTCAAAAATATGATTCACACCATTAACATCTTTGAATATGAGTTCTAATTCGTTGGAAAATTCATCTGTCAAGCTCATCAACTTTTCTTCAAATACTTTTCGATTTATTAATAGCATAAAGAAATTAGACGATTTTTCTTTGGATATCGAAATTTGGTGTGTGGTGGTTGTATCGTTAGCAAACATGCAATACTGAAGCTTGTTTATCGTCGTTTTTTCTTTGGAATCAGACGATTTATGAACAACTTTTGCGTCCAGATTAAATAGCAGCTGTAGATAATTGACATCGAGTTTTTCGAATAAAAAATGCAGTTTGCTATTAACGGTTAAATGCGATTCTATAACACCTAAACCATGTGAAAATTGAATGCCTCTTATATATCCACGTCCCAACTTATCAGAAACGTCAAGACAATAATCGTCATTGCTATTCGTCATGGCAATGCCAAGCTGTTCAGACAAAGAGTCCATAATTTGTACGATGTCCGGTTGACCTATTCTGAGCGTTTTAGGCATAAAACTTATGTATTTAAAAGAATGCAGGCATTATGAGCTTATAAATTTACTTCATAAAAGTATATAAAGGCTAATTAAATATATTTTTTTTCATCAATACCTTGACTATTAGGATCTAAATACTTTTCGATATCAGATGGGTTCTTAATTTGGTAAAAGTCTTCACCAACTATCACAATCGGAAAATTAAATACTTCAGGTGTTTTGTCCAAAACATCAATCCAACCGTTTTCATCCAAATTTGTAGTCTTATCATAATGTGCTGTAAACTCAGGATGATCTTTATCGATTAAGTCACCAATAGAACAATCTAAGGCTTCTGCTAAATCTTTCCATTGTGTCCCAGTAACATTTGATTTCAAGACATCAATGGCCAATAAATCCTTAAACGATGCATTCACGTAGCCATAGGTTTGCTTTCCAATAGATGACTCTGAACTGTAATATATTTTAATCATGTTTTTATGTGTTTTGATAGTGGACATTTCGATATGTTTAGTCAATCTAATATAACATCAAAGCATATGTTTAGTTAACTCAAATACGATAATGATTAACGTAAAACCCAAATAGGTGGCTATTGAAAAGCTTAATGGTTATATAAGAACTGTTAATAACTTTGATGTTAGTTTTTAATCAAAAAACCTACTTTTGTTTAAGAATTAATTGAAAGTAAATATGTCTGAAACAATAGAAAAAGTGAAATGCCTTATCATAGGTTCTGGTCCTGCTGGTTATACGGCAGCCATCTATGCATCTAGAGCTAATATGAAACCGGTTTTGTATCAAGGAACGCAACCAGGAGGTCAATTAACAACCACCAATGATGTAGAAAATTTCCCTGGTTATCCTGATGGGATTACTGGTCCTGAAATGATGATTGAATTGCAGAAGCAAGCGGCCAGATTTGGTACCGATATCAGAGACGGCTGGGTCACCAAAGTTGATTTTTCAGGAGATATTCACAAAGTATGGGTGAATGAAACCAAAGAGATACATTGTAAAACGGTGATCATTTCTACAGGTGCTTCGGCTAAATATTTGGGATTAGATTCTGAGCAAAAATATTTGAAGTTAGGAGGCGGTGTTTCTGCCTGCGCTGTTTGCGATGGATTCTTTTACAGAAATCAAGAGGTTGTTATTGTAGGTGCTGGAGATAGTGCTTGTGAAGAAGCACATTACCTATCCAAATTATGTAAAAAAGTCACAATGCTTGTGCGAAGAGATGAATTTAGAGCGTCTAAAATCATGGCGAATCGTGTTAAGAATACCGAGAATATCGACATTCTTTACAATACCGAAACAGAAGAAGTATTGGGTGATGGGCAAGTCGTAACTGGTGTGCGCGTGTTCAATAATCAAACTCAGGAAAAACATGAAATACCAGCAACTGGATTCTTTGTAGCGATTGGGCATAAACCAAATACAGATATTTTTAAAGACTATTTGAATTTAGATGAAACAGGTTACATTATCAATGTCCCTGGAACCGCGAAGACGAATGTAGAAGGTGTGTTTGTTTCTGGTGATGCTGCAGATCATGTTTACAGACAAGCCGTTACGGCTGCTGGAACGGGTTGTATGGCTGCTTTGGACGCTGAACGTTATTTAGCCGCTAAAGAATCTGATTTTGAAGTCTCTACACCTGTGTATTAGAAAACGAAGACTCATGATATGAAAAGACCCGAAACTGATGAAGCTTCGGGTCTTTTTAATTTTTTAAGGTATGGCGCGTTATTTTTCTTTCTTTTGAAGTTTAACAGTATCTGTAAATTTAGTGATGGTTATTTGCGGATTCCCATATAGGTAAACTTCACTAGAACCACTTGCCGCTATAGAAATAGATTCTGTTGCTTCAATGTACACATCACTTGCAAATTCTGCAATGACCTCACAGGTTTTAGCTGTAAAGTTTTTACCATTAAACTGGCTATTGTTGTCACCTCTTAAAGTAAGCGTATTAATGGTTCCCTCAATATCGGCATTGGCGCGCTGATACAAGTCAATTTTTGCGGTTGACGCATTAATCAAGGCATCCATTTTAGTATTATCACTAATTTGGGTCACGACATCCGTAGCGGTGATATTAAGTTTTACTTTAGATTTCTCGGTACTCACAAAATTGAAAGAATCGGTTTTTATGTTCAGATAGGCTCGAGATGAACCACTCGTTTTCAACATCGCATTATTCAATTCTAACGACGTGAGTGACCTTACTTCTGCATCGTCCTTCACTTCAATGTCTGAGAACATATCGCCATAATTAATTTTTACCTCCAATTTTCTTGGTCGTATGTCACCAGTAGATGCTAAAGTGAGAACACCATCAACCACAGCAATATTGATATATTCATGTAAATTGTCGTCAGTTTCAATTTCCACAGAAGGTTTCTTGTTGTAAAATAATTCTACTTTGAAATCTTCACCTATGATTATTTTTTTGAATTCATCAACATAAGTTTGTTTGATGGTCAAATTCCTGTCTCCTTTTATCTTTTCAGAATCTTGTGCAAAACTTGAAGCACTCCATCCTAAGATAACGAGTAGGCATAAGGTAATATTTTTCATTATTTTATATTAAGCGTTACGACAAATATAAAACAAAAACCATCCCAAACTTGTATTTAAGTTTGAAATGGTCTTCAAAATGGTTGATTAGAAGGTTGTTTTTATGAATTACATTTTGCGTACGGAACCCGATGTTACACCGTTTTTTTCTAGTAATTCTGGGTTGCCAACATATCGAATGTCACCACCACTATTGGCTTTAGCCGTTAGTTTTTTACTTACATGGAGTTCGATATCCGCACCACTAGTAGCATTGGCGTCACAAGTCTCAGATTGAAGTTGACTTGCTCTAATGTCACTACCGCTAGTCGCTGAAGCTTTTAAATTAACCGTTTTGCCAGTGACGTTAAGATCGCTGCCACTTGTAGACGATAAGGTTGTGGACGTGGCCTCAAGAGCCAATTCTAAATCGGCTCCACTCGTAGTAGATAATGCAATATCATCAGCAATGATGGTATTTGTGGAATAAACATCACTACCACTTGTTGATGAAATACGTTTAAGTTGATTCACATTAACCATGACTTTTTTGGCTTCTGCAGTACTAATGTTCTCACTAGTGTAAATTTTAAGTACGCCATTTTCGATTTCAGTAATGATGAGGTTGTGTAAATTTTCATCAGCCTGTACTTTTAGCATCGGTGTGTCGCTTTGCGTTAAATAGACATCCATACCTCGACTTACTTCTATTTCATGAAATGAGTCTTCCAATGTTCTTTCTATGGTGGTCACATGGCCATTGCCTTGAATGCCATTGTTGAAGTTGAGGTCAAATTGGCAAGACGTCATCATGATGCTTAAAATGATGGCGATTGTAATTTTTGTTAGTGTTGTCATAATTGATTGATTTAATTGATGATTTTATATTTTAAAAGCTTCTTCTACGATTTTGCCACGTTCTCTTACTATAAATTTTTCTACTTGTCCGTCGGCATTGGTAACAAATTCAAAGGACAATGGACTCTCTTGGTGATAAAAGATAGTGTCAGATTCGGCAAGAATATCAGCGCTCATACCACCTGCGTTAATGTGTAACCCATGGTCTGTTCTTGATATGATAACCAGACCAGAATCTTTGGCCTCATATTTTCCTATGTATGAATCTAGAAGATGATCAGCAACTGACATAGGGTTTTTGGTTTCCATATGATGGTCATAACTGAAAACACGTTTTAATACCCAAGAACTATCTTGTAAAACCCATAAATGCGAGAATTTCGCAATACTTCCAGGAACTTCCACACCATTTGTGCGTTCAAAAAATCTGTGAGTACCTTCTTGAATAGCACCATAAACTTCTCCCTTCGATTTAAGAGGAAAGACCTTTAAGGTGCCTGAAATGAGTTCACGACGAGATGTCGTGGTATTACTAGGATTGCAAATACCTTTTTTCATGCCTTCAATAAAGTTAGCTTTAGAATTTGTAACACCAGATTGGTCATGATAAAATTCGAAATCGTCTGCGATAAGCTCATTTAATAAGCTAGTTTCACAATGATTGAACGCACGCTCAAAAAGCAAACTATCTTTTTCTTTTAACACATGAAAAAGTGCTTGATCTTGCTTATTATGATAGGGCTGATCTTGAATGGTTATTGTTAGTGCCATCAAAATACTTATGATGAAATATTGAAACTGTAACATTTTTTGATTGATTAATTGAGGTTCAAATATTTAAAAAATGGTTGGTTAGTAGTAATTTAAATATCTGAACCGTTGATTTTTAATGATGAATTGTTAATTGTTGTTGTTCTCTGTAGTTATTTCTATACCGTTGTCGTCAATATTTACTTTGACTTCATCCGCTTTAGCCTTGAGTCCGTCACCGTTAATCTGCAAACTACTGTCTTGAGTTGTTGCCTCAATACCATCCTCATTAAGCTTTAGGCTAGAGGTACCATCCTTGACGTCGACCTTCACTTTGAATTCTTCATCTTCCGGACAATCTAAACATTCAATACCATTGGTGATAATCTTTAGGTAATGTCCTTCCATGTCGTGATCCAAGATATCATTGTAATAGTATTGGTTGCTATGGTAATTATAGGTGTTTTCATCGGCATATAATACGGAACCTTCAGGTAGGTAGACCGTGACATTCACTTCTTGGCCTCTACGAGATTCGTTTAATGGAATGGTGAAATAACTGTTCAATAAAATATCTTTTCCTTGTAATTTATAGTCGTAAGTGATACGCTCCGCCTTGGTTTTGGCATTTTCAAAATCGTATCCTCTGGCACTTTTTTCTATTCTAATCTTAGCGACGCTATCCTTAGTAGATTTTACAATGAGCCTGACACCTTGAGAAAACAATACTTTTTTATCGTTTTCATCGTAAGCTGTGTCAAAGCCATAATTCCTATTGAAACGGGACGAAAACAAATCGTTATTGTTCATTCTGATACTAATAGTGTCATTGGACGTTAGCGCAGACAGTTTCTCGGTTTTTATGTAAGATCCCTCTTCCTTGAAGCTCAGTCCAAATCTTGCTGATAAGATGATGAGTGATACAAAAGAGATCAACCAAAGACCTAATAGCGTATACTTTGCCACATTACCAATCGATTTTAAATTGGTGACCAAGATTTTTAAGCCTAAGTAGAAAATAAAAAACGCGATAATGCCTATGAAAAAGAACACCAGTAACGACATGAGCCAAATCGGAACATTCGTGGCATCAGCAATATCATACAAGTTCGTGCCAGGTATATGCACAGATTCTAAGAGACCTAAGCCTAACAAGCTAACTACTAATGAAATGATCGTAACTGCTCCTACAAACATTAAAATAACTCCAAAAAACTTGGCAAATAGTTTTAGAAAGAACATGATGATATTTCCTATGGCTTCAAAAAAACTAGTGGATGTTGATTTGATACGCTCGCCTTGACGTGGTAAATCGGCTTTTTTTACACCTTCGGAAATGGAGTCAGACACCTGTTCAAAACCTTCCTTTAGTTTGTCACCATGTTTTTTGAGATCGACATTTTGAACGGCGTTGGTAACACTATCAAATCCGTCTTTGATTTTTTTTTCAATGTTACTAATGTTGACAGGTTCGCCTTTCATCATTAGTTTTTCCGAAGTCGTGATAGCTTCAGGGATAAAAATCCAAAGTAAGATGTACAATAAGACACCAGTACCTGCTCCGAATAACAATAAGATCCAAATTAAACGAATCCAAAGCGCATCAATTCCGAAATAATGACCCAATCCGGCAGATACACCACCAATATAGGAGTTATCGGTGTCTCTATATAACTTTTTAGATGTGGAACGCTTAGAGTAGTGAGTTTGCTTTGGTTCATCTTCGAAGATTTCATCATCTACCAAATAATCTTCAGGTTGCCCCATGATGGTAATGACATCATCTACTTCTTTGTTTCCAATGACTTGTCTTTCGTTTAAGACACGTTCGCTAAATAACTCAGCAATTCGTGCCTCGATATCTGCGATAATTTCTGATCGACCTTGAGAGTCTGTAAATGAACGTTTTATAGCCTCAAGATAGCGTTGCAATTTTAAGTATGCATCTTCATCTATATGGAAGAATATACCTGCTAAATTTATGTTGACTGTTTTATTCATTATTTTGTGTTTTTTACTCTTGTTACTATGTTAACTGCATTTTGTAATTCGTTCCAGGTCGTGGTCAATTCCTTTAAGAACAACTGACCAGTTTCTGTGAGACCATAATATTTTCTTGGTGGTCCTGATGTGGATTCTTCCCAACGATAATTGAGTAACCCAGCATTCTTGAGCCTTGTAAGTAGCGGATAAATAGTTCCTTCTACCACAAGCAATTTTGCGTCTTTGAGTGTCTCTAGGATTTCTGCAACATAGGCATCGTCATCCTTTAATACCGACAAAATGCAGTATTCCAATACACCTTTTCGCATTTGAGCTTTTGTGTTTTCTATCTTCATGTTTGAATGAGATTAAATTTTAATAAACTGTTCATTTTTTGATTGATGATTGATGGTTAGATTGCTGATTGTTTTATTTTAAAAAATTGATGGTTAATGGGTATTCGTAGAGTTCGCCATCACGGGCTTTTAAACTAGCAATAACGATAAAAACCAATTCTAGAATAAATCCGATGACCGCTAAAAAACCTAGTCCACCTGTAATATATAGGAGAGGTGATGGTTTCCCAATATTGATATGAAAATCATGAAACCCATGAAAATCTATAAAATCGATACCGTTAAAGAATTTGAAAATAAAAAAGGGAATGGTAAGCGTCCCAATAATCAAGGTGTATAGTAGAATACTCATTTGAAAATTAATAGCCTGCTTTCCGTGTTTATCTACAAACTCAGATTTGTCTTTATTGACCATCCATAATATGATGGGACCAATGAAATTTCCTAATGGTACCAAAAACCTACTAAAGGTGGATAGGTGAATAAATGTGGCAATGTTTTTTTGGTGATTATTTAGCATGATTGTAAAGCATATAGTAATTTCTTATACAAATATATGTCTAAAAGAAGGTGTTATGTTACGCATAGTACTAAAAATTAACATATAATTAACAAATTGAGTTATCAAATATTTTCGATAATTTAGCTGAAACATCCATCGTATATGTCTATATCTCCCAGAAAACTCAATACCTTCTTAATGTTCAAGTTACCAGCTGCTTATTTGTGCGGTGTAAGAACGACATCTTTAAGTGATAAGACCTGCACCGTGTCTGTGAAGCATCGATGGATCAATCAGAATCCGTTTGGATCCATGTTTTGGGCAGTTCAAGGAATGGCTGCAGAATTAACCACTGGCGCTTTAATGATGTCAAAAATTAGGAATAGCGGCTATAAGATATCTATGTTAGTAGCCAACAATAATGCCTCTTTCACAAAAAAAGCGACTGGTAGAATCATGTTTTCTTGTCATCAAGGGCATTTGATTGACGAGGCCATACAACAAGCGATTCAAACAGGCGAGGGGCAAACTGTTTGGCTCAATGCTAAAGGTGTGAATAGTGACGACATACAGGTGTCTGATTTCAATTTTGAATGGACGATTAAGTTAAAACAATAGATTATAGATATTGGAATTTGTAACAAATACCGACATTTTGGAACATATAGGTAATCAATTAAAAAATATACAACCATGACATCACACGAAATAGATTATAGAATTTACGGAGAAGAAATGCAATATGTCGAGATAGAACTCGATCCTCAGGAAGGCGTTATTGCCGAATCAGGGAGTTTTATGATGATGGACGACGGCATTAAGATGGAAACGATTTTTGGAGATGGCTCTGCCAAAGACACTGGCTTTTTAGGAAAAATATTAGGCGCAGGAAAACGAATATTAACAGGTGAGAGTTTGTTTATGACAGCATTTTATAATGATTTGACGGGAAAACGAAACGTGTCGTTTGCTTCACCCTATCCAGGAAAAATCATTCCTTTAGACTTAACAGAGTTTAATGGTAAGTTTGTTTGCCAGAAAGATGCGTTTTTGTGTGCCGCTAAAGGCGTTAGCATTGGTATTGAGTTTTCAAAAAAATTAGGACGTGGCCTTTTTGGTGGTGAAGGTTTTATCATGCAAAAATTAGAAGGCGATGGGATGGCTTTTGTACATGCTGGAGGCACAATGGCAAAGAAAGTATTACAAGCTGGAGAGACTATGAAAGTAGACACAGGATGCCTTGTTGGTTTTACACAAGGTGTAGACTATGATATTGAATTTGTAGGAGGTATTAAAAATACTGTGTTTGGAGGTGAAGGATTGTTTTTTGCGAAACTACAAGGACCAGGAACTGTTTATATACAATCGTTACCATTTAGTAGATTAGCAGGACGTGTATTGGCATCTGCACCAAAAGGCGGAGGAAAGAGTAAAGGTGAAGGAAGTATCCTTGGAGGTCTTGGTGATTTGTTGGATGGTGATAACCGTTTTTAACTTTTTATTAGCTGTTAAAATTTTGTAAGATTCAGCAATGCATCGTTTTTTTTATTACATTTAGAACATTAATAACATAAAAACTATTGCATATTTAACAAATCTACTTTAACCCTAAACCCAATTAAAAAATGGCAAGAGCAATGTTTGAGTACACTAAAACTGTGCTTAATAAAGTTAGTTTCGATGCTACATTGTTCTGTAAAGAATTACAAAAAGCACTTCAACGCTTATTACCTTACGAAATTGAAGAGCTTAAGATTTACATCAAATCTTTAATTCTACAGAACCCAGAATTAAATCAATGTTTAATCTTATTAAAAGAATAGAAAAAAGCGACTTACGAGTCGCTTTTTTTATTTTTTGATGGACATTTTACTTTGGAAGAGGACTTATGATCTCGACGTTCTGAAAGGCAATAGCTCCTCTAATAATCCCAGAAATCACATTGTGCAAAGCATCTACTATTTGCATTTTTAATTCACTTTTATGGTATATGATGCTTACTTCTCTTGCAGGAGAAGGCTCATTAAAATGGTGTAATTTATTCGCCATTTTATCATTCAAATCTAAAGTATTCAAATAAGGAAGTAAGGTCATTCCTAGTCCTTCATTGGAGAGTTTAACCAAGGTTTCTATACTACCACTTTCTAATTGGAAGCTATCGTCTTCATGATTTTTAAAGGCTTTACAAAGGTTGATAACACCATCTCTAAAACAGTGACCATCTTCCAAAAGGAGCATGTCATCTATATCGAGATCGGAAACATCGATTTTCTTTTTGTTTTTGAGTCGGTGATCATCAGGAATATATCCTACAAAGGGTTCGTAATAAAGAACACGCTCTTTTATATTTTCTTGTTCTAATGGTGTGGCGACAATAGCAGCATCTAAATGACCATCTTTAATGCGCGTAATGATTTCTTCCGTGGTAAGTTCTTCAATTTTGAGCTTTACTTTTGGGTATTTTTTAATAAAGCTCTTTAAAAACATCGGTAATAAGGTAGGCATGATGGTTGGAATAATTCCTAATCTGAATTCGCCTCCAATAAATCCTTTTTGCTGGTCAACAATATCCTGAATTCTATCAGACTCATTGACGATATTTTTGGCTTGCTGAACTATTTTTCGACCAACATCAGTGAGCTCAATGGGTTTTTTACTTCGATCAAAAATGAGGATATCTAACTCTTCCTCCAGTTTTTGAATTTGTGTACTCAATGTGGGTTGGGTGACAAAGCATTTTTCCGCAGCTTTGGTAAAATTTTTATGCTCTGCTATAGCTAATACGTAATGTAATTGGGTTATGGTCATGTTTATTAATTTAAACTATAAAAATATTAAAACTATTTATAAAAACTATGGTGCTTAACGATTAATTATCAACTAACTTTAGGGTAACAAAAAAAGAAGATATTATGACATTAAATAGTATAGGTTTAGATACCGACAAAACACAAGACATTGCTCAAGATTTAAATAATTTATTAGCAAATTTTCAAATTTATTATCAAAATCTGCGTGGCATCCATTGGAATATTAAGGGAAAACGCTTTTTCGATTTACATGTGAAGTTTGAAGAATTGTACACCGACGCCAATTTAAAAGTTGATGAAATAGCAGAACGTATTTTAACGTTAGGAGTCACACCATTACATACCTTTGAAGATTATACCAAAGCGGCTAAAGTGCCAGTAGGTAAAAATGTATCTATGGATGAAAAAGCTGTAAAACTTATTGTAGATTCCTTAACCGAATTGCTGAAGATAGAACGCCATATCTTAGATGCTTCAGATGCCATTAATGACGAAGGGACTAATTCCATGATGAGTGATTTCATCACAGAACAAGAGAAAACAGTATGGATGATGAAAGCGTGGTTAGGAGAGAGCGTTTAATAAAGAACTCGTGATAGATATTCAGAAAAAAAGTCCTTCAATAGCGTTATTGAAGGACTTTTAATTTAAAACTTAATGATTCTTAATCACAACTCAATGCGATACTAGCAGCTGGGTTCAAGGAACTCGTGACTAAAAGACTGTTAATGAGATTACAATCTAAGAAGTTCCAATCGTCATTAAAATTACCTATCTCAGCAAAAATTGATACAATAGGATAACCTTCAATTCCTAATTCTACAGTCCAAGTGCCAATGGTAGATAGACCTGAACCTTCAATAGCGACGCTTCCATCCGCTTCAAAAACATAGGTATTTCCATTGGAAGTCCATGGACATGATAGCAAAATTTCTACAACGTTATCTGTGGTACAATCAGGTGTGTTACTTTCGCAATCAACAAAGTCGTCAGCAGTAAAGCCTTCACATTCCGCATAACAAGCATTTGGATACGTGAAAATGACTAATTGACCTTCCACTTCAACTTCCACACAAACAGGATCAAATTCATCTGGATAATCACATTCTCCGGTAGTTTCACAATCTACAAAATCTTCCTGTGTAAACCCTTCACATTCCGCTATGCAGGCATTTGGGAAGCTAATAATATCAATATTGCCAGTAGGTGATTCGAGTTCCACACAGACTGGATCTATGTTATCAGGACAATCGCAATTTGTGCCTTGGTTGCCATAGCAATCATCTAATAGCGCTTCTAATTCCCCTTGGTTATTAATGGTCACTACTTCTGCTTGATCGTACAGCGCCACCTGGAATGGATATTGGAAATTGAAATAATAGGAATTGTATAAGGCGTTGTCAAGTTCTTCCTGAGAATTAACCGTAATCGTTTGGTTATTATCGGTGATTATCGTTAGAGGGAATAAAAACTCAAAACAATCAATACCACCTGGAGAATTATAGTCATCCGCACAGTTTTCTGCAAAATCCTCTTGTGTAAATCCGTCGCATTCTGCATAACACGCGTTCGGATAGGTCATAAGGAATAATTGACCGTCAGGTGCTTCAATTTCAACACAAACTGGGTCGTAAACTTCGTAGCAATCACAACTGAAATTCTCAAAATTACAGCTCGCTAATAAATCAATGAATGCTTGCTCATCGTTAATGGTCACAACAACAATGGCGTCAGTATCTTCGCTGTAAGTTTCAACATCGAATGGAAATGCGATACCATCAATGTATAATTCGTTGTTGGAGTTGATTAATATTTGTACCAAATCCTCCAAACTATTAACCGTGACAGTTGTATCGTTATTATAAGAGAGTGTTAATGGGTACACAAAATCAAAACAGAAATCGAAGACAATATTTCCTGTTGGATTATTACTAGGAACGACATTACCATCATCATTAAATTGTTGTCTTAATTGATTTAAGGATGTGGTAATGGATTCACTTTTTTCAATAGTTTGTTGCTCCACAACAGGTTCGTTGTTAGAACAAGCAGTTAAAAAACTGGCTATTATAGCCAAGCTTAAAAAGAATAGTTTAAAATTTCTCATCATAGCAATTTTTTATGTTTAAATATCATTTTGGCGATTAATCAATACTAAGACAACCGTTCCAAAAAATACCCTACTTTTTTCTATAATTATTTTTTATTTAGTTTTGACATACTTTCTTTTAAACTAATAAATGCCTAAAGATCAACATAAAATTTGTGATTCAAAAACTTTTGAAACGCTGTACAACACCCATTCAAAAGCGTTGAGACGGTTTATATTTTACAAGACGCAAGATCTCAATAAAGCCGAAGATATTTTACAAGATACTTTTGTGAAACTTTGGGATAATTGTGCTAAGGTCGACTACGAGAAAGTGAAAAGCTACCTATATAAAGTAGCGACCAATTTATTTTTGAATATGGTAAAACATGAGAAAGTGGTAAGAACGCATCAACACTATTTGAAGCCTTCTGAAACAAACGAGTCTCCAGAGTTTCTCATGCTAGAACAAGAGTTTATGGAAAAATTGGAGCAAACCATAGAGACACTCCCTGAAAAGCAAAAGCAAGTTTTTCTAATGAATCGCATAGAGAAAAAAACGTACAAGGCGATAAGTGATGAGTTGAAAATTTCTGTGAAGGCCGTTGAAAAACGAATGCATCTAGCCTTGTTGGTAATGCGTCGTGAGATTGGAAATATTTAAATATTTAAAATTAAGTAGGGTATTATTAATGATAGTTGTCTTATAAATAGTAAACATGAAAGAAGAATTCTCAAATAACAATAAGGATGTGTTTCTGGCACAATGGATGGCAGGTGAATTGACGGATGCTGAATTGAAAAAATTAGTGTCTGAAGACGACTATATGGCTTACTTAAAACTTCGGAAAGGGATAGAAACATTTGAATCTTTGGAAAGTTCAACAAAGGCTTCTTTCTCCGAAATACAAAGAAAAATATCAGAAAAGAAAACGAAAGTAAGACGTTTGAAGATGCAGCAATGGTCCATTGGAATTGCGGCCTCCATCATTTTATTATTTGGGTTATTTACTTTATTAGGTAATCATGTCACCGTTTTGGAAACACAGTTTGGTGAGCAAAAAACCATAGCCTTATTAGATGGCTCTGAAGTCATCTTAAATTCGAATTCCAAAATAACCTATGATACTAAAGATTGGAAAGACCACCGAAGTTTGACCTTGCAAGGTGAAGCTTTCTTTAAGGTAAAAAAGGGGAGTGCCTTTAAAGTCCTAACTGATAATGGGACGGTTCAAGTGTTGGGTACACAATTCAATGTGAACTCTAGGGATGATTTTTTCGAAGTGGTTTGCTATGAAGGCAAAGTACGTGTCGACTCCAAAGGTGAAGCCAATACACTTCAACCAACCAATTCTGTAAGGCGAATCAATGGTTTTGCTTTGGAACGTTGGCAAACGTCAGAATTAAATCCGACATGGATGGAAGGTGAAAGTTCCTTCAAAAGTGTGCCACTTCGTTACGTGATTTTAGCTTTGGAGTCACAATATCAAATTCGAATTGATGCAGATAGTATCGATCAGAATACGAGATATACAGGCAGTTTTACCCATCATAATTTAAAGCTTGCACTAAAAACAGTGTTTAAATCACTGGATATACAATACAATGAAAAAGAAAAAGGACAATTCTATCTAAGTACCAAGTGAAGACAGTAATCATAAGCATTTTGTTGATGTTACCTTCATTGGCCTTTTCGCAAGAAGAGGCTAAATTTTACGTCAGTTTTGACAGAGAACCAGTCGATTGTGCTTTTGAACTGATAGAATCCATATATGATGTTCGGTTTTCTTATAAGGATATCATATTTGACAATAAAACCGTCACCTTAAATCGGCAGGAGCGCTCTATAATCACCTTGCTTTCAGAGCTTGAAGCGCAATTATCTGTCACTTTTGAATGGGTTGATGATAGATACATTATTGTCATAACAAACGAAGCATCCGGACGCGATATTACGAAAGTTCAAGAATTAGAACGGATTGTGGTCAAGAGCTACTTGACTCAAGGAATTGCGAAAAATAGCGATGGCTCTTATTTGATAAAACCCAAAGAATTGGGGATTTTACCAGGACTTACCGAACCTGATGTGTTAGAAAGTGTGCAGTTACTTCCTGGCGTGATGAGTCCGAACGAAACTGCGTCAGGATTTTTAGTCAGAGGTGGAAAAGTAGATCAAAATAGACTGATCTGGGATGGCATTAATATCTATCACAAAGGCCATCTTTTTGGTATGATCTCACCGTTCAATCCCAATGCTACAAAAACGGTAACATTTATAAATAAAGGGTCCCATCCACGATACGGAGAAAGAGCTTCTAGTGTCATTTCCATGGCGACTACGACAGAGGTTGAGGATAAAGTGAAGGCTGAAGTTGGCGCTAATGGAATTAGTGGTGATATGTACTTGGAAGTTCCTATTATTAAAGAAAAATTGGGGATTCAAGGTTCTGTAAGATCGAGTTATACCGATATGTATCAATCGCATACATTCAATCAATTGGCAGATAAAGTATTTGGCGGAACAAAAATTAGTCATGGTGATAATCCTGATAATCGATTTCAGTTTTTGGATTATAATATGAAAATCAATTTTGAACCAAACCCAAAGCATCAATTTTTTGCGAGTTTGATTTCTATTGATAATAATTTGGATTATACTGTACGTTCTTCGGAAAACAACCAAACTTTTAATGACCGCATGACAATTGATAATAATGGTTATGGTTTGGGTTGGACAGCACAGTGGTTGCCTAAATGGCGACAAGTGACCAATGTTTATTTTTCGAAATATAAATTACAATATAATTATGTGACTTCTGAAGCGGGAGATCAAATCTCAGATTTTGAAAAACGAAATGTCATTTTTGATTCCGGAATAGCTACCGAACTGCAATGGAAAATCAATGATAATAATGACTTAGACATGGGCTATCAATATGTGTTGAAAGATGTCGGTTATGCATTTTTAAACACGTCTAATTTGTCCTTTATTCTAGACACTGATAAAACAGTCGTGCAGTCGCAAAGCATCTATGGGAACTACCATTTTAGAAAGCCAGAGTCCTTTGAGGTGTCTTTAGGGTTAAGAGTTACGCATTTTCAAGAGTTACAATCTTATAAATTTGAGCCGCGACTATTATTTTATAAATCCTTACTAAGGCATTTGAAATTACAAATTTCAGGAGAAATAAAACATCAGATTATCAGCGAGATTGATGAAACAGTTATCAGTGATTTGTCTCTGGAAAATAGGCTTTGGCGCTTGTCGAATGGTCGTAAATTTCCAATCATAAAGAGTCAGCAAGTTTCAGCAGGATTCATCTTCACGAAACGTGGTTGGACTATTGATATGGATAGTTATTACAAAACCTTAGACAATATTACCGCATTGTCATTAGGGTTTCTAAATCCGGAGAATAGCCAATTTAATATTGGAAATCAAAGAGTTTATGGTGCCGACGTTTTCCTTAAAAAACGCTTTCATAACATCAATACTTGGATGGGTTATACTTTTAATTCCAGCAAAAGTCAATATAAAAATATCAATAATGAAGACTATTTTACCTCTAGATCTAACGTAACGCATATGCTAAGTACATCGTTGAGCTGTAAATGGTCAGATTTTCAAGTAGCATTAGGTTGGAGATGGCAAACAGGAAAACCTTTTACACCTTCATCAGATGCAACTGGTAACTTAGAGTTTAATGACGGCATCAATACAAGACGTCTGCCAAATTACCATCGTTTGGATTTATCTTCCACATATAAATTTCGAATATCTAGAAATAGTCCTATACGTGCTAAAGTCGGTTTTTCGATTCGAAATATCTATAACAAAAGAAATCTGATTAGCAGAGAATATCGTGGCAATAATGACTTAAACAGTGATATTGAAATGATAGAGCGCTATTCTTTAGGCTTTACACCTAATCTCATGTTCCGCTTGTATTGGTAAAAAAAAGAACCTAAAAAGGTTCTTTTGATTGATTGATTGATGAATCGTATTATAATCTAATGGTAAGACTCGTGTCTTTCTGGACTTGAAACTTAGCGTCATCATAGATTGGTGGTCCATAACTTCTAGGATTATTAGATAAGCCATAAGATTCTTTTGGCATGCCATTGGCTTCATAATCCATACGCTTGTTATCATTTTTGTCATGAAGCGCTAATAACGCATATTCTCCAGAAGGCACATTTTCAAATGTGAATGTTGCTTTGCCATCAACGATGTTGGCACTTAGATTTTGAATGCCAGGGCCTTTCATAAAAGATTCTGAAGTGTGCAATGCTAAAATGGCTTTACCGTCGTTACTCGTGAAATTTTCGATAGTCACTGTAATGGTGTTTGCGGTTTTGTCTTGAGCGAAACCCAGTGTTGAAATTAAAAGCGATACTGTAAGAACTAAAGTTTTCATAAGAATTGATTTAATGATTGTTTGTTAATGATGGTTCAAATATCAATAAGCAATCACGTTATTCATAATGAATTGAACTGAACTGTCATAAATGAAGGATGAGTTGTCAATTAATTAATTACAACAAACCTCTCGCTTTAATTTCAAGGTATTTATTGATGGTATCAATCGTTAAATCCTGGGGAGATGTTAGGATAGATTGGATCCCATATTTTTGAAGCTCATTGACGATGAGTCGTTTTTCAAAAGCAAATTTTTCAGCAATGACTTTGTCATAGGCTTGTTGCACAGTTTCTGCACGTTCCGTAATAATTTGATTCAGCTCTGTGTTTTTAAAGAAAATAACGACCAATAAATGGTTCTTTGCAATGCCTTTTAGGTAAGGAAGCTGACGATGCAAGCTATCGAGCGTTTCAAAATTTGTATAAAGCAACATCAAACTTCGATGCGTAATATTTCGTTTACAATCTGCATATAATCGGCTGTAGTCACTTTCATAAAAATCGGTGCTCACATTGTATAAGGTTTCCAATATAAGATTCATTTGGGAAGTTCGTTTTTCCGCAACTACAATATTTTCTACTTTTTTAGAAAATGCTAAGATACCAGCTTTGTCCTGCTTTTTTAAAGCGACGTTTGAAATCACCAAGGCGGCATTGATGGCATAATCTAACAAAGTAAGACCGTCAAATGGCATTTTCATCACACGTCCTTTATCAATAATCGAGTATACTGGCTGGGATTTTTCATCTTGAAATTGATTGACCATAAGTTGATTGCGCTTCGCTGTGGCTTTCCAATTAATGGTACGCAAGTCATCGCCTAAAACGTAATCTTTAATTTGCTCAAATTCCATCGTATGACCAATTTTTCTGATCTTTTTAATACCATATTGATACAAGTTATTGCTGATGGCCATCAAATCATATTTTCGCAACTGTATAAAACTGGGATAGGTTGGTACCATGGCATTATCGTCGTACGAAAATCGACGTGCAATCAGTCCGAACACCGACGTCACATAAATGTTTAAGGACCCAAAATGGTATTCGCCACGATCCACTGGTCTTAATTCATATTTTAATTCCGATGTACTCGAAGCCTCTAGTGCCCTATTAATACGAAAATCTCTTACTTGAAACTGTTCAGGGATTTCATCAATAATGGTCACATTCACATTAAACGTATAGTAATTATGAATGGTCAGATGTACGGGATTTGGATCGCCGTTGGAAAACTTTTCAGGAAGTTGTCTTTCCCCAACAACACCATTTTTAGCCACAAATAAAATAAGGGTGTCTAAAACAGTTAAAGTGACTAAGAGTAACAACACCACTTTGACAACATTGAACAATCTAGGGAATAAAAAACTTATGACGAATAATACCATGATGCCAATGCATGCATAGAAAAATCTGTTTTGTAAATAAAATGGTTTAATTCGTTTCAAAGTGATGGTTTAATGCGTGTTAGATGTTTTTCTGATTTTTAAGTTTGTTTATAGGATGAATTCCAAGGTGTTCTTTTAAATTTTAGAGATGACAATATGGTATCAGTTTTATGATATGTTATCTAGGAATTTCTACCGCTTCTATAATTTGTCTGATAATTTGTTTGGTAGTAACACCCTCCATTTCACGTTCAGGCGTTACAATCACACGATGTTGTAAGACAGGTATGGCTGCACGTTTAATATCTTCAGGAGTGACAAAATCGCGACCACTCATGGCAGCGAAAGCTTTACTGGCTTTTAATATGGCAATGGAAGCTCTGGGTGACGCTCCTAAATACAAGAACGGATTGTTTCGCGTACTTACGATGATATCTGCGATATACTTGATAAGATGTGATTCTATCAAAATCTGATCGACAAGTCTTTGAAATTTATTAATCTGTTCGCTACTTAAATGGGCTTTTATTTGGCCGACTTTCGTATCTCCTTGTAAATTCTGTTCTCTAGTTAAAATTTCAACTTCTTCTTCAACGTTCGGATAGTCAATATCAATTTTGAATAGAAAACGGTCTAATTGTGCTTCTGGTAATCGGTAAGTACCTTCTTGTTCCACTGGATTCTGAGTTGCTAATACAATAAACGGAAGTTCCATTTTAGATTTTTGTCCGTCGATGGTAATTTGACGTTCTTCCATGACTTCGAATAAAGCCGCTTGCGTTTTTGCAGGTGCTCTGTTAATCTCGTCAATAAGGATCATGTTTGAGAATATGGGACCCTCTTTAAATTCAAATTCTGTCGTTTTCATATTGAATACCGAAGTTCCCAAAATGTCACTTGGCATCAAATCGGGTGTAAACTGAATTCTACTGAAACCTATGTCGAGCGATTTCGCCAATAATTTTGCTGAAATGGTTTTAGCCACTCCTGGAACACCTTCAATAAGCGAGTGTCCGTTGGCTAAAATAGAAGCAATAAGCATGTCAATCATTCCTTTCTGTCCGACAATCACTTTACTTATTTCATTCTTGATTAAATCAATACCTTCTTGAAGTTCAGTCAAGTCGATACGGTTTTTAAAGCTTATATCGGTATTTGGTGTTTCAGGACCTGTTTCATCTGAAGTATTAGGAGTACTGGCGTCTCCTAATAAGGATTCATCAAACTGTTCGATTTTAGGCGCTTGGTCCTCATTCTTGTTGTCGTCTAAGTTTTCCATAATTTATGTGGTATAAAAATCTTCTATAGCAGTATTTAATCGTAACAAATCCGTCTCATTACAGCCTGTTTTCGCTCTTAAATATACAATATGGTTTATTAATTGTTTTACGTTATCTTCATCTTTACCTGACTTGAGAGCCAGGTTTTTGGCAAACTTGTCATCTAATAATTGGGTATCTAAATAATAGACACGACGCCAGTATTCTAAGAAATAAGTGATTTTTTTATCGATCAGATTGTCATGGTCTTTTGTTTCATAATACAAATTACCAATAGTCTTAGTGAATTCTACAGTTGTGTTTTTTAACGGACTTAATACTTCAACAATTCGCTGGCGTCTTTTCGCATTGAACACTATAAATAGGGTAGTAGTTAATAATGCTAAAAACCAAGCCCACTTCAAAGGCGGTTGACTTAAAACAAAACGAAGTGGCGAATTGCTCATAGCTTGCCGTTGTTTATTTCTGGAATCAAAGTATATGGTGTCATCACCTAGATAAGACATCACACCAGCAGCGTAATTCTTATTGGATTTTTTCAATAAGTGATAATTGGTGAATGCCACAGGTTGTAAATGAATAAATATTTGTCCGTCACCCCAAGACCGTTTGATAAAATTGGTATACAAGGAATCTGAGAATTTTTGATGACCTAAAACCGTCGTATTTAAAGTATCTATTTCAGAGAAATAAATATTACTCAACCCTTTTTCAACGGTTATAGAATCTTCAGCAAAAACAGGATTCGTTAAATAAAACTCGGCTTTACCTTTAAAGTTATAATCGTTTTTAGTCTTAAAGCCCAAAGAGTCCATGAGACGCTCAGGGAAATAATTACTAGATATAAAAATGTCGTTACCATGAGACGCAAAATCTAACAATTCTTGAGCAGAAGTATTATCAATCTCGGGATAATCATCTATGACCATATAGGTGCCAGAAGTTAGATACGAATTATCCTCCCAGTTGTAATAATCATCAAAATACTCATAAGGAGTAACATTGATATTCTGTACTTTACTTTCAGGAAATAAGGTTCCCAATTCTTCATAAAACACATACGTGCCATAAGGTCTTTTATGCGTCTCATTATAGGTTTTTTGCCAATTCACAGGAACTGGTGTCGAATACTCAATGATGATAATACCTATCAAAAGGAAAATCAAAAGTCCGAGATATATTTTTAAGGTTCTGCTCATACTTTAATTGCGTTTAAAAATTGAGCAAAAGCCTCTTTGGCCTTTTCGTACTGTGCTTGATCGATATCGAATTCTCCGTACCAGATATAATTATAAAGGTATGATGTGTAAGAGAAGTCTTTTTTTATGGATGCCTCGGAAAGTTCGAGGTAGTAATCACTATTGGTTTTCTCAACATCATACTCAATATACTCTGCTTTCGCAAGTTTCTTAAGCAGCCATAAATAGTAGTATCTTATGGCTAATCGGTAATTATGATGGTCTTCAGCATTTTGGATTAAGGTCTTGAAATCAGTCTCAAAAATATTGTTTTCAATATCTGTAACAGGAATAATATTTTTATCAGATGACTTGCCGAAAACCCAACTACCTTCTTTGTTCATAATCGCTTTCACTATAAAAAAGAGCACCAGTATGAAAAGAATGGCGGCAAAGACTTTCAGAATAATATCGGTCACTTCTGACGCTCGAGCATCCGAATTAATATCAAATAAATCCCTAAAAAAATCAGAGAGCCATTGTTTGAAACGTGTCCACCATCCTGAATTTTCAGTAGTTCGCTCATAGATAAATTCATCACCATCATATTTGTCTTTTAAGTCCTCAAAACTTCGTTTTTCAATAGGTGCTGTATCGGTTAATACCGAGTCTTGAGAATCCTGATAAATCACATCAAGCGTGCCAGCGTAGCCAGTCATTCCGAAGATTAAGAACACGATATGTAAGCATCTGATTTTACTCACCAGAACCAATTAAATCAATATCACTTTTCGTATTGATATTTTCATTTTCTTCCTTAAGACTATAAAAAACGATACCAATATTGAGTTGCACAATAAGACTCAGCATTGAACTGACCAAGAATGAAATCGCGAAAATCGCTAACATCATAATACTAACGGTGTTGCCAACATCTTCCGGATTTAGATTCCCGCTGGGATCGATATTGGTGTACAGTTCCACCATACCTAGGATGTAGGGAATAATAGCCACAATATATTGCATAATATAAGCCATTAAAAAGAAGAGGCCAACACACAATATAGCTGCCCAGAACTTAGTACTCATGAGTTTCCAAGAATAGCCAAAACTTTCCCATATACTTTTTTTTCGCTCGAGATACTCCATAAGAGTGCCTTGATAGTAGAGGCTTACACCGCCAACAATGAGAGGCAAGGCTAAAATACCAACAATTGTTATCGTGAGTATAAAGGCCAGTAAACCCACAAAAATCATTAGAGGAATTGCAACAAGAATTCCACAGATAAGAAAGATGAAAATGTTTCCAATATTCTTTTTATAAGATTGAATAAGATCTGTTGCAGTAAAATTTGTGCCGTTCTGTTTTGCGTATAAATTAAGATATATTGGTACAAATGCATATGAAATGACGCTAGCCGTTAATCCAACGACAACAAAAACCACAACGAAGAGAATGAAAAGTCCGATATTGTCATTGATGTAGGCATCCATGGCGTCTGGATTTCCATAGACGATGCCTCCGAAAAAAACCTCTCGATAGAATTTACTAAAGAAATAACCCAACACCATTAAGATGAGAATGAAAAGACCATTTACAATAAAGAAATGTTTAAAAAAGTGTTTTCCGTTTTGCTTTAGAAAAGCAAAAGTGTCTTGGAAAAACTCACCAAAACCTCTTGGTTTATATAGCTGCATAGGTTTTTTTTATTTTTTTGTTCAGGATATATGGGTAAACTAAATAGTAATATGAAATAAGGCTTAATGTGACTAGAATGATACCCACAGATAGCCAATTGGGCATGGTATTCGAGAACCGCGTCACATAACCTTCTAAAAAACCAGCAGCAATGGTAAAAGGAAACGTGCTGATTAAAATCTTTACACCATTCTTGACACCCATTTTAAAAGAAATAAGTCTAGAATAGGTTTTAGGAAATAAGATGCTAGCACCTAAAATTAAACCTGCAGCACCTTCGATTATGATAGCGAATATTTCCATCGCACCATGTATCCATATACCTCTAACACTTTCCCAAAGAACACCTTCCTTTTGGAAAAAATACTGAAAGGCACCTAACATAATTCCGTTTTGTAACATATAATATGCGGTACCCAAGCCTCCAAAGACGCCAAAAACAAAGGAGCAGATACCCACATATAAATTGTTGAGTGTTATCCCGATAAAGCTTCCCCAATTACTCCCACTTTTATAAACCGCTACGGGATCTCCAGCTTCTATATTTTCCAAAGTTTGGTTGACATAGTTATCACCCAAAATGAGTCTTACAAAGGCGTCATCATAATGAGCAGACAGTGCACCTATGGCTACAAAACTCAGAAAGATGGCAAAGGCATAATACACGTAACGTCGGTATTCAAAGACGATCATGGGTACTTCAATTTTCCAAAAATGGACGAATCGATTGGTGTCTTCACGTTTCGTTTTGTAAATTTTTTGAAAAGCTTTGGCCGCCAAGTTGTTTAAATAAAGAATTGTTTTACTTTTGGGATAGTAAGTTTGTGCATACGATAGATCATTTACTAACTGAATATAAAGCGATGCTAATTCATCGGGATTTTTAAGGGTCTTTCCAAAAATAGCCTTTTCAAAATTCAGCCATTTTTCTTTATTTTGTTTAATAAATGCCACTTCTCTCATAAGCTTTCAAATTAAAGCAATTAATGGTAGAGTTACAAATAAATACGACACAAAACGTTAATATAAATTTCATCGCAGCAAGTGTTGGAGAGCGCATTTTAGCTTACATAATTGATTTGTTAATTAAAATCGCCTATGTGATTGTAACCTATCAAATTATGTTTAACGTGTTTAATATTAATAACTGGTTAGATGGGATGGACGACTGGTCTCAAATGGCTATCATTGTCTCTTTTTATTTACCCGTTGTTTTTTATTCCTTGATATTTGAAACGGTTTTAGACGGACAAACAATAGGGAAGCGTATCATGAAAATCCAAGTCGTGAAAATTGATGGCTATCAGGCATCGTTGGCTGATTATTTGGTCCGATGGTTTTTTAGAATTGTAGACATCAATATGGCCTCTGGAATTATTGGTTTAATTGCCATTGTAAGTAGTAAAAAAAGTCAGCGATTAGGGGATATGACGGCTGGGACTTCAGTGATTACCTTAAAAAATAATGTCAATATTAGCCATACGATTTTAGAGGAACTCGAAGACAGTTACCAACCAACATACCCAAGTGTCATTAAGTTATCCGATAATGATGCACGTATTATTAAAGAAACTTATGTGCGTGCCAAAGCTTCGAGAGACTACCAGACCTTATCAAAATTACGACGCAAAATCATTGAGGTGGCAGAAATTAAGGATTTTAATGATAGTGACATTGAGTTTATAGATACCATCCTCAAAGATTATAATTACTATACGCAAGGCATGTAAAGGGTTGCCTCAATGCTTTAGAATTTCTGAATTGGAATTAGAATTCGCCCTCTTAATTCTGATAAATCCATTTACAAAAGTACCTTTGTACAAAATCTTTTATCGATACCTATGTTTTTTGAAGTTGTAGATATTTTGGGAACCATTGCTTTTGCCATTTCAGGTGTGTTGGTGGCTTTAGAAAAACGCATGGATGCTTTTGGTGTTCTAATTATTGCTTTTGTGACGTCTGTTGGTGGTGGTACATTACGAGATGTCATGATTGGAGTTGAGCCTGTGTCCTGGATGCGAAATATGACTTATGTGTATGTCATTATTGCTTCAGCTATTTTTGCCGTTTTACTCCGAAATAAAATCAATTACCTACGTCGGTCCCTGTTTTTATTTGATACCATAGGTATTGGATTATACACGGTTGTTGGTATAGAAACTGGAATTGTGGCAGGATTACATCCGTTAATCTGTATCGCCCTTGGTACAATGACCGCTTGTTTTGGTGGTGTTATTAGAGATATCTTGTGCAATGAGATTCCAGTAATTTTCCGAAAAGAGATTTATGCAACGGCCTGTATTTTGGGAGGTCTGACCTATTTTTTACTTCGTGAGTTTGTAGCCGATACCAATTTTATATTCGTGATCGCAGGATTGATAGTCATTGTGGTCCGATTGTTAGCGGTTCGATTAAAAATTAGTTTGCCTAGTTTGTACCGAGACGAACCTTAATAGGCTGTTTTCACTTTTTTTACCGTGACTTAATCTAAAATTTCCACACGTCGGATATACACGTTCTTTAGCGGCCAATCGGCATCATCTGTGTCAACATTCGCAATTTTATCGGCCACATCTAAGCCATCAATCACCCTTCCGAAGATGGTATAATCGCCATCCAATTGACGGACTTCCCTCAACGTAATAAAGAATTCATAAGGAGACGCTAATTTATAAGGATTGTCAATGTCACTACTCGGCATGGAAATCATTCCTCTGTCATGATGGAAACCGCGTTCGGTATCAGTTGGTAATAAGTAGCGACCAATAAATCGTCGTTTTTTCATAACCTCTCGGTCATCAGTACTGCCACCTTGGATGATGTAATTCTCAATAACGCGATAGAATTGCGTATTGTCGAAATAGCCTTTTTTGGTGAGGTAGATGAAATTAGCTCGATGGAACTTGGTTTCATCAAACAATAGGATGTCGATATTGCCAAAATCTGTGACGATTCGGACTTTATTTTCTTTGTTTTCCTTTTCATACTGAAGGAAGAACTCCATGGCATTTTTGTCATTTAATAAAAACAAAGTGTCCTTGTCTTCGGTTGCCTGTTCTATCGTGTCTTTTTTGGTAGTTGTTTTAACAGCTGTAGAATCTACGGATTTAGAAGCTGATTTATTTCGAGATTGTTTATCTTCACAATTGAAAAATAGCAAGCAACATAAAGTGAGCATTAATAATCTCATGGATAATGAATTTTGAAACGTTTATAAAATCAGTATCAAAAATAAAAAATCTACATCTTCCAGGCGAAGACTCCCAGTTTAAAATGTCACCACCGTTTCGTAAGGCCTTGGTTACGGAGAATCGTGAGAAGATGAAAGATGCCAAAAAAGCTGGTGTTATGGCGCTTTTTTATCCCAGTGCAAACACTGAAACTCACCTTATATTGATTTTAAGAAAAACGTATAAAGGGGTTCATTCGGCTCAAGTCGGTTTTCCTGGAGGGAAATTTGAGGACACCGATCCCGATTTAAAATATACAGCGCTTAGAGAAACACATGAAGAAGTGGGTGTGCCTGTTGAAACCATTGAAGTCTTAAAACCTTTAACACCCTTATACATTCCTCCAAGTAATTTTACGGTAGCTCCTTTTGTTGGGATTACCCACCAAACACCTAAGTTCATAAAACAAGAAGCCGAAGTTGAAGATTTAATAGAAGTAAAGCTTACAGATTTTATCGATGATACCAATACGTCAACCGTAAAGGTGATGACCTCCTATAATTTAGAATTGGAAGTTCCTGCGTTTCATTTGAACGGCCACGTGGTTTGGGGAGCAACGGCGATGATGCTTAGTGAATTAAAAGACTTGTTAAAAATGACCTTATAAGGGTCGGTTTTTTGTAAGTTTGTAATTCCGCTTAATAACTAACTTTTAATGGGATTATTTAAGAAAAACCCTTTTGGGCATATACTTTTTGTAAAAAAATGGCTGATCAGAATCCTTGGTCTAATGACTCACAGAAGGTTTAGAGGATTCAATGAGCTTCAAATTGAAGGTTCAGACATTATTAAAAATCTTCCAGAAACCAACGTCCTTTTTATTTCGAATCACCAAACGTATTTTGCCGACGTGATTGCCATGTTTCATGTGTTTAACGCCAGCTTAAGTGGGCGTTTAGACAACATTAAGAACGTAGGTTATCTCTGGAATCCGAAGCTTAACATGTATTATGTAGCTGCTAAGGAAACGATGAAATCTGGGTTGATTCCAAAAATATTTGCCTATACAGGATCGATTAGTATTGAACGCACTTGGCGCTCTAAAGGTCAGGATGTGAATCGACAGGTTAAAATGAGTGATATTACAAGTATCAAGAAGGCTCTAGATGATGGCTGGGTAGTGACCTTCCCACAAGGAACTACAACGCCTTTTAAACCGATTCGAAAAGGAACGGCTCATATCATTAAACAATACAAACCGATTGTAGTGCCTATTGTTATTGATGGTTTTCGTCGCTCTTTTGATAAAAAAGGCTTGCGCGTAAAAAAGAAAAATGTCTACCAAAGTTTCGAAGTAAAAGAACCACTTGATATTGACTATGAGAATGAGTCCATTGCAGAGATTGTAGAAAAAATAGAATATGCTATTGAGCAACATCCATCTTTTTTAAAGGTGATTCCACAAGAGGAACTTGAAGAGCGTGAACGCCTCAATAAACTGCGAGACTGGTAATGTTACTCATTCAGTTGCTTTATAGCTGCGGATTTGCAGTCCTTGGATGAGGTTTTTGGCTTATGGAACGCCTGAAATAAAAAATACAAGCCAAAAAACAGAAAAAATCGCGACCAATCAAAGCATAAGGTTAATACGATAAAAAGTATCCCAATCGCAAGTGACATATGAGTCTCTTTTTCTTTAGGTGTTTCGCAGTTTCCAACAAGTGTGTCGACTGTTTTTGAATCAATGCAAACATCAAGATGATAAAGTTTGATTGTTAATTGACTTCCAGAGAAATTCGAGGTTGACGTTATCTGAAATGGCTGCCGTTGTCCATCTATTAACATATCAAAAGTATGCTTGCTCCAGGGAAACGACAATTTCTTAGATTTATTTTCGCCATTAACCCTAATGGTCACAAAGCCTAACCAGTTGACGCTACAAGTAATTGTTTGTTGATCAATATGAAAATGAACTTTTGCCATATCTAAATTTCTAATTTTTTGAGTTCCTTGTAATTCTTATTCAATCGACGTAATAAAATGC
>JAAEZI010000010.1:613-42933 GCA_018222915.1 Algicola sp. | reverse complement strand
GTAGAACACCCAAATGAGGGACACAAAAATTGCGACAGCTAATATCATGAACAATAAAGCAGAGAACATTTGCTTATCTGAGAATTGCGCAAACTTTTCTGAGAACTCTGGATTTTCATAGATGGTATAGTAAAGACCAAATACCATGGAAAGAAACGCTACAATTAAATTGTAAATCACGTAATACTTAATCACTTTTCGGGTTTTCAAAATACTTTCCATCAAGCGCTTAGCATTATCAGTGACTGAAATGGATTTATACGATTTATACAGTAAATAGACAAACAGGAAAATGATGCCAAAACTGATGACGTTGATGCTAATTAAAATGGCACCATTACCATACATGTCTGCTAATTCAGCACGATATTCTTCCGAGGAAAAATAGGGAATACTATTTACTAAAATCCAAAATATAAGCTCTGCAATACTGATGTAAAACAGGGTTTTAACTATAGAGGAAGATTTTTTTAAGAGCATTGGATAAATATCTTTACTCGAAAATTGCGCGTCTTCGCTTTCGCCTTTGGATTGCCAATCCTTTTTTAATAATTCTAATTCATCCATAATATTACGGATTTAAAATGGTTCTTAATTTTTTCTTTACCCTATTCATTTTCACTCTCGCATTTACTTCAGTAATACCAAGGGTTTCACTAATCTCACTGTAATTTTTATCCTCTAAATACAAAAACACTAAGGCTTTTTCAATATCATTTAATTGCTGTACCGCTTTGTACAGTAATTTCAATTGTTGCTCTTCTGTATCATCATAAGCTTCCGATTTTATCTTAAAAGCAACGTTTTCAAATTCTTGCGTTTTGATACTTCGTTTCGATTTTCTATACAACGTAATCGCTGTATTTAAACCAACCCGATACATCCAAGTACTAAATTTTGAGTCCCCTCTAAATTTGGGGTAAGCCTTCCATAATTGAATGGTGATTTCTTGAAACAAATCATTGTGAGCATCCTGATTGTTGGTATACAATCTGCAAACCTTGTGTACAATGTTCTGATGCTTCTCAAGCAATTCCACAAAACTATGTTCGAGTTCTTTATTCAATCCTTTTCATTAGTTAGTGACTTATAAGTAGTCTAATTATAGAAAACGTTACAACTTAATAAACATTATTCAAAAATTAAGGTTTCCGAGACATAAACCTTATCTTTGTAAGAGTCATTTTTAAGCAGGAATTCATGAATATACCCAAATCAGAGTTTCCAAGAATAGTCATTATTGGAGGAGGATTTGCAGGTGTCAACCTTGTAAAAGTGTTAGCAAATAAAGCCGTACAAGTTGTTTTATTAGATAAACATAATTACCATACATTTCAACCGCTCTTATATCAAGTGTCCAGTTCTGGACTTGAACCCGATTCGATCGCGTATCCATTAAGGAAGGTTATAAAAAAGCACCGTAATTCTTTTTTTCGTTTAGCCCAAGTCAAACAAATCAACGCTCAAAGTAAACAGATTGAGACAGATATTGGAACGCTCAACTACGATTATTTAGTCATCGCTACGGGCACTAAAACCAATTTTTTTGGCAATGAGACGATTCAAAAAAACAGTATGCCAATGAAGAGTGTACCGCAGGCACTTAATATTCGAAGCTTGATCTTGCAAAATTTTGAAAAGGCGGCAATCAGTCATTCTAAAGAAGAACGACAAGCCTATTTGAATTTTGTTATCGTTGGAGGCGGTCCGACAGGTGTTGAATTGGCAGGAGCTATCGCCGAATTAAAAAACCATATTCTACCCAAAGACTATCACGACCTGAACAGTGAAGATATGCATATTCACTTGCTGGAAGGTGCCGATCGACTATTACCACCTATGAGTGAACACGCGTCTGAAAAAGCTGAGCACTTTCTTAAAAGTTTAGGAGTGCAAATTCATAAAGATACCTTTGTGAAAGATTATGATGGTCAAACAGTAACTACAAATTCAGATTTGGTTATGGAGACAGCGACACTCATTTGGGCAGCTGGTGTTACTGGAGCACCTGTAAAGGGATTAAATGCTGAGGCCCTTGTCGATAAGGCCAATCGATACCGAGTAAATCACTTTAATCAAATTGAAGGCTATCAAGATGTTTTTGCGGTTGGTGATATCGCATTAATGTCCACAGAAGCCTATCCTAAGGGTCATCCTCAAGTGGCACAACCTGCGATTCAACAGGGACGGTTGTTAGGCAAAAATTTATTGAAACTAATAAAGAAGAAACCCATGCAACCTTTTGTCTATAAAGATAAGGGGTCTATGGCCACCATTGGAAGAAACAAAGCGGTAGTGGATTTAAAACATTTTAAATTCGGTGGGTTTTTCGCCTGGTTTATTTGGATGTTTATCCATCTCATGTCGTTAGTAGGATTTAGAAATCGTGTCATCGTCTTTTTTAATTGGACCTATAATTATATCAATTTTGATAAGGCTGCCCGACTTATTATCAGACCGTTTAAAAAATAATTAATTCGGGCGTTCCCTTTCGTTTCACTGCAGGTCAGGCTGTCCACTATATCTTTTGTACACAAAAGGATGCCGTTTCCATCCTTAACGCGACTTTGGAGCTGATCTTAAAATGCCTAAAACAAGACAAAGTTGGGCGAGCGCATAGGTACACATAATATAGATACTGCTAAAAGGAATGGCTTGATAAAATTTGTTTAAAGCCAAAATACTATCCGATACCATAAACAAGAGTGCGCCTACAAAAACCAGCATAAAACTAATTCTAGGCACCTTGTTTTTTCTTAGATACGCACTGGTCGCCATGGTCAAAATTATGACCATATAAATTATGACAGGAATGAAGAGGTCTCCCAAGTGATCCATTAAAAGATAGCAAAGACCGATGGCGTAAACCAACAATAAACCGATAAAGCCAAAGGGTTTAATAGCGCTGTTTCGATCTTTGAGAAACACAATAATATACATGACATGCGCTATTAAAAATGCGATCAATCCAAAAATGAAAAAATTAGACTGATGCGCTTCATACAAAAGTAAGATGTCACCGCATAACGAAAATAGTAAAGCCAATAAAGTAGTCAGCCTTACTGGGAACGCCAAATGTTTGCCTCGGTTGTAAAAGAAAATGATCAATAGCGCGACTATCGCAGGTTTTGATATACTGCGATATGGTTCTAGACCTTCCACGTGGGACATGACTAAATCTGCAGACACCACAATCACAAAAATAATACAGAATTGCTTTTCAATTCTCGTGAGCATAAAACGATGATTTTATCAAATGTAACATTTCAGTAGGAATAATTGACAATTCGGTCATATAGAATTTAGATACTAAAACCTAATCAGCACTTTTGACCTATCAATCAAAAAACAATCAGTTAAAATCATCAATCATGAAAATTCTAGTCGTCACCTTATCAATGCTTCTAAGCTTATCAGCAGCTGCACAAACCACAATAAGTGGTAAAGTTATAGACTCAAAAAGCCAACCTTTATTCGGAGCCAATGTCTACCTAGAAGGTACTTATGATGGTGGCACTGTTACAGAAGATGGATCCTTCAGCTTTTCAACACAAACGGTAGGTTCACAAACTCTTATTATTTCATTTTTATCTTATGAGACCAAGCGCATAGTGGGAGATATTAGTACGTTCCATAATTTGGAAATTATATTACGGGATGATATGGAAACTCTAGATGCGGTAGTGATATCTGCCGGAACGTTTGAAGCCAATGACAATAGTAAAGTCTCAGTTTTAAAACCATTAGATGTGGTTACAACGGCAAGTGCTTTGGGAGATTTTGTTGGTGCCTTACAGACCTTACCAGGCACGTCAACAGTTGCTGAGGACGGGCGGTTATTTGTGAGAGGCGGTGACGCCAATGAAACTCAAATCTTTATAGACGGCATTCGGGTTTTTACGCCTTACACACCAACGGCTAACAATACGCCAACCAGAGGGAGATACTCGCCGTTTTTATTTGATGGCATTACTTTTTCTACAGGTGGCTATTCCGCAGAATATGGGAATGCGCTTTCAAGTGTTTTGTCACTAAATACTATAGATGAGCCAGATCAAGAGAAGACAGAGATTGGTTTAATGAGTGTGGGTGCTACATTAGGACGTACAGAAAAATGGGAGCGTAGCTCATTGAGTGTGAACGCTTCCTATATTAATTTGTCACCATATATAGCGCTGTTTCAGGATAGAAATGATTGGGAATCTCCTTATGAAGGTGCTCAAGGTGAGGCTGTTTTTCGAAGAAAATTCCAGTCAGGATTATTGAAGTTTTATGCTGCTTTTGATACGTCGAATTTTGAATTGACTCAAGAAGACATCAATCTTGCCGATGGATTGCGGTTTAAGTTGAATAATAACAATTTTTATGGAAACACTTCCTATCAAGGGGTTTTTGGCAATGGTTGGGCTATACATACCGGTTTGAGTTATACTGCAGCCCATAATAAAATTCAGGTGATGGAGAGCGATATAAAGAATCAGGAGCAATCAGCGCATGCGAAGTTAAAATTTAAAAAACGATTTAATAGTAGGTTAAAATTGCATTTTGGAATCGAGCAATTTATGACCGATTACGATGAAACGTTTTTCGATGACACTATAAATGCGTCTTATGGATTTAAGAATAATAATACATCAGCCTTTGCAGAAACTGATATCGTGTTTAGTAAAGCCTTTGCGGTAAAAATAGGAATTCGAGCCGATAATTATAAGCTTTCCAATCAGTTTACATTAGCGCCAAGAGCTTCCATCGCTTACAAAACTTCAGCAAACGGACAGTTGTCATTAGCCTATGGGGATTTTTATCAAAATGCCAATTCAGAAGTTATGAAGTTCAATCCTTTTGTGGATGTACAGCAAGCCAAACATTATATAATGAATTACCAATATGTGGCCAATAATAGAATTTTTAGAGCAGAAGTATATAGAAAAACATATCATGACCTCGTAAAATTTGATACGGCATTTGAGAGTTTCAATTCAGAATTTAATAATAATGGTTCAGGATATGCTCAAGGACTTGACATTTTTTGGAGAGACAATCAGAGTATCAAAAACATGGACTATTGGGTGAGCTATTCTTATTTAGATACAGAGCGTGATTACCGAAATTATCCAACACAAGCACAGCCTAATTTTGCAAATTCACATAACTTTTCGGCCGTAGCTAAGTATTGGATTGACGATTGGAAAAGTCAAATAGGTTTTAGTTACACCTATGCTTCAGGAAGACCGTACACCAATCCAAATACGAATGAATTTTTAGGAGAAACGACTAAAAGTTTTAATAGCATCAGTTTAAATTGGGCCTATCTCATAGCACCACAAAAAATACTGTATGCTTCTGTAAACAATGTATTGGGTTTTAAAAATATCAATGGATATCAATACGCTAATACACCCGATGCCAATGGCATGTTTTCTAGAAGAGCTTTACAGCCTGCTGCAGATCAATTCTTCTTTATAGGCTTCTTTTGGACCATCAGCGAAGATGGTAGTGATAACCAATTAGACAATTTATAAGTTAAGATGACTTCGTTTGAAACACTATGATATTTATCATTTTATTTGAGATGATAAGGCTGTAATTTCATAGTATAAATACAAGTAGTCATGAAAGCTAAAAAAAACCCAAACGTAGAAGTTGGCAGAAATAGCAGCCTTTATTTCGCCATAGGTTTGAATTTGATGTTGTTCTCAACATACTTATTATTCGAACATAAGTTTTATGATTCTGATACCTTAGTGACAGAGATTGTTCAGGTAGATGATTTTGCAGATGAGGATATTGAAATTATTAATCTAAATGTACCGCCACCACCACCTCCAGCTGCTCCAGCAGTAGTTCCTGAGGATATTAAAATCGTTGAAGATATGATTGAAGTTCAAGAAACGGTCGTTGAGTCAAGTGAAATTGGCCAGAGCGATGTCATAGCTGATGTGGTGAGTGTAGAAGAGGTGGTCGTTGAAGAAGTAGAAGAAGATATTGAAGTTCCCTTTTCAGTAATAGAAGATATTCCAGTCTTTCCAGGATGTGAAAAAGGCACCAAAGCAGAGAAGAGAGCTTGCTTCGAAAAATCGATTATGACCCATGTAAGAAAGAACTTTAAATACCCTCAAACTGCTTTGGAACTTGGGATGCAAGGAAAAGTATTTGTACTTTTTGTCATTGATAAAAATGGGGTAGCTTCCAAAATAAAAACAAGAGGACCAGACAAATTATTGGAAGAAGAAGCTGCAAGAATCATTGGACTTTTACCTAAGATGATACCAGGTAAGCAAAGAGGTAGAGCAGTGGATGTACCTTATAGTATACCGATAAGCTTCGTGTTAAGAGAGGAGTGACCACTTAAAGCACTATTTCTAAAAGCAGAATGGATACCACAAGACATCCTTTCTGCTTTTAATGTTGTATCACAATATTCTAAGCTTCATCTATATGTTATAAAACCCTTTTTTTAAACCTTTTAGATAGCTTATAAGCCGCCATTGTATCCACTTAGTTCCAAAACCTTTTTGCTATTATTGCCATCCAACATGAATGTGATTGCTTCTAACTTATCGTCCGATTCATTATAGAACTTTTCACAAATCTTAAATCCCATATAATATCCTAGATCTGGGGGAATATCCTCTCTATCGTAATTATAAAACCAATCGGTCTTAATATATTTATAATTGATATCTAAGTCTGTTTTGAATTTTACCCAAAGCGTCGTCTCATTGGCATCACCATAGGCATAGGTGCGTTGGGTAGCCGCTGGGTGCTCACCAGTATGTAAATACATTAAAAAGTCTGCGGAACCCTCGCAAATGGCTTTGCTCAATAAATTTCGAGTGTTAATATTTGTTTGGTTGACATGGACCTGTTCGTGTACAATCAATGACATTAAGGAATTCTGGTCGTTCAAATTGTTCAATTGCTTGTCATTAAAAAGAAAAGCAGACCTAGTTTGATGACTACGCGCATTTTTTTCTAGCTCAATGATCATCGAACTATCGATAACAGTTCCAGCTCTTTTGAATTGGCCAATCACAAAATATATATCACTGAATGTCGCTAAAGGATACGTGCTTTCGAAGGCGCGTAAATGATGTCTTATTTTAGTTGTGTCATTTTTTATCTGGAATGTCGTTTCGCGAATTGAGTTAAAAAAAACGGTATCCTTTAGGTAGGTCGCATAATCACTGGCTGTTAACTTATCTTTTTTTATTAGTGACTGTAGCGCTTTACTCCCTTTATTCATGTATTCATCCTGAATGACAGCCGTACGAACCGAATGATCTGTGATAGGTTTTATGATATCATAAGCTTTCCAAAAGTTATCGATATCCTCAAAATGTATGTCTAAATTGGTACTGTTTTTTACGGGTTTTGACTCACAACTAAGTAATACAATACCAAGAAATATCAGACTATAAAAGCCAATAATTAATCGCATGGAATGGTTTTATTTAGAAACGGTCAAACTCCTCATTTATTTTGTAGTTGATGCCTCTTGTTTCCATTTTATATTACACCCAATACTCGGTTTTTGAGTCACATCAATAGGTTGATCTTGAATTAATAGCTGTGCAACCTCCCTAATGTCTTTGCCTGTCACAGGTACGTCATTTCCAGGTCTGGAATCATCTAATTGCCCTCTGTAAACTAATTTTAAGTCCTTGTCGAAAACATAGAAATCTGGAGTACATGCGGCATCATAAGCTTTAGCCACTCGCTGCGTTTGATCGTATAAATATGGAAATATAAAATCTTGATCGATGGCATTTTGTTTCATAAATTGAGGCGCATCTTGTGGATAATTCTCAATATCATTACTTGAAATAGCGATACAATTGATACCCTTAGAAATGAAGTCTTTTGCGAGCTGTGATATTTCGGCATTGACATGTTTCACAAACGGACAGTGATTGCAGATAAACATAATGATTGTGCCTTTAGAGCCTTTAGCACTTTCTAGGGACACCATCGTATTATCTATAGTGTTCACAAGTTCGAAATCTGGTGCTTTGGTTCCTAATGGTAACATATTTGAAGGTGTAAGTGACATAATTATTCTATATTTAGCTAATGATTTTAAATGATAATATAGTAACTTTTGAAGACTTTGCAAAGGTCGATTTAAGAATAGGAACGATCATCGAAGTGACAGATTTTCCAGAAGCTATTCGTCCAGCATATCAACTTCTGATAGATTTTGGACACCTCGGAATTAAAAAAACATCAGCACAAATTACCACACGATATAAAAAAGACGATTTGATGAACCGACAAATTATTGCAGTGGTCAATTTTCCGAGAAAACAAATAGCGAAATTTATGAGCGATTGTTTGATTCTGGGCGCAGTGAATGGTAGCGATGTCATACTTTTAAATCCAGAAAACCCTGTTAAAAATGGGGCTATAGTCGCGTAATAGATGGAGCAACTTGATAATGTTAAAATAAATTTTGATGGCAATGGCCTTTGGATTTTAAATGGCGCCTTGGCTATCGTCATGTTTGGTGTAGCTTTGGGTATTTCGCGCAGCGACTTTAAAGCGCTACTCGAGCAGCCCAAAGCAGTTATTGTTGGACTCGTAGCGCAATTTCTACTTTTACCTTTTTTAACCTTTCTAATGATTTGGGTCATCCAGCCACAGCCAAGTATCGCTTTAGGAATGATGATGGTCGCAGCCTGTCCAGGAGGCAATATTTCTAATTTTATGACTCACCTCGCTCAAGGGAATACCGCGCTTTCTGTTAGTTTAACTGCTTTCGGAACACTTTTAGCCGTTGTCGTTACACCATTGAATTTCCAATTTTACGGGAACCTCTATCAACCTACAGCTGAGATTTTACGGCAAGTGGAGTTGCAACCTTTTGAATTAGTTAAATTGGTAGTGCTCATACTAGGAATACCTCTAGTCTTGGGTATGGTATTGAGATCCAAAAATACCACCTTAGCAATGAAGCTTTCAAAACTCCTGAAGCCTATATCTATTGTTGTATTTGTAGCCATTGTTGTGATAGCATTTTCTAAAAATATTTCAGTGTTCAACACCTATATACATTATGTGCTCATTATTGGGATAGCGCATAATTTTCTGGCGATTTTACTCGGGTTTCTTACGGCAAGAGCCTTTAAATTATCAATTAAGAATCAGAAAACCTTAGCTATTGAAACGGGAATTCAAAATTCTGGATTGGGGTTACTGCTCATTTTTACTTTTTTTAACGGACTAGGTGGCATGGCAATTATGGCGGCATTTTGGGGAATTTGGCATATTATTTCCGGGCTAATTCTCGCATTTTATTGGAGTTATAAACCAGTTAAAATAGTCAAGGTTTGAAAATCCTTTGGTTATATATCGTTAGGGCTTACATACGTTTAGGGCTATTCTTTTATTACAAAAAGATTAAAGTGATCAATGCGCATCAAATTCCGAAAGAACAAGCTATTATGTACTTGGCTAACCATCAAAATGCGCTTATGGATGCCTTACTAATCGCTACAAAAGGGAATCGATTTTCCTATTATTTAACACGAGCCAGTGTTTTTAAAAATCCAGTTGTGGGTAGTTTTTTAAAAAGTTTACGGATGTTACCCGTGTTCAGAATAAGAGATGGTTGGAGCAATTTAACAAAAAATACTTCGGTATTCAGTAAGTCTTCCCAACTTTTAGTGGCACAACATGCTATCACTATTTTTCCTGAAGGAAGCCATAATTTAAAACGTACAGTTAGACCATTGAGTAAAGGGTTTACTCGAATTATATTTGAAACTTTAGAACAGTATCCTGAGACCAAGATTGGCTTGATTCCTGTAGGCATGAATTATCAAAATGCTAAAACTTATGGCGATAGTGTGTCCATTAATTTTGGTCAAGTTTTCTATGTAGAAAGAAAAGATATCGGGAATAAACATCATGGCGTACTAGCTTTGAAGACGAAAGTTTTTGATGAGTTATGTAAGCTTACCGTTCATATAGATACTCAAGATTACGATGCTATTTCAGAAAAAATAGAGGCCTTGGATGTGGATTTTACGAATCCAGTAGCTGTCAATGAATGTTTAGCTAACGAGTTGCAATTGTGTCCGAAGCAAACAAGAAATAGTAGCCTGCATGTCCTGAAGCATGTGTTCAAAATCTTACTTATCATCAATTTATTTGTGCCCTACATGCTTTGGAAAATCATGATAAAACCTAGAATTATGGAAGAGGAATTCATTGCTACCTTTCGCTTTGCGGTGGCCTTAACACTCGTACCCATTTTCATGGCTGTAGTAATGGGAATACTTTTATTTTTATGTCATTGGCATCTGGCCATGATTTATGGAACGATGGTACTGCTTTTAGCCTTACTTTCTATAAAACTATAATTCCTCTCTGAAAAATATAGCATTCATCATTAATTTATTGGTCCCGTACCAGAACGCTCTAAAATTGGTGTTGTCTGTAAAAACGACCACGTTTCCACGACCAAGTCGTTTTACTTGAAAGGGAACAGTCTGAGCCAAACTATCTAAGTTCGGTTTTGAGATGTAACCACTCAAAAGTGGATTTTTAGTGTATTGAATTGGGTTATTATAACTTTGTTTGTCAGCTTTTAAAAACATCGTATTATTTCTGAAAAGGGCAATTTTATCGTTCTTATAGCCAAAATTAATGGGATGAGAGCGATCGATATCTGCTTCGAAAATTGCACCTCCAATCACTTGAGCGCCTCTAAAATCACTTTTTTGTTCAAAAGATATATGCTGAGCCGTTTGATTCATTTTTTTAAAGTCTAGTGCTATAAATTCCTTGTTTTTTAACCAATTTAACGCACTTCGATAGCCAATGAGCGTTCCACCATTTTGCACCCATCTTTTAAGTTTTTCTGAAACTTTATCATCGAGCGAACCACTCGGTAAAATAATTGTATTGTAGCGGTCCAAAGACGTCCAATTTAATGCTTTGGTATCTAGTTTGGTAAGTCTCATGTCGTAGCGTTGATCTAATAAATGCCAGATTTCGCCGGCATCATAACTTCGAATGCCACTACCAACAATTAGCCCTATTTTTGGTGCATTTAGTGCACGAAATTGATTACTCCCAAGGTCAATTCCGTTTGTTAATCCTGTAGCAACGCCATCAATCGTGATATGACTTTCAGAGGCAACAGTCTCAAGAAATGTATGTAGTTCCTTTTGCGATAGGTTTTGATTTTGAACCGGAATCAAAATAGTGCCATAGTCGTAAGATTTTCCATTGATCTCAAATCTTTTCATGCCAACTTTAGCTCGCAACCCTTTGTTGAGAATTTTATGTATTGCTTTGGGAGCATAATATTCATGCCATTCCATGAGGTACGCATAGTTGCTCATGTCTGACACTTTACCTTCAGGCATTTTCAATGTGTCTACCTTAGTTCCGGCTAGTTCAGTGGTGGTTTCTAAATCATAATCCAACCCGAAAGCCAAAGGGAATGTCCAAGCAGAGACATCGTAGAATAGACTGTCTTTAAAGGTTGTACGCTTTTCAAACATGGCATTGAGCAAGCGACTATTTTTTTGGTTTTTTGGAACCACGAAGGCGTGTCCTTTTTTGTAGTGCTTATTGTTGAGTTTCACATCTTTTTTAAGATTGAAAAATTCAATTTGTTGACGCTCTAAAATTTCAGCGAGATGAAAGGTCTTAGCAGCATCTTTTTCATCACCAAAAATGATGGCCTTGTTTTGTTCTTTATTTGCTTCATCTCTGGCGTTTTTATAAAAGTCATGTTGGTATTGTAAAATATCTTTTCGCATGCTATTAGCCGCTTCTAAGGTCGATATTGCAGCGGTCAACTGATTTCTAATAGTGAAAGGAAAAGTTAAGATGCCATTGTCGCTTTCTTGAATATGTCCACGGGAACTGGCTTGTTCAAATAAAATACCAATACCACCATTAATATCTGGAAAGGTCGAGCCTTTTCCGTAGTAAAAATCATCGAAACTTTCTTCAGTATAGTAAAAGGACCCAATTTTATCTAAGGCTTTTGCATGAAAATCTCCGATTCGTTTGGTTAGTTCTTGATTCATGGCTGGCGTTAGCGGATGTGTTCGAGAAGGAATGCCTGGCTGAAAAAAGAAGCTTGAGTTTGTACCCATTTCATGATGATCGGTTAAAATATTTGGCAACCATTTATGGAATGTAGCGATACGAGCTCTAGATTCAGGTAACTGAACAGGAAGCCAATCTCTATTCATATCGAACCAATAATGATTGGTGCGTCCGCCAGGCCAAATTTCACTGTACTCGCGATCATTCGGATCTGGATTCAAATTTTTACTTTTATTCGTATTAACCCAATAGGCAAAACGTTGTAGACCGTCTGGATTCAAGGCAGGATCGAAAAGAATGATCGTATGTTTCAATAACTCTTGAACCTCACTACTTTCCGCGGCCGCTAAATAATACGCAGCGAGCATAGACGCGTTTGAACCACTAGGTTCGTTGCCGTGAATGGAAAATCCTTGGTACACAACGATAGGACGGTCATTAGAATTAGCGTTGTTGGTTTCAGTAGCTGCGATGTGTGTATTTCGAATAGTTTCAATCCGGCTGTGATTTTCAGGTGAGGTAATTGTTAGTAATAATAGAGGTCTGCCTTCAAAAGTGCTACCGCGATTTTCTATTTGGATTCTGTCTGAGGCCTTTGCCAGAGTTGTCATATAATTTACCAGCTTATCATGAGTGATATGCCATTCACCCACTTCATGTCCAATCACAGATGCTGGCGTTGGGATGGAGGAGTCATAGGTCGTGTTTTGTGGGAGGTAGTAGGTTAAATCGGTTGATTGTTGTGCTTGCAGTTGAAACACACACATTAAAGCTAAAAAGATAGTCAGTCTCATAAGTTGGTAATTTTTATAAAAATAAAAAAACCGCTACGGTTTAGGTAGCGGTTTCATATAAATTAACAAAAGTCCTTAGTTTTAGATGTCTTCAAAATTGATATCCGTGAATTTTTCTGCGGAATCTGAACTAGCTGTGGATTCACCACCTTCGGCTAAATCAACATTGTCTGAATAATCGTCTTTTTTGAAATCTTTTTGATGACGTTCGCTGATCACTTCATCTCCTTTTTCAGCGATAATATAATCGGTCATTTCTCTTAAAATCTCATTAAACTCAGAAAAGTCTTCTTTGTATAAATAGATTTTATGCTTTTTGTAATGAAATGATCCATCGTCATTCGTGAATTTTTTACTCTCTGTAATGGTGAGGTAGTAATCTCCAGCTTTAGTCGCTCTTACATCAAAAAAGTAAGTTCTTCTTCCTGCTCTTAATACTTTAGAGAAGATTTCTTCTTTCTCCATCATTCCGTGATCGCTCATAGCTATTTTTTAATTTTAATTTGAATGTGCATCAAAAATCTAAAAAAAAAGTATAGTATACAACAAAAACTATAATTCTTTTGTGCTGAGCTGTTTTAAGTAAAGTTCCTTGTAGTAACCATCAGTACTTACTAGCATATCATGAGTTCCGCTTTGAAGAATTTTTCCATCTTCGAGGACAATAATCTTGTCAGCATCCTTTGCTGAAGAGACGCGATGACTCACAATAATAGTGGTTTTTCCTTCTGATATTTTACGTAAACTTTTCAGGATTTTCTCTTCCGTTTCAGTGTCAACTGCCGATAAACAATCATCAAATAATAAGATGTTTGGCGATTTAATGATGGCTCTTGCAATAGAAATACGTTGCTTTTGTCCACCCGATAATGTAATACCTCGTTCCCCTAATTTGGTGTCGTAACCATTTTTAAAGGTCTTAATATTTTTGTGGACATCGGCATTTTTCGCTGCTGCAACAATATCGTCGTGCGTGGCGTCTTCCTTACCAAATTTGATGTTGTTTTCAATGGTGTCTGAAAACAAAAAGGCATCTTGCGGCACATAACCTATATGCTCTCTCAAACTATTTAAATTGAGTTGGTCAATCGCTTTGCCATCAATTTTAATAGTACCTTCCTGCACGTCATAAAGTCTGCCAATAAGGTCTAGAATGGTTGATTTCCCGGAACCTGTTTTACCTAAAATAGCCAACGTTTCTCCCTGTTCAAGTGTAAAACTAATGTGATCGAGCGCTTTAATATTGGTATCTGGATAGATGTAGGTAACGTTCTTAAATTCAATTTGACCCTTGATGTCTGAAGGCTTCGGATTTAAGTTTTTTATTTCCGGTTCTTGTTTTAAAAACTCATTAATCCGTTTTTGAGAAGCCTCTGCTTGCTGCACAAGATTAGTGACCCAGCCCACAGTCGCTACAGGCCAAGTAAGCATATTGACATAAATAAGGAATTCAGCGATCGTCCCTATTTCTTGAATTTCTCCGTTGATGTATTGCATTCCACCAATATAAGCCACTAAAATATTACTGATACCAATTAATAGGATCATGGAAGGGAAAAACAGTGCCTGCACTTTGGCGAGATCTATCTGTTTTTGTTTACTATCGTTTGATAATGTGTTGAATTCCTCATAATTTTCAGTTTCTATGCCGTAGGATTTTATCACAGAGATGCCACTAAATGATTCCTGTGTATAGGCAGATAGATGTGATAAATATTCCTGAACAATGCGACTTCGCTTATTAATGACCTTACTTAATTTGTAAATAATAAATGACAACACAGGTAATGGTAAAATGGTATATAACGTGAGTTTCGGATTGATACTCAACATGTATATAAGAGCGACAATAAATAGAGTAGCTGTATTAATCGTATACATGATGGCTGGGCCAGCGTACATTCGAACCTTGCCAACGTCTTCACTTATCCGATTCATTAAATCTCCAGTACGGTTTGACTTATAAAAGTTGAGGGATAAGTTTTGGTATTGTTGGTAGACTTCATTTTTAAGATCATACTCGATATATCGAGATACATTGATAATAGTTTGTCTCATTAAAAACGTAAATATACCAGTGATGACAGCAGCACCAATAAGATACAGGATATTCATTGCTAGTTCCTGCCTAAATGCATCACCAGTTAAACTGCCTTCGATAGCTTTAGAAATCGTGGTGATCGATTTACCTATAAACCTTGGTGTAAACAAGGCAAATATTTTGGCGCCAATGGTTATTAATATGCCTAACAACAACTTATAGCGATAACGGTAGAAATATTTATTAATATGTCTTAATTCTTTCATCTAGCTTTTTCGGGCTTTATTTTAGTCGGTTGATAATTTAACGTACTAATTTTTGCTAATACTCTAATATTGCGTTATTTTTGCACGCTATTTTGCGCATAATTAAATAGGTGCTAATCTAAATTTCAAATGACGTTAGATGTTATAAGTTCAAAAGAACTTTCAAAAATCGACCCAGTTTTCGGACAAATATCTTTTGATAATCACGAGCAAATCGTTTTTTGCAACGACAAAGATACTGGTTTAAAAGCAATAATTGGTATACATAACACAGTTTTGGGACCGGCTTTAGGAGGTACCAGAATGTGGGCCTATAATAATGAATGGGAAGCCCTCAATGATGTACTTAGACTCTCAAGAGGTATGACCTTTAAATCAGCTATTACAGGACTTAATCTAGGTGGTGGAAAAGCGGTCATTATTGGTGATGCCAAAACGCAGAAAACCCCAGAATTAATGAAAAAGTTTGGGGAGTTTGTTCATTCCTTGAGTGGGAGGTATATCACTGCTGAAGATGTAGGAATGACCACAGAAGATATGGACACCGTAAGAGAAGTGACGCCCTATGTTACTGGTATTTCAGAAAATAAAGGTGGTGCAGGAAATCCTTCTCCAATTACAGCTTATGGTGTTTTTATGGGGATGAAAGCTGCAGCCAAATTCAAATATGGGAGTGATGTTTTAGAAGATAAGTCAGTATTTGTACAAGGTATAGGCCATGTAGGAGAATCTCTTGTGGAACATTTGATGAATGAAGGTGCAAAAGTCACTATTGCAGATATCAATCAAGAACGATTGGAAGAGGTTAGAGCTAAGTACGATGTCACTATTTATGGTGGTCAAGACCTTTTCAATGAGCCTATGGATATCTATGCACCTTGTGCCTTAGGTGCTACAATTAATGATGCAACCATCCACAAATTGCAAGCAGATATTATTGCTGGAGCAGCTAATAATCAATTAGAAGATGAAGTAAAACACGGCAGGCTTTTACAAGAACGTGGTATTTTATACGCCCCAGACTTTTTGATCAATGCTGGTGGTATCATCAATGTTTATGCTGAATTAGAAAATTACGATAAACAAGAAATTATGCGTAAAACAGAAAACATTTATAACACCACTTTAGAAATTTTCGATCGTGCTAAAGCAAATAACGTGACCACTAATGTTGCTGCTATGAGTTTAGCTAAGGAACGTATTGAAACAAGAAAAAGAGAACAACAATAATTAATTGTATTACAAACCTTAAAAAAGTTTGGTTCTTTTAAAATAATATTATTTTTGCAGAGCGAAAGGACATGATCTTTCGCTTTGTTAATTTTTAGCTCTTTGTAACTATGTTAAACAGACGACACATTCGTATAAAAGTTATGCAAACTCTTTACGCTTCTCAAGGCAGTGAGAGTGATGACTTAAAAGCTAATGAGACATTTCTTCTTAAGAGTCTGGACAGCATGTACGATTTGTTTTTGGCGCAATGTTCATTGCTTATTGCAGTGCATCAAAAGGCAAACGATCGATTGAAAAAAAATCAGCAAAAACTTTTAGCAACTAAAGAGGAGAAAAATCCGAATGCTAAGTTTGTCAATAATGAGCTTTTGGTCTTATTGAGTTCAAATGAAGCTTTAAAGTCACGCATTGAAGATCAGAAAGAGAATCTGTGGTATCTCGATTTCGAGTATGTAGATGTTATTTTCAAATCTATTATCGAAAGTGATATTTACAAAACCTATATGGCGACTAAAACCTCTACCTTCAAGGAGGACAAAAACTTTGTGATTGATATTTTTACGGAAATCATAGCACCCAATGATAAGCTATACGATTATTTTGAAGATAAGCGCCTCACGTGGTTAGACGATTTGCCAGTAGTAAATACAGCCATTTTAAAATTGCTCAAGAAATCTAAGGCATCTTCTGAAGGAAAACACTTTACACCAAAGTTGTTCAAGGACATGGATGATAGGGATTTTGCCATAGACTTGCTTAAAAAAACGATTTTAAATCAGACAGCTTTCAGGCAGGAAATTGCGAATAAAACTAAAAATTGGGATGCTGATAGAATTACCCAAATTGATACGGTACTAATGGAATTGGCCATTTGTGAATTTCAGAAATTTCCATCAATTCCTGTAAAAGTAACCATCAATGAATATCTGGAAATCGCTAAGGAATATTCTACACCTAAAAGTAGTAATTTCATCAATGGTATTTTAGACAAAATAATTAAGGAGTATACTGCGGAAGGCAAACTTAATAAAATAGGAAGAGGATTGTTGTAAACTTGTAGGAATCATCAAGCATAGACTGTTAATCTTTTGTTTGAAAATGCACTAAAAATTTTGATTGGATGAAATTATTAGTACATTTGGGTTCTCGAATCAAAAACAATTTAAAAATCATAGCAATGAAAAAAGCAATTTTAGCGTTTAGCGCATTATGTTTAGTAGCTTTTACGTCTTGTAAAGAAGATGCAACTAGCAAAATTAATTCGGATAACGTTGCGGCAGCAGCAGAAAGAGATGCAAATGCTTCTGAGTTTCCAGTCATCTCTTTTGAGGAGACTGAGCATGACTTTGGAACGATTGTAAACGGAACGCCTGTTGAAACAAAATTTAAATACACGAATACAGGTAAAACGCCTTTAGTAGTGAGTAACATTAAAAGTACTTGTGGATGTACTGTGCCATCAGATTGGAATAGAGATCCTTTAGCGCCAGGTGAATCTGCTGAATTTACAGTAAAGTTCAATGGTAAAGGTTCTAACCAAGTACAGAAAACAATTACGTTAACTACAAATACAGAAAAAGGTTCTGAGCAAGTGAAGATCAAGGCATTTGTTGAGCCAGATCCAAATGCACCTGCTAAGAAAGCTGGTTCAGCTTCAATTCAACCTGTAGGAAAGTAATTTATGGATTCATTTGGAGGAATTTTACCGATTGTTGCCATGTTTGCCGTGGTGTATTTTTTCATGATTGCTCCGCAAATGAAGCGAGCTAAGCAGGAAAAAGCATTCGCTGCAGCACTGAAAAGAGGTGATAAAGTGGTAACTAAAAGCGGTATGCACGGAAAAATTGTCGATCTAAATGATAAAGACAATAGCTGTGTTATCGAAACACTCGCTGGAAAAATAAAATTTGAACGTTCTGCGATTTCTATGGAGATTAGTAAGAAACTCAATGCACCAGCAACTGTGAAATAAATTTCAAAACACATTTATAAAAAAACTCCGAAAGTAACTTTCGGAGTTTTTTTATGGATTTCAACAATTTTTGTACATATCGTTTAAACCAACACCCTTTAAGATCATTGGTGTGATCTTTTCAATACGGGATAGCTTGGTAGCCGCTCTTTTTGCATCATTGATATAGTTGCAGTATTCACGCTGTTTTCCGGGAGTGAGCTGGTCAAAACTGGCTTTTAATTTGGAATTATCTTTCAGAACCGACGATAATTCCTTCGGCACAGAAACCTTCGTGCCTTTTCGCGTTGGTTTGATTTCTTTGCCTAATTTTTGATTTTCGATAGCTTCTTGTACATATGATAATACGATGGCTTCATCCACCTCGTCAATACTATTAAAACGCATTTGCCTTAAAGCTTTCGTTTTATTTTCCTGAGCATTGACCAAAAGATTTTTAGAATCTTTCAAGAATACACCATTAAAAAACCAAATACCGAAATGCTGTTTAAATGCTCCTAATCCTATGACATTCTTTCCTTCTAGAGAATACACAGGTGCATTCCATTTGATGGACTCTTGTAGTTCCGTCGAATTAATAATATCGCGAAGTTTGTATAGCGCTTCAGAAAAATGCTCATGATTAGCTATATAGGCTTCTACAGTGCTAACTTTTTTCATAGTAAACCATTTAAATCATAAAAATACATAATTTTTACGTACAGGTTTTTCGCTACCAGAAGCTCAGTTATCACATAGACATAAGAAGGCGTTGTAAAGCTCTAAGGACGATACTTTTCGGCAGTTAATTCTACAATTTTACAAATAACTTCCGTCGCTTTAATCATACTCTCAACTGGGACATACTCATAGCGCCCATGAAAATTGTGTCCGCCTGCAAAGATATTAGGGCAAGGGAGTCCCATATAACTCAGTTGAGAACCATCGGTTCCTCCTCTTATGGGTTTAATGAGTGGCTCAATATCTAGTTGTTTCATGGCTTCTTCTGCAATGTCTACAATATGCATCACAGGTTCAACCTTTTCCTTCATATTGAAGTATTGATCTTTTATGTCTATGGAAATCACTTCTCGCTCGTATTGGGAATTAATGTCATTAGTGAGGTTTCTCATGACTTCCTTTCGTGCTTCGAAATGGTCCTTGTCGTGATCTCTAATAATATATTCCAAAACAGTTTCTTCTACTTTACCTTCCATATGATGTAAATGAAAGAAACCTTGGTAACCTTCGGTGTGTTCAGGAGTTTCCAATCGTGGTAATGAATTTATAAATTCAGTAGCGATATACATAGAATTCACCATTTTACCTTTAGCATAACCAGGATGAACTATTTTTCCTTTCACTGTGACTGTAGCACCTGCCGCATTAAAATTTTCATATTCTAGTTCGCCAATCTGGCTACCATCCATAGTGTATGCCCAATCTGCTCCAAACTTCTCCACATCGAACTTATGGGCGCCTCGACCAATTTCTTCATCAGGTGTAAAGCCTACTTTAATGTCGCCATGCTTGATTTCTGGATGATTTATTAGATACTCCATAGCAGAAACAATTTCAGTAATCCCAGCCTTATCGTCTGCGCCTAATAATGTGGTACCATCTGTCACGATGAGCGTCTGACCTTTATACTGCAGCAGATCTTCAAAATAATCAGGAGACAGAATGATATTGTGTTCGGCATTGAGTGCGATATCTTTTCCGTCATAGTTTTCAATCACGCGAGGTTTAACGTTAGCACCAGTAAAATCTGGTGATGTATCAAAATGAGAAATAAAACCAATCGTTGGTACGTCATGGTCTACATTACTCGGCAACGTAGCCATGATATAAGCGTTTGGATCAATAGTGACATCTTTCATGCCAATAGCAATCAATTCTTTGGCAAGCGCGTGAGCTAAGTCCCATTGCTTTGGAGTACTTGGTGTTGTATCACTTTTAGGATCAGATTCCGTGTCTACGGTGACATAACTGATAAAGCGTTTAATGATATGTTCTTTCGAAATCATACTCGAGAGGTCTTGTTATTTGTAGTGAAAAACATTAAAAATTCCGTAGGATATTTTATAGGACGAAAGTTAACGATTTTAATCAAATCTGTAGTATTTTTGCAGCAGAAAAGATTTGATATGTATAAGCTTCTACTGCGACCTATTTTATTTTCTTTCGACCCTGAAAAAGTACATTATTTTACATTTTCTCTCATTAGAAATTTGTCCAAAATACCCGGAATGACCTCTTTGTTTCGTGCGCTATATGTCGTGAAAGACCAACGGTTAGAACGCGAGTTATTCGGATTGAAATTTAAGAATCTAGTAGGCTTGGCAGCAGGTTTTGATAAAAATGCTGTCTTATATAATGAGCTTTCAAATTTTGGTTTTGGCTTTATTGAAATTGGAACCGTTACTCCAAAAGGTCAAAAAGGAAATCCTAAAAAACGATTATTCCGACTCAAAGATGATCAAGGAATTATTAATCGAATGGGTTTTAATAATGAAGGCTTAGAGGCTGCCATAGAAAAACTTAAACAACATAAAGGCCATCTCATTATTGGTGGAAATATCGGTAAAAATACCGCTACTAAACCTGAAGATTATACAAGGGATTATCTGGATTGCTTCAATGGACTTCATCCATATGTGGATTATTTCGTACTTAATGTGAGTTGTCCCAATGTAGGGAGTCATGCAAAATTAAACGATAAGGATTATCTGCTAGAGCTCATTTCCGAAGTTCAAAAAGCGAATGCTAACTTTGAAAACAAAAAACCAATTTTACTAAAAATAGCACCAGATTTAAACGATAACCAACTAGACGAAATTATTGAACTTATTGAAGAGACGAAATTAGATGGTGTCATAGCAAGTAATACGTCTGTAGATAGAACGGGATTAAAAGCTAGCGATGCCAGATTGGAAGAAATTGGTCAGGGTGGCTTGAGTGGGCAACCTATCAAATCAAAGTCCACTAAAGTCATCAAATATTTAGCAGATAAGAGTCAGAAGGCCTTTCCAATTATTGGGGTTGGTGGGATTCATTCTGCTCAAGATGCCCTAGAGAAAATAGAGGCTGGTGCAGATCTTGTTCAAATTTATACAGGCTTTATTTACGAAGGCCCTTCTTTAATTAAAGCGATTAACAAAGCTTTAATAAAAAAAGCGAATTGATTTAAAAACCCATTCGCTTTCGTATGCTTTCAATGCTATCACCATTAATTCTTTATAAAAGACAGTGTTTCAGAATGATTTCTTTTATTCAGTCTGATGTAGTAAACACCACTGTTTAATGGTGTTGTGTTTATCGTTAAATCTGACACATTGTTAATCTCCTTACTCGTAATTTCTTGTCCCAACACATTATATATGTGATAGCTGTCTGGAAGATCATTCATATTGGAAGGTTGAATGTTTAATTGTTGATACGACGGATTAGGGTACAACGATATGGAATTTGTCTTAAAATAATTATCAACACTTAAGACGTCATTTGCCATATAGGTTGTTTCTCCCGAACCATAGTTGCCACCACTCACAATTACATTACCTTCAAGTGTTGACAAGTTGTATGAGCCAAAACCTGAAGCACAACAAATACCATCACCATAGCTATCAATCATTTCAAAAGAATAACATTCATTGGTTGCAATGGCGAAGTTTTCAGTAAAGGTTTGAAAGTCATCAACACCTTCAACATAAGTCGGACTTGTATATAATGGTGTGCCATTACTGTCTCTCAATACCCAAGAAGTTTCCGATGGCCAATCATCTGTGGTTAACGTTAGTATCAATTCGGTAGTTGCAATCGCTTCACTTCCTACTTCAATATAGTTTTGATAGACTTTGGTGATGTTGTCGGTGCCATTGGAAATGGTTAACGTGACATCAAAAGTTCCAGTACTTGTATAACTATGTGTTGGATTTTGTGTGGTATAATCAATGACGTCATCACCATCAACATCCCACTGCCAAGAAGTCGCACCTGCACTATTATCTACAAAATCAACATCGAGTACATTACTGCAATCTCGAGTGTAATTCGAAGCAATATCAACGTTAAAACTTGGACAATTCATCTCTGATCGCGATGCTTGGTACACAGCATAAATCCGAGCATATTGCTGAGGAGAGAACTCTGTTCGACACGATTTACGGGAGTAGGACATGATGTTCAACGGATTCGGGTTAAAGAAATCACCGTTGGCATCTGTGGCGCTACCTACATAATTACAAGAGGCATTTACATTACTGTTACTTAATTGAGGGTCTGCTGGTGTATCACAAATGAAATCACCACTACTAGCACAATTTGATCCGTCTACAAGTTCTGTCGTAAGCGAACTATTACTGTTTCCATGTGTATGTGAAAGTGCGAAAAAGTGACCCATTTCATGAGTTAAAGTGCTTCCGTTGAGCGCGCATGAGTTATTCATCATTATCACTTCAGGACCTCCTGGGAAATAAGCATAGCCACATAATCCTGCGCCTTCTTCCGTACTCACGGTATTAGCAAAATATATATTGATGACATTTGTGACATTGTTCGCTAAGGTCAAGGCATCTTGTTCATCTGTAGAGAAGTCATAGTATTCAGAACTATCAATAAAGTTGATACCGTCACACAAGAAAAATTCTAAATAGGCATTGGCATAATATAGATTCATATCAGCAATGGCATTTGCTACCTGTGTCTCAGTCAATCCGCCAAATCCACCATCGGTTCTAATGATGTGTGCCTTAATAGGTACCGAACTGACAGCAGTAGAGCTTCTTTGAGAGCTTAGTTGATAAAAGGTTTGTTCATATTGATTGATTTTTGGCATGAGATCCTGGATAAACTGTTCGGATTCCGGAGTAGCAACAGTTCCACATTGTGGTATTTCTTGCGCTATTAAAGAATGTGCAAAGCACAAAGTTGTCAAAATGAACAAGGCATGTCTGAAAATAGAATGTGATGTCATGTCTGCTAATGTAGGTTTAGTTAATCGCGTAAACATACGAAAAAATCGATAAACTACTATATTTATAGATGAAATACAGTATTTTATGTAATTAACAGGTGTTATTAATTGGGTCATCATAATTTAAAAAACATGAATCCCATAATTGTTTCAGTTTTAAAATTTCACGCATACTTCATAGCTCACTTGTAATTTTAATTATTTTTGTGAAAAATAAACCAACTGAATTACGACCTACTCATATCGTTTGTTATTGCCACGTCTGCTTTGGCTATATCACCAGGACCAGATAATATATTTGTCTTGATGCAAAGCATGGTCAATGGAAAGAAATATGGCTTAGCCACAGTTGCAGGTTTAATTTCAGGGTGTTTGGTTCATACAACATTGGTGGCATTTGGCGTATCGGCCATTATAAAAAACAATGACACTTTGTTTTTTATAATCAAATTGTTTGGAGCTGCTTATTTGTTGTATTTGGCATATAAAGTTTATAAGACTGATAACGCTTTAAGCTTAGGCTCTGAAAACATTCCTAAGAAAAGTCTTTGGGCGCTTTACAAACAAGGATTTATGATGAACGTTTTAAATCCGAAAGTGTCTATTTTTTTTCTTGCATTTTTTCCTGCATTTTTATTTAGTGATGGTATAAGTACTGTCGTTCAGTTTTATGTTTTAGGTCTATTGTTTATGATAGTATCGGCCATTATTTTCTCTGCCATTGCGATTCTAGCTGGTTCAATTTCTTCCTATTTAAAACAACACATACGATTGGGCTTTTATCTAAAATGGTTGCAAATTATTGTCTTTGTTGGGATTGCAGTCCTCATACTCACTTCGGAAAAATAGCTTCTAAAAATCATCTTTATTGCTATCTTTGAGGAAATGAAGAAAGCGATCAAAATAATCGAATGTCCGCGTGATGCCATGCAAGGTATCAAAGAGTTTATTCCTACATCTAAAAAGGTGCAGTACATACAGTCTCTTCTCAGAGTTGGATTTGACACGATTGATTTTGGAAGTTTTGTTTCACCCAAGGCTATTCCTCAAATGGTGGATACTGCAGAAGTGTTATCTCAATTGGATTTGAGTGCTACTTCTAGTAAGCTTTTGGCAATAATTGCCAATACCAGAGGCGCCAATGATGCTTGTCAACATCCTGAAATTGATTATTTGGGATATCCATTTTCAATTTCAGAAAACTTTCAAATGCGAAATACGCATAAAACGATTGCACAATCAGTAGTGACACTTTCTGAAATATTAGAACTGGCCAACAAGCATGGAAAGGAAGTTGTTGTGTATATCTCCATGGGTTTTGGAAATCCGTACGGTGATCCATGGGATGTTGAGATTGTAGGGGAGTGGACGGAACGTCTGAGTAGGATGGGCGTGCGAATATTGTCGTTAAGTGACACCATTGGCAGTTCTAATCCTGACAGTATTTCCTATTTGTTTTCCAATTTAATTCCTAAATATCCTCAAATAGAATTTGGTGCGCATTTACACACAACACCCACAACATGGTTTGAAAAAGTGGATGCCGCATATAAATCGGGTTGCATGCGATTTGATGGTGCCATTCAGGGATTTGGAGGTTGCCCGATGGCTAAAGATGAATTAACGGGAAATATGCCTACTGAAAAGTTACTGTCTTATTTCACTTCGAATAAACACAATAACCTCAATGCCATGAGTTTTGAAAGCGCTTACAATGAGGCGACAAAAATCTTCACTGCTTACCATTAATATTTGACTTCGTTTAATTTTTGATATGATTTATTGATTCACAATAGGTTATAATTTCGCTGCTTTTTTTATTTAAATTTAATCTAAATAAACTTTGATAAAGTCATAATCTGTTTTATTTTTGCATTCGAAAACAATAATCTATTTATAATAAGTCTAAATAAAAACAAATGAAAAATATTTTTGCCCTATTAATTTGTATGCTAAGTGCCTCCTTATGGTCACAGGTAACACCTACCTCACAAGATAGTATCACCTTTAATCCACAGCAACAGTTAAATGCAGCTCAACGGATTTTATCTGGAAATTACGGTAAAGCAGTCACGGTGGGAGCTTATGGCGAAATCACTTATAATCAACCTGAAGCCGATAACGGAGAAATGGATGTACAGCGTCTTGTATTGTTATTTGGCTATCGATTTAATGATAAAACACAATTTGTCACGGAGATTGAGATGGAGCATGTGGAAGAAATTTTTGTGGAGCAGGCCTTCGTAAATTATGCAGTAGCAAACAATATTAGTTTAAGAGGGGGTTTGATGTTAGTTCCTATGGGAATCATTAATGAATACCACGAACCAACAACATTTAATGGTGTTGAGCGTCCAGGTGTTGACAATGCGATCGTTCCTACTACTTGGCGCGAGATTGGTGTAGGTGTTACAGGACGTTTTCCTGAACAATCAATCACTTATCAGGCTTATATTTTTAACGGTTTTAAATCTACTATCAACAATGATGGTGCTATATCTGGTGTGTTAAATGGTAGTAGTGGTTTACGTGGTGGTCGTCAGAAAGCGATTAAATCAACTATAGATAGTCCCACTTTCTCTACCAAAATAGAATATTATGGTTTACCAGGTTTGAGATTAGGATTGTCTGGTTATTATGGAAAAACACAAGCGGAGGACGAGATTGAATCTATTGAAGGATCAAATATTGGTATTGCAATGGTTGGTTTGGACGCACGTTATGCTTATAAACGTTTTGCGGCAAGAGGACAATTTATTCATGCTTCCTTAAGTGATACTGAAGACTACAATAATTTAACTGGCGGTGATTTGGGAAGTGCCTTAATGGGTTATTATGCGGAAGTTGCTTATAACTTATTGCCTTTAACTAAAGCACAACGTTTATTTGCTTTCGCGCGTTATGAAAATTATGATACACATGCAGATACTGATGGCGATTTAATTAGAAATGATGCGTATAACCGAACAGACATTACAACAGGTTTAAGCTATCATATAGCTCCTGGTGTTGTCTTAAAAGGAGATTATCAATTTAGAAGTAATGCACAACAAGGTAGTGATGTAGATAATCGACTTAATTTTGGGATCGGTGTATGGTTCTAAAAGTTTTTTAATTGATTGGTCAACGGGCTACTTTGATATCTTATAGGATCATTGTAGTCTTTTGGCATTTAAAATGTAATACATATATTAAGCTATGGTTTTAAAACATATATACTTATTAATTGTTTCGGTTTGTTTATTAACCTTTGGTCTTCCTGAGAAAATACAAAAAAAGGTTTTCAAGGAAATTGAAAACACTTATGACGTAGAAGAATTTGAATTTCAGTCATTTCCAATAGACCAAACGGTAACAAAATCATTACCTTCCAATTTTAAAGAGGATCATTTTTTTGAAATCAAATCCGCAGGTAAAAAAATAGGTTATGCTTATGTGGCTAAAGCACCAAGTAAAACAGCACAGTTTGACTATTTAATCTTATTAGATCCTAATTTGGTTGTCAAAAAAGCAAAAGTCCTTATCTACAGGGAAGAGTATGGTGGTGAGATTGGAAGTAAACGTTGGTTAAAACAATTCATTGGTAAAACACCTAAAGATGAACTCATATATCAGAAAGATATTGTTGCCATAGCTGGCGCTACTATATCTGTGCGTTCAATGACTTCTGCAGTGAATGATTTATTAGCATCCTTAGAGGTACTAAAATCTAAAAACATACTTTAATGCAATTAAACGGTCAACTTTCAACATTTCCTAAAGAAATCAAACTGTTGATTACCGCATTTTTAGTGGTATTAAGTGTTGGTTTTTACACAGGATTGCTGTTTGTTGGAGAAACTTCCGAGGCTAATCCACAAGGGATTGAAGAGCAGTATCTTGGTAATGAAGATCAGCCAGAGGCGCCTGTTATGAAATTCAAAAAAAATGAACAGCAAATGCTTACGCTGGTTCATGGGCACATATTATCTATGTCTATTATTTTCTTTTTGGTCGGACTTATTTTAAGTACAGCGAAACTCTCAAAAAAGTTAAAAATGTTATTAATTGTTGAACCGTTTATATCAGTTCTCTTAACATTTGGAGGTATTTATTTACTTTGGACAGGGATCACATGGATGTCCTATGTTATTATGATTTCCGGAACTTTAATGACCTTGAGTTATACAACTGCAGTCCTCATTATTTTCTACCAATTAGCAGTATCAAGACAGGCCAAGTTACAATAATCCATAGAATAGGCACTCTAAAGGCTAAGATTTGATTAGGACTACATAATTTTCCCTTTTTATGTTGTATATTTGTGCGCAATTATAACTGTAATTGCATCATGACAGCACACGAAAATAAAATTGTTGGAGAAGGTCTTACTTATGACGACGTACTCTTGGTTCCAGCATTTTCTGAAGTTTTACCTAGAGAGGTAAATATTCAAACAAAATTTACACGAAATATTACTATCAATATCCCTGTGGTGTCCGCAGCAATGGATACCGTAACTGAAAGCAAAATGGCGATTGCCATGGCTCAAGAAGGAGGTATTGGTGTGCTGCATAAGAATATGACTATAGAGCAGCAAGCCGATAAAGTACGTCGTGTAAAACGTGCGGAAAGCGGCATGATCATCGATCCGGTGACCTTACCTTTAACAGCGAGAGTCGCTGATGCCAAACAACAAATGGCAGAGCATAAAATTGGTGGTATTCCTATTGTGGATGACAACGGCATACTAAAAGGAATAGTTACTAATCGCGATTTGCGTTTTGAGCATGAAAATGATCGGCCCATAGTGGAGGTGATGACCTCTGAAAACTTGGTGACATCATCACAAGGAACGTCATTAAAAGATGCAGAAAAAATACTTCAGCAGAATAAAATAGAAAAACTACTGATTGTGGATGATGCTTACAAATTAGTAGGACTCATTACATTTCGCGACATCACTAAAGTGACACAAAAACCCAATGCGAACAAGGATTCATACGGAAGACTCCGTGTGGCTGCTGCTATAGGCGTCACGGCCGATGCCGTAGATCGTGCTTCAGCTTTGGTAAAAGCTGGTGTAGATGCTGTTATTATTGATACAGCACACGGACATACCAAAGGTGTTGTGATGGTTTTAAAAGACATCAAAGAAAAGTTTCCTAATCTCGAAGTTATTGTTGGTAATATTGCTACTGGTGAAGCAGCCAAATATCTCGTTGAAGCAGGAGCAGATGCTGTTAAAGTAGGCATTGGTCCAGGCTCTATTTGTACGACAAGAGTCGTTGCTGGTGTCGGATTTCCACAGTTTTCAGCGGTGCTCGAAGTTGCTGCGGCTATTAAGGGTTCTGGTGTGCCAGTTATCGCAGATGGCGGTATTAGGTATACGGGAGATATTCCGAAGGCGATTGCAGCTGGAGCTGATAGTGTTATGCTAGGCTCTTTACTCGCTGGAACGAAGGAAAGCCCAGGAGAGACCATTATTTATGAAGGAAGAAAGTTTAAATCATATCGAGGGATGGGATCTGTTGAAGCTATGAAACAAGGTAGTAAGGATCGTTATTTTCAAGATGTTGAAGATGATATTAAAAAATTAGTCCCTGAAGGTATTGTTGGTCGCGTACCTTATAAAGGAGAGCTCGTAGAAAGTATCCATCAATTTGTTGGTGGTTTGAGAGCTGGAATGGGTTATTGTGGTGCCAAAGACATCACTACGTTAAAAGATACAGGTCGATTTGTAAAAATCACGTCTTCGGGTATTCACGAAAGTCATCCTCATGATGTTACTATTACTAAAGAAGCTCCAAACTATTCTAGGTAGTCTTCTTTTTTAACCATCTATATCCAATAAAAAGGCACCATATCTTGGTGCCTTTTGTTTTGTATGAGAGTTGGATGTGTTTATTTATAAACCTCAAGACCAAATGCTATTGCGTTATTTTTTTACGTTTTGAGAATTTGGTTCCAATCTTACCACCTAACCATGCCATAGGTATATATGCTGCAAGAAGATCTACAACCGTAAACCAAGTAGGTCCAGAGAGTGTAAGATTGATAACGATACCACCTAATAGGAATAGGACTCCAACTGCCAAAGCGAATTTCATCTTATGACTAAAGGCAATCAATGCGGCAATAATCGCACCAATAAATGTGCCACCTGCATGTGCTAAAAAGGGGAATATAAAGTGCTTAGAACTCAAATTGGGCATTGCTTCGGCTAAGGCTTGCATGTCTGTCATATCAACACCTTCAATAGGAAATATACTATGACCAAGCTGTACAAGTCCCATATTGATGAAACTGCCAAAGAGCCATCCGAGCACTATTGCCAGAATATTTTTGATAATTGGATTCATATTGAAAGTTGTTTTAATGTATTACACAATTCAATGTAGTAAAAAGTTAAGACATGGCTAAACTTTCGAATAAAAAACAATGGCCATTAATTTGATATGTTCAATGTACTCACGTAAAGAGGTACTACTGAATAGATGTTTTCAGCGTGTCAAAATCAATTAAATTCAAAAGCTGTTTACGATGATCATCTAAGACTTGAAATTCATAAAACGGATTGGTGTTTTCTGTGGCAGTACCAATTTTATGTTGCTTAGATAAAATACCAACGCCCCAATCAGTATCAATGCAGCATGAATAAACTTCAGGATTACAGCGCCATTTTAAGAATGCCTTCCAAGTAGTTCCATTCCATGAACCGCTTGCAGGAGTATGGATATAATCATATGATTCTCTGGCGTGCCATTCGGTTGGTGGATTACAATCATGTAAAACCACAAATCCGTCATCTTTTATATGGTTTAAAGCGTTAATGATGTCCCTATCTACTTGTTCAGCCAGATGTAATCCGTCCACAAAAATCACGTCGAATTTCAAATCCTTTGATAAGATCTGATTATTTGATAACTGCTTAAAAAACTCATCACTTGTCATTTTGAAATCCACCGGGTTTTCCATAAACTCAACGCCAGGATCCACACTGTATTTTTCTTTGGATTCTATTTTATTGAAATTGTGGTCTGGATTTCTAACACCAATTTCCAAATAGGTGGTGTCTCTATTAAATTGTTGTAATAAAAAATTTATTATTTGTGTTCGAGACGGTGTTTTGGTAATTTCAAAACGATCTTTTTTTATAACTGCTGCATAATGCGGATCGTTATAAATATACATCCCTTTAGCATAATATTTGATAGGTTTTACTTTTCCTAGTAAGCGCTTAATTCCCATGTTTTTTATATTCTGAATTCAAATTGTAACAAGTCGAATCTTTTGAATTGAAAGTTACTTGTTGTTGGTGGGCGACTAAAATAATAAAAGAAAGTGAATTGAGCGGAATTCGCACATATAATCATTTAAAAATCCCATGTTTTATCTGTCATTGAATTTATGATATTGATGCACTCAATATTTCTGAAAGTTCTTTAGCACATCCCCAAGCTACTGTAAATCCTGCACCACCATGGCCATAATTATGAAAAATATTCGGAAATGTTTGATCAAAATCAAATCTTACAGCACTTCTCATTGGACGAAGACCAACCAACGTCTCTAGTATTTTTGGGGTGCTTTTAGTACCGCTTTTCTCTTGAAATCGGTTGATGATTAATTCTGAGTCCGATGGCTCAGGTTCTAGGTTCCAGTTATCAACATCATCTGTGCCACCAATGATAGTATCTTGACTTCTATTAATAACATAACTCAAAGCACCTTTTTCTGTGGCATCACCATAAGAAGGGGTCTTTAATCGCGCTGTTCTTAAAATTTGACCTCTCATTGGTCGTAAATCAGTATCGTTACACAGTGCTTTAGCGCCAAGACCTGTGCAATTTACAACCCATTGGTCAAGCAAGGACAATGTTTTCAAAGAATTGATGTCTCGGATTTCAAAAGTGCCACCTTGGATTATAAATTGTTGAAATAAACTAGGTAGGTAAAGTCTCGGTTCCACTAATGGGACTTCAGCTACAAATGCGGCATCGATACCTGGTGGAAGTTCATCTGAATGCGCTTTTCTCACTTTTCCAGATGGGATTTGATGCACCCAATCATTGTTACTGTTGTCGTTAAAGGCGCTGAAAAAGTTTATAAAGGAAACGCCATGACCATTTTGTAGTTCCGATTCATATTTTTGATAGGTCCATTTTGACCAATACAATACTTTGTTTGCAGGTTGTATTTCATAAGGAAACCAGACGGCACCAACTTTACTTGACAATGTGGCGTCATAGCGTTCTTTTGCAATAAGTTTGACATGAAATCCAGATTTTTGAAGCATAATTGCAGACGTCAAACCAATAATTCCTGACCCAACGACTGTGACCTGCTGTATTTTCATATGGTTCGTGTAGGATGACATTTCGACTTTGATTTATAAGCCCGTTGACTGGCGTTAGCTTCCTTAATATCTCAATCTATTATCTTGTCACTATTGAAATGAGAGTTCCTCATTCCATAGTGGTCTCCATTGAAGGAATTTCGAAACTATTTTCAAGGAGCGAAAACCCTTGTGCATTTTTCTTTTGATCTTCAGTCGCTTCCTGTTTTATAACGATAAAAGAGCTGTCTTCGAAATTGAAGGCATGGATTTTTCCGTTATGTTTTAAACCAAAGGTTCTGAAGTTAAAATTGGCGGATCTTGAACTCATACCATTGAACGTGTCATCAACTATTGGTGAAACTTCTAAATTCTTAATGTAAGTGTTGGTTTCGTAATCCTCCATGCTAAGTTCAATGGTGTCATCCAATTCTAAGGGGTAACTAAAGGATGTCACCATAAATAAACCACTAGAGTCAAAACCATTTTTTTCAACAGCGATATAGAAAATCCCACCACCCATGTCTTCTTCATCGGTAATAGTCCAATCACCAGGATGTTCGAATTTAAAACTTTTTCCTTCATAGGATTGATTGACTTTACTGCTTCCGGATTCTGTTCCGTTTTTACAAGCTGTTACAAAACAGATCACTAAGACAAGTGCAAGGATTTTTTTCATAATGGTATCATTGAAATTAAAGATGAGGTTGGGTTCACAAAATAATAAAACATTATGAATTTCATGACATCCAAAGCAAATTACATGATTGAACCTGACTCTTATATGACTTGTGGCTTAACAGCCTTCTACAATTTCAGATAGGACTGAATCATTGTTTCAACAATGTCATAATTTCCTTGCGTCCTGATCGGCTCATCGTAAATTCCAATGTATCATTGGTTAATTTGTTGATTTGAACACCAATTTCCATTTTATCTCTTGGGTAACAAATGAGTTGGTCATTTAGAATTTCAAAAGTACCTTGTTCTGATATGTATCCAATCTGCGATTTGTAGGTTCTGTCTGAATTAAAATTAAACATGACTTCATCATTACAAAGGTCTTTGCCACTTGATTCTACAATCCAAGTTCCGCAATGCCATGTACCAGTAATGAGATTGTAGTCTTTAGATGCATTGCAATTGAACGCCAAGATGCAAAGTAATAGAAATACGATTTTTTTCATTTATATAGGTTTTAGTTGGTCTTTTATCAATTATACTAAGCGAATATATGGCCAAAATATCATTTCTGTGCATGAGTTGACCAATCCTTCGCTATTATTTGGAATTATTTCCAACGGGAAATGAAAAACCGATAGCTGCAGCACCTGCAAAAAGTTGCACGCTGTCATGAAAATAATAAGAAAAAGCGATGTCAAAATTATGTTCAGGTCCGAGTTCAAATCCTATTGATGCTGGCACATGAATAAGCACGCCACTATCATTTAGATTTTTAAATAGTGTCATGTTTTCAAAGCTTCCTATGGAAGCTCCTAAGCCCACTTCAATGTATGGCGCCACCCAAGGAATAGGTACTCTTAATCTGGTTTTTCCACCAATGATAAAGGCATTGGCACTCACGGAATAGACAGGTGAATTAGGATCATTATTATCACTTTCATTATTGGTAAGAATCATGCCAACATAAGGTCTGAGGTCAATCCAGTTGGTCAATTTAAGGACGTATTCACCTTGTAAATAAATACCAGAACCAAAGGTGTCAACGTCATCATAAGGTGCACAAATGCTGTAACCAACAGATATATCTACGAACGTTTCCTTTACAAATTGCGCCTCTGTTTTCGTACAGAAAAAGAGCATAAAAAGGACGAATAAACTTTGTCTCATAATAAATAAAGGACTTTTTATGGTTAGCAATATAACCGACTTTAGTTAGACATTTAGTATTTTGTTAAATTAATTTAAATTTTTGCTGCCGTTGTCAGTTTGAAATGATATTTTTATAACAGACAACCCATTAAATGCTTTCAAAAATGGCTTATATATTTGAATCAAAAGGACGAATTAAAAGCACTGCGAATAGCCATTATAGATTCTTGAAAAGCTTGATGTTCGTAACGCTTTTTTCGGTATCTAACCTGACGTTTTCTCAGCCTCCACCACCTTGTAACGCCAACGGGAATTCTGGTTTTGGCGGAGCTGTTGGAGAAGGACAGTTTTTATTTAGTGGTGAATTTGATAACCCGATAATATTTGAAATGAATACAGGGTCAAATGACATGAATGATATCTTAGTACTATATATTGATACTGGTGTTCCTGGTCGTCAAGTGATAGACGCTTCAATCGACGATGCTGCAGATGATCATCGCATTGCAATTTCAAATAGTAATGCCTTCGGATTTGGAAGTGTCATTACATTTCCGCCAGGTTTTGAAGCTTCTTATGCCATAGCCATTAACACCAACTTTGGTGGTTTATGGTCCATACCAAGTACAGGGAATATCGGTTCTGGGGATTTAAATTTCGTGACTGCAATTAACTCAACATTGACCTCTAGTACACAAGGTTTTTATGATTTCAGTTTTAATTGGGAAGATATTGGATTGACTAATCCTTCACAATTTGACTTTGTAGGTGTTTATGTGAGTAACACAGCCTATACTTCAGATGAAGGTTATGGTGAAGGTATTACGGTAGGGACACATGGTGCAGATCCAATCACGTTTACAGGTTATCTCACGTTACCTGGTTGTAATGAGACACTTAGTCATACTGAATTAACCGCTTCAGACATCGCTATTTACTATCGTAATAATGCTTTATATATTGACGGCATTCAAGGTGATGTTAGTCTTAGTGTTTACAATATTTTAGGACAAGAAGTTCACCATGATTCATATCCAGTTGATCATCATCAGGTGATACCATTACCTTTAAACAAAAACGAACTTCAATTTATAATGATTGAAAGTGCTGGAGTAAAAAAGGTTTTAAAAGTGATACCTCGCTAAGGGCCTAATTGCGCAATCCTCATTGAAATCGCCTTTGCCGTTATAATTTTTTCTAATTTACTTTATGGTTTTACTAATTGATTAGTCTTCTTTTACCTCGTAAAAAGGCAAGAGTAATTCGTTAATCGCTTGGTCATCTTTAAAAACACCCTCTGGTGTTTGTAACATCGTAAATGTCTTGTTTTTAAATGTTCCTATGTATTTTTGATAGGTATTTCCTCCTAAAATATCATCAACACACATATTTAATTTTGAATAAATTTTGTTTTTTTCTGGTTCAGTGAGCACATCTAGTTCTTCAATTTCAACTAAAATTAAGAGCTTGTTTTCAGATACTTTCGAAAAATAACCTGTAGTAGACTCATCCAACCCAAATGATGGCGCGTCTAAGCATAATTTCAGCGCAAATGAATATTTATCTTTCTCTATGTTTGGGGAATAATCGGTATTAAGCATATCCTTTTTTAGTTGATAGGCATAAGTCTCCGCATTGGTTGTCTTATAGTTTGTTTGATCTTTGGTGTAAACCTCTTCATAGTTATACGGACTGTCATCTGAAACAAAATCATCCTCCTTTACCGCTTTGAAAATTAAGGCATAAATGAGGAGTAATAGAAATAGGCCTGAGGCACCAAGTATGATAAAACATCCTGAACAATGCCAATATGCTTTCTTCGGAGGTTGGTCTTGGAGACTTTTGTGTAAAGCTGTTCTAATAGATTCTGGTAATTCCTTCTCATCATAGGTTTTTTTACAATGCGAACATTCCACAATAGTTCGCTTACCAAGCGTGAACATCGGAATCCAAAAAATGTGGAAGTAGGTCCCGAAAATCGTAGCGATGAAACTGTTTTGACTTTCACAATGCGGACAAACAGTATGGCTTGTGACTTTTTGAGATTGAATTCGAGAAGATCTCGTGCCGAAAAATATAAGCATAAAAGTAGAGTTTATTCAGTTAGGTCAAATAAAGCTATCACTTCTGTAAATATAGAATTAAATAAAGAACCCATGCAATCATCATTGGTTTTAAAAACAACAATCCTTAGTTCTTGTAATTGTGACTATTTGAATAAACAATTCGCTACAAAGCGGTTATATACTTTTAGTTAGTTGTTTCGTTCAATTCACCTCGTTTATTTTCAAACCGATAGTCTATTTGAATAAATTGTATGTGGCCCTTTTTTGATTTAGTTACAAGTTTTGGTGCAGAGACAATTCCTTGAATTAAGATGTAGCCTTCAAAATCGATGAGCTTATAGTCAGACTCCCATTCTGAATCACTGTCCAATGGATTCACTTTCACCAGTCCGCTATCTTGATAGGTCAATTGATATTTAGTGTCTTCATCAATAGTCTCCACAAACGACGTATTCAGCAAATTAGATTGTACTTTTTTAAAGCCATTTTTAATCTTCTTGGTATGAAGTAGGACGTATGACAAGGTAAATCCGTTGTAAGTGATGGTTAATGAATCTTTGGAGTGGAGTTTTAAAACTTCCTTCTCACTTAGTTTGTAAACATTTGGACCTAAGGGTGATAAATTTAGAGTGTCACGATACACAAACACTTTGGTGTCTCCGGTCTCCATATTTATGCGATCTTGAGTTCTTAAACGATGAATTTTATTGGCAGACGCACTATAGAGGAAACTTTGAATTTTAGCACGTTCCATGAAATTTCCAAGAGAATCATAAACGCCTTTAGTTCGCCAGAGTTGTCCTGCTTCCATATCTTGAGAAAACATAGGAATGGTTGCAAAAAGTGTGAGTAATACGAGAAGTGTTTTTATGTTAAACTTCTGAACTTTAATTGAATCTGTATGGGTCATGATGAGCTTTTAAGATGTTGTTTGATGTGTCCATTTTCCATGGTAATCGCTACGACACAAATATAAATGCTTCTTGTTATTTATGTCATACTTCTATATTTTTTTACCTAAGATATTTCAGGTTATGTCATATTTTGGTTGTTATTTTAACTATTTAGTCATCTGTGCTTGGGTTGTACATTTATTGATTTTGTTTATATTTATGCCTTAATCATTAAATCAACAACATTGAAAAATCTATTTACAATTCTATCTATTTTTTGTCTAATTTTCTCTTGTAGCGATTCAGGTGAAACATCTGAAGATCCAAACAATGGCGGAAACGATCCTCAGGATACGCAAATTTATGACGCTCCAAATGTGAGATCTTACGTGACTTATATCTCTCGAAACTCAGTAACACTGAATGGTTTTATAGATCATGATCTATTCGCTTTCACTCAAGACGACTCGTTTAAAAGAGGATTTATATTTAGAGAAGGGGATGAGAATGACTCAAGTAATGACCAAATTTTCGAATTAGATGGAGAGGTGCCATATTATACTGGTTTTTACTACTTTGATTATGCCATAGATGGTTTAGAACCTAATACGACGTATTATTATACTGCTTACACAGAAAATGGTACTAGTGAAAATGATGATTGGGAGTCTTTTACGACGTCTGATTTCCCTTGTGATGTGGCCCAAAATAATTATATAACTTATGATGGGATGGGTTATGATGTCTATGTTGAAATTACGGATCCCAATTGCTGTGTTGATGGTAATGTAGGTTTCAGATTTGGTAATTGGCCAAACATTTTTGAAATCAATTTCAACGAATTGGAAAATGGCTATCCAAAAACGGGTCAATATTTCGGTGTCGATTACGAATTTGATATCACCTATATACAACGAGAGCTGGTTAAATCTACAAATCAAGTGTTGATCGGTAGTAGATCAACTCCAGAAACTGAAGTATTCGTGGAAAATGATGGAAGCACTATAACATTAATTTTCTGTAATACCGTGTTCAGAGATGGTACCACTTTAAATGGAAAAGTATCGGTAGCAATACCATAATATCATATTTTACGCATATTGGATATTCCATAGCATTCCGGTGTTATGGAATTTCTTTTTTTGGGAATTGTTGTCAATATCTTGACCTTACTGTTTCATTTTAAAATATCCCATGATGAGTCTGACTTCTAATCATGTAAAAAGGATAATAGCAATAACCAAAACTACATCAAAACCAATCATTAGATAATTTCAATTTTTTACCTAGTATTTTAATAAAGAATTATCACAATACCATACTACAAATACTAAGGTACTGTCGAACAATCCTAACACGCTATTCACAATTTTAAAAGCTCTTGATTTGTGAATGTTGTGATCAGGGTATTTTTACCTGTTGTTTTATTTGGTTGAAATCACGTGTACCCTAATCAACGAATTCCGTTAATTTTCAATATCAATTTGGCTTCAGTAAAATTCATTTTCTGCCGATGCCTATTCATTGATACTTTGATAACATTATTCACTTTAAAATACACACATTATGAATCAAGATTTAGTACTAACCGAAGATTTAATTATTAACGGAAATCAGCCTACCACAATTGAGTATGGCAATGTAACAATTAAAAATGGCGCGAAAATAATTGTAGAAACTGAAGCTAGTATTACAATAGATTCGATTTCAAGTGCCAAGGATATTGTAATACATGTTGTAGGTCAGAACGGAACAAATGGGAGTGATGGCGCAAATGGTGCCATGGGAGCACCAGGCAGCCCTGGAGCCGATGGAAATTTGGGAAGCGATGGTGGTTCTGGGCAGAATCAAGCGCCACTGAGTCTTCATTTAAATCATATTGATGGTAATTTAGTGGTTCAAGCTGGTGGAGGAAATGGTGGCAATGGAGGTAACGGTGGTAATGGAGGTGAGGGTTCCAAAGGCGGTAATGGAGGCAATGGTGGTCATGGAGGTGCTGGTGGCAATGGCGCTAATGTTGAAATAACCTATCACACTATTACGGGTAAAGTGTCAACAGAACATGTTGGTGGTCAAGGTGGTCAAGGTGGTATTGGAGGAAAAGGTGGTTCAGGAAATCCTGCTGGTAGCAATGGTAATTCAGGTATTAACGGTTTGAACGGAGTACCTGCAACAGTTACAGTAAAGCAAGTATGAGTTCACACCAAATGATATATTGACGCATCAAACGACGCCAATCAAATCAGAACAATTCTAGTTTTCGGATGTGGTTCATCACAACGAAATCTATTGTTAGCAGACGTCATATCTAATTTATTTGTATCTTAAGGGTGATAATCTGAAGGTAAAGCTCCTAGAATTCAGAGTGTTAAACTAAATTTTTATCCTGGGATATTATGGAAAGATTTAAGACCGCAGCACTAATTCTTGTTTTTTATTTAGGATTCGTGACGCATAGTCATTCGCAACTGTTAGAAGTAAACAATCAGCAAACATCGCAGGAACTCTATGATTTTCATATAAATAAAATGAAAACAAATAAAGCTATAGCATGGATTGCTATAATCAGTGGATCCATCATGACGACTGCTGGAATTATTATAAATGTGACATCAAATATATTTGGTGATTCGTCAGAAGGATTGGTGTTAACTGGTTTTGGAATTGCGACAACATTGGTGAGTATACCATTATTTGCGGCTGGACGTAAACACAAGGCAAAAGCCAATTTTCAATTACAAAATGGTGCAGTTGGTGCTTACAGAGATATTAAATATTCAGGATTATCAATTTCGGTGTCATTTTGACTCAATGAAAGCGCTATGTAATAACATCTTCTAATTCATTATACAACACCTCTTCTGAAATTTCCTCGACGTTACCCTTGTATGTTTTTCCCCGAAGTTTACCTACAGTATGTGCCTTCAATTCAGCTTCTGGATAGGATGTGATCAAGGACTGAATATTTTTTTGATGGCGTTCATCTTCCATTGGATGCAGCCATTGTTCTTCGATGTCTTCTGTCAGAATTAAGGGCATTCTTGGACCTTTTATTTTTGGATTATTATGAATTTTTGCCATCATTGAATTACCAACTGTGGTGACAATAGAAAAGGTGTTCATTTTTCCACCGTGATTAGGATTAATCCATTCGCTCCACAATCCTGCCAGTGCCAATGGTTCTTCATCTTTTCTTTGAATAAAGAAGGGATAGGTTTTATTATTGAAATGATGGTGTTCATAAAATCCGTCGATATAAATAAGACATCTATGGTGTCTGGCCGCTTCTCTAAAAGACGGTTTTTCAAAGATGGTTTCACCTCGAGCATTTAAGGTGTTATTCCAGAATTTTTTTAATTGTTCTTCATCATGGATCCAAGGTGGTACCAATCCCCAAGTTGCCACCGTTGGAAATTCTGGCGTTTCATTTGTATAGATAAGTAATTCTGGATGACTAAACCCAGACGCATGATGAATGGGTAAATCTGTTAAAGGAATGAGTTTTTCCATAATTTCCTCAACGGCTGCCAAATCGCCTCTTCGTTTGGCTCTTTTCAATTGCGATTCATAACTAGCTTTGATATCGTAACACATAAAAATGATGGTTTTTTATGATTATTGATATAACACATATCTAGGCGGTTTGATGCCGTTAAGTCGCAAATAGACCAGCATTTGAGCTCTATGATGCGTAATATGATCTGTGAGTAAAAGTAGAATTTGCCTTTTGTTTCGGTTTAACCCTAAATAATCCAATCTGTCATTAAATTGTTTTGTGTCGAAAGCCGTTATGAATTGCATTGTTTTTTCAAATGTTTTGTCGATAGTCGCAATCATTTCTTTTTTGGATTTATCGTGAACTTTCAATTCGTTATCCGTATCCCAATCTCTTGCAGGCCGATTACCTAATAAGGTTTGGCAATGCCAATCCATGGCCCAAGAAATATGCATCAAATGCTCAGCAAAGCTCATGGATTCAGGAGATGCTTTAAAATGATAAGCATCCTCTGGCATCGTCTCTGCGACTAAAATTAAATACTTTTTTGATTGCTCTAAGCGTTCTAAATAATCCTTAATAAAATCATGTTCTTGCGCTAATATTGGCGATGTCAATGATAAGAAAAGTAGGGTTGTGCAGAGAATTTTGAAATGTTTCATTTTAGCTATTTTATGGAAACTGACAGTAAAGCCTTATTCATCGTATAAGATATTTGCTCATAAGCGTCTTTAAGGATGAGAAACTAAATTACTGAATATTATCGAATATTATTTTTAAGTTTCACATGTAACCCTTGATTCTCATCATTATGCTTGAAACGTTTAAGAATCTAACAACGGCTTTTTTGCCAGCATTTATAAATAAATGTTACTGATTAACCTAGACACTGTAGGATGATCGTTGCCACCTGCAGGTTCAATCGTGATATTAAATGATTCGGCATTTTCGATATAATTCATAGCAAGCAGGGTGGTGTTTTTATGAATAACACCCATGTTGATCATTTCACCCTCAACATCGGCCCACATTTGGTAATCGTGCTGTTCATCTAGTTGAGGTAATTTTTTGGCATTGCTGTTAACACCTATTACTTTATGAGTTCCATGTTCAATAATACGACCACATTTTTGGCAAGAATATAGACCTTCCCAAGATAAATCTGGTTCTTTACAATCCCCTTTGTTATCACATGGGAAGAAACCTATGTCCATAGTGTCATTTCCATATAAACATTCCCAATGGTCTTCATTAACTTTTATAAATTCCTGTGTTTTATTCATAATTGGTTTAACCAAAAATAATGAAAGATTGGAGTGGTTTTGTGATACTGGCTAACCGATAATAAAGTAGTTTCCACATTTAATGGATTCAACTCCTCAAGTAATCAATTACCATGCTTTTTTGTAAACCTATCTCCTTATGTTTAATAAAATTTCATTTCCATGAAACAATTATTTTATTATGCATTTTTATCCATTTTGATGTCATGTTCCAGCAGTCAAAATACAGTAAGTCCATCTTCTTCAACTTCTACACCAACGGTAACAACTAACGACCTAAAAGCATACTCAATTTTATCGGATAAAATAAACAATGATTACAGGTATATAAATGAAAAACTTCTCTTTGTTTATGATGAAAAGTATAATGCTACAACTTTAAATTATAAAATATATTCAAAGGAAGGTGAAGTAGTCTACTCTAACAGCGATAACCCAAGAACAATACATTATGGGCGTAATTATGTGTCATTAGATTTTCCAAAAACCATATATAGAAATTGGGGATTATTAAACCCATTACTATTAGAAGTTACAGACTCAAAAAATCAAAAACAATATTTAAAATTTGTTTACTCATGGTAAAACGATTACTAATATTATTTATAACCATATCACCATATCTGTTAAAGGCACAAACTACAGGTCCAACACAACCAGAAGTAACCTCTTTTGCTACTGTTACTGGAAACGGAATGGTAGATTTATATACAGGCAATTTAAATTACAACATTCCTTTACTTACAATTCCAGGTCCAGATGGTGATTATCCAATTGTTTTAGGTTATACAGCTAGTCCTAGTGTTAATAATGTGCCTACTTGGGTAGGGTACAATTGGAATATCAATACTGGAGCTATTGTTAGAAATAAACGCGGCATTCCAGATGATTTTAAAGGTGACACACTCCAAAAGAAAGTGTATCAAAAAGATAAATGGAATGTTGGTATTGGAGTTAGTCCAAACGATATAGAAATATTTGGAGGTGATTTAGGACTTTCTGGACAATTCAGTATGTATTATGACAACTATGCTGGTTTTGGAGTAAAAGCAGGTGCAAGTTTAGCACCACTAAATGAAGCTGAAAAGGGAAAGAAAACATGA
>JAAEZI010000010.1:0-603 GCA_018222915.1 Algicola sp. | reverse complement strand
TCTCCAAGTTTATCTTTAGATCATCTACTAAATAAGAAGGATGATGATAATTCTAAAGGCGAAGAAAATCAAAAAAATAAAGGGGTTGGTAAAATAATAAATAGTATTCAGGGTACGTATGATAAAATAAAGTCGTTTAATTCATTTACTTATTGTGATAAAAATTACTCAAGGTATGATAGAGATGGTGATAAAGCCGAAAGTTTTTCTTTATCATTTTCAAAGCATGCCCCTCTCGCTTCTATTAGTATTCCAAGGTCTACGGTAAGTAGGGAATTTGTAGCAACTTTTGATGTTTCATTACCTATTAATAAAATCAAATCATTAACATTAAAGGGAAATTTCTCTATAAGCAAAATTATAGAACCTTATCAGGAGGTTCCAATGTATGGTAATTTATACTCTCAAAATGGACAAGCTAATAACAATGCCCTAATGGATTCCTATAGAGATAATGATTCGCCTGTTACAAAAGAGTCTCCTTTTATGGCAGTGACAGTTAATAGCTTTGATGTATTTAGTATAAATGCTGTTGGTTTAGGAGGATCGTTTAGACTATACAGAAATGAAGTAGGCCAATTTAAACCAAAATACATTGAAACC